>NZ_JBJIAO010000011.1:0-171493 GCF_045310825.1 Mycobacterium sp. SMC-21 | reverse complement strand
CACCCACTACATCGCCCGATCCCTACTCGAAACCGGCGGATTCAGACCCCAACTACACCGTCAATCATGAAGAGCCACAAAACAGTCCGTGTTCGTGCCCGAGCGCATCAAATTCTGCCGGTCGATACTGCGCCAGGTACACAACAGCAATCTCAATTATTGCTTCACCAACAATATTCACACCATTTTCAGCGGGGTTCCGGCGCAAGCCGCGAATTTGATCTTGAATCGGGCGGGCGACACGGACGGGTCATCCGATAGTTGCGTGAACTGCGTGTTAGGGGCCGGTTTCCGGAATCGGGCGGGGTGTGGTGAAAGTCGTAATCGATCGCCGGCACCGCTCGCGATTGTCCGCATTATTGCGAAACGACGCCCTGGTAGGCAAACGCTGCATTACCTCGGCCACGTCAAATTTCTGAAGTGAATCCGCCACGATCGATGTCATTCACCAATGGCCGTCGCCACTGGTATCTGGCTTTCGGTGCATCGTCGCGACAACCTTCGAACCGGCGCCCGCCGGCGTTGCCAGCCGCTACCCGGATTTCGCCGTGAGTGTGCCGGCGGCAACGGCGGCGGCATTGATTCGGGTCAGTACTTCGTGCAGGCGTTCCAGCTCGTCGAGGCCGACGCCCAGTTGTTCGACCACCGCCGGCGGAATCTTCAGCGCGCGGCGACGTAGCGCGACGCCTTTCGGTGTCAGCGTGATGTGGGTGGTGCGCTCGTCGGTCGCGCTGCGGGTGCGGCGGATGAGCTCGAGCGTCTCGAGGCGCTTGAGCATCGGGGACACGGTGGCCGAATCCATCTGCAGCAGTGCGGCGATCTGCTTGACGGTCAACGGCTCCTGCTTGGCTTTTGCGTTGTCCCACAACGCCAATAGCACCAGGTATTGCGGATGCGTCAGCCCGAGCGGTTCGAGCAGTGGCCGGTAGATCGCGAGGACCGCACGGTTGGTGATGGCCAGCGCGAAGCAGACCTGCCGTTCGAGGGCCAGAGGGTCGACGTCTTCCGAGACAGCGGACATGTTGCCCAGCTTATTACCAATTAGGGCCCTAACAGTTTGTGTCGTAGTGCCCGGCACGGGGTTCTCGGTGGCGCGTGATCCGGCCGGGCGAGTGTCTCTCGCCGTCGGCGTACGTGAGTTGTCTCACCCCTGTGGAATAGCAAGCTAAATGATAGTGTCCTAACTATTAGGGTACGAAGAGCATGGTGCTCGTCGACCTCATCAGGCAAAGGAGTCGTCATGGTCGCCGACAGTCCGACGTTCTGGCAGCGCATCACCTACGCCTACGGGCGGCGCTTACCGGACCACCTGCGGGAATGGGTTCGGCAGGACCTGACCGACGACGGCGCCGTACGCCGGCACATGATCCGGTACGCCATCCCGCCGATCTTCGTGCTGGCGCCGTTGTGGCTGCTGCCGGCATCGGTGTACGTGCACTCCGAAATGACGCTGCCGATCTACTTCTGGGCCCTCGTGATGGCGTTCGTGCTCAACAAGGTGTGGCGTCGCTACCGTCTGACTCAGCACGGCCTCGACCCGAACCTGATCGACGAAGTCCTGCGGCAGAAGCAGTCGCAGATGCACGACCGCTACGTCGAGCGTTTCGGTCCGCGACCGGAATCCGCCAAATGGCAGGCGAACAGCCGACCGTTCTGACGGGCGGCCCGGCGGCCGACGTCATCCCAGGAGGGATTCGCTTGCTTCCCGGGCGCGCTGCGCTGCCTCGGTATCGCCGGTGATGGCGGCGGTCACGATCGCGCCTTCGGCCAACAGGCACAAGGGTTCCGGCGGTGCCTCGGTGACGGCGGCGACCCAGCCCGCAATCTGCTCGTGGAATGCCTGCTTGTGGGCGCGTACTTCGGCCACGACTGCCGGCGAGGTGGCGCCGAGCTCGCCGTAGGCGTTGATCCAGGCGCAGCCCCGGAAGCCCGGCTCGGCGAACCACTGTCCCAGCCAGTCGAAGACGGCCAGGACTCGCTCTCGTGGATCTGCACGCTGTTCCACGTAGTCGGTGAGGCGGCCGCGCCAGCGGCGGTCGCGGCGTTGCAGCACGGCGACGATGAGTTCTTCCTTGGTTGCGAAGAGCCCGTAGATGCGCTTCAGTGCGATCCCCGCCGCCTCGCGAATGTCGTCCATGCCGACGGCTTGGATGCCGCGCTCGTAGAAGAGGGTCTCCGCGGCGTCCAGCAGCGCCTCGCGGTCGCGGGACTTCTGTTCGTCGCTGATCGGCGCGGGCATCCGAATTTCCTCCTTGACGTTGAGAACGCTCGTTCCCTACGCTAGTCGAATCGCGTAGAGAACGCACGTTCTCAATGAGAGAAAAGAGAGAGTCATGTCCGAACAACGTCCGCCCGTCCCGCCGTTCACGAAAGAGACCGCACTCCAGAAAGTGCAGGCCGCCGAGGACGCCTGGAACACGCGCGACCCGCAGCGTGTCGCCCTGGCGTACACGCCCGACTCGGTCTGGCGTAATCGGGACACGTTCGTCACCGGTCGCGAAGAGATCGTGCCGTTCCTGACCGCCAAGTGGCAGCGCGAGCACGACTACGCCCTGCGCAAGACACTGTGGGCGTTCTCCGAGAACCGCATCGCCGTCAAGTTTCAGTACGAGTGGCACGATGCCGCGGGCCAGTGGTGGCGCAGCTACGGCAATGAGCTCTGGCAGTTCGACGCGGACGGCTTGATGGAACGCCGCGAGGCGAGCATCAACGACGTGCGAATCAACGAGGGGGATCGGCGCATCTTCGGCCCGCGTCCGGAGCGTGACCGCGGCGTCGAGATTCCGCTTCAGTAGGTGCCGGGCCAGCGCCGTCCGCCGGCTCACCGCACGCCGAGGCAAGAGAAACGCCCCATGCCAGCACCTGGGCCACATTGGCCGGCAGGGCGGGCAGGTGAACCTGCCCGCCGCGGGAACTCACGCGAATCCCCGTGAGTATTGAGGCGGGTGCGGCAGCGTCACCCCGAGGTGTTGCGCGGCGTCGCGGACCCAGTTGGGATTGCGCAGCAGGGCACGGGCGACGAAGACGGCGTCGGCCTCGCCGCCGGAGACGACCGCTTCGGCTTGCTCGGCTTCGGTGATCAGTCCGACCGTCGCAGTGGGGATATCCGCCTCGGCGCGAACCCTTTTCGCGAAGGGCACCTGATAACCGGGGGCCACCGGGATGCGGGCATCGGGAATCGCGCCGCCGCTGGATACGTCGACGAGGTCGACCCCGGCCTTCTTCAAACCGACGGCGAGGGCGACGGTGTCCGCGACGGTCCAGCCCGGTCGCGGGTCGTCGGTGTCCCCGGCAAGCCAGTCGGTGGCGGAAACCCGGAAAAACAGGGGCAGATGCTGCGGCCACGCGGCGCGAACCGCTTCGGCGACCTGCAGCGCGAATCGCATCCGGTTGTCGAGCGATCCGCCGTACGCATCGGTGCGCGTGTTGGACTGCGGGGACAGGAACTGGTGAATGAGATAGCCGTGGGCGCCATGGATTTCGAGGACCTGGAAGCCGGCTGCGGCGGCTCGCCGGGCGGAATCGGCGAAGCTCGCCACGATTCGCTCGATCTCGTCGACGTCCAGTACGGCGGGAACGGGACGATGTCCGAACGCAATGGCGCTGGGGCCCAGCGTCGTCCAGGATTCGGGAGTCCGGCTGGGGTCCGGCCAGGGCCGCCCGGTGGCTGCCTTGCGGCCGCCATGCACGATCTGGATGCCCGGCACCGAACCCTGCTCGGTGATGAAGTGCGTCAACCGCCGAAATGCCGGAATCTGGCGGTCATCCCACAATCCGAGGTCATAGACGCTGCTGCGGCCGACGGGGTCCACAGACGTCGCCTCGACCATCGCCAGGGCGACGCCACCGACCACTCGCGCACCGAAATGCTGTAAATGCCAGTCGGTCGGGGTGCCGGCTTCCGGTCCGTCGGCGACGCCGGAGAACTGCATCATCGGCGACATCCAGGCCCGGTGCGCGAAGGTGACACTTCGGAGGGTGAGCGGTGTAAAGAGTGTCGACATCAGTTCACTCCCAGGAAGTTTCGGGCCGCTCGGGTCAGTGCGTCCTCGTCGGGCCCGTACTTGACCGCGAACCGTACCGGGTCCGATTCGGCCATGTCGAAGGGATAGTCGCTGCCGCAGACCACCTTGTCCTTGCCGGCGATCTTGCCGAGCAGTTCGAGTTGCGGGGCGTCATGGGTGACGGTGTCGAAATACAGATCGGCGACGACGTCGGACGGCAATCGGCTGCCTGCGGCGCGGACATCGGCACGGGCCCGCCAGCCGTGGTCCCACCTGCCGAGCAGACCGGGTGCGCAGCCGCCGCCGTGCAGGAAGCAAATGCGTAACTCGGGCAGTTCGTCCTTCAGACCGCTCAGCACGAGATTCGCGACCGCAGTGGCGGTTTCGACGGGGTTGCCGATGAGGTTGGCCAGATAGTAGTCGCTCCACTCCGGCCGGCCGATCTGCATGGGATGCACCAGCACTGCGAGATCGAGACGAGCGGCCTCGGAGACGATGTGCCGCAATGCGCCCCGATTCAGTGAGTCGCCGTCGACCACCGGCGGTATTGCGACGCCGACGATGCCTGCGGCGTCACGCAGCGCGGTCAACTGCGAGGTGATGTCTCCGGGTTCGCCCAGGGCGACGATGCCCAGCCCCAGGAGCCGTCCGTCGGATGTTCCGACGACATCGGCCAGCGCGGTGTTGAATGCGCCGGCGTACTCGGCGCCGGCCGCGGTGAGCGGAAAAGCGAACGGAGGCGCGGAAAGTACGCGTAGCGCGACGCCGGCGCGGTCCATGTCGGCGGTGATCGCGGTCGCGTCGCTCATGGCATCGGTGGCGATCGACAGCGGGAGGTCACCGAGATGCAGCTGGCCGTCGCGGTCATTCATCGGGCCGTACGGGGCGCCGGGCGGCAGTGCGAACAGTGCACGGGGCAACCAATGGGCGTGAACGTCGATGACGCCGTCGGCGATGTGCGGTCTCATCGCGCGATCTCCAACGCGTCGTTGGCGCTGTCGAGATGCTCGACGGTGGTGAAAATCAGCTCGGTTTCGCCGATGTTCTCGATGTCGTGCAGCAGGAATTCGCCTGGCCCGAAATGGAAGTGGCGGGTCTCGCCGGCTTGATAGGAGACTTCGCGGACGGTGCCGTCATGGGTGTGCTGGCGGCTGCTGCCTGCGTTGATCGCCGTCCAGAAGTAGTCCAGCACATGCCGGTGGGCGTGCCAGCGCTCACCTGGCGCCAACCGGATCTCCCACACCCGGACCCGAGAGTCCTCGCTCAGCAAGCGGGATCCGACGTTTCCGTCGAAGGCGTGCTCGGCGAACTCGGTCTTGAGCCAGCCCGGCCAGCTCTCGAAGTCGGTGGCCACCAGCTCACCGGCGAGCGGTAGGTCGGTCAGATAGTTGTTGTCGGTCATTTTCGAATTCCTTTCGTCGTGAAGAGCTTTAGCGTCCGGGGCCGTAGAGGCCGAATCGCAGGTCTGGGTCTCCAGGTGTCCAGCTGTTGCGGAACTGCGAGCGTTCGCCCATGTCCACCACGCGGCGCAGCAGGCTGTCGCTCAGCTGTAGCTGCGCCGGTTCCCATTTGGCCAGGGCTGCCACGATGTCTCCGGCCGAGGTGGACAGCGCATCGGCCAGCGCCCAGGCGTCGGCGGCGGCCTTGGCGGTTCCGGCGGCCGCATGTGGCCGCGAGGCGCACGCGGCATCGCCGATCAACGCCGCCCGGCCCAGAGCCATCCGCGAGGACCGCACGTCCGACAGCACCTGCAGGTAGGGCTGCGGCGTCTTGACGACCACTTCGGCCACTGCGGGTGCGAGTTGCGCCGCTGCCGCCGTGCGCAGTTCGTCGACGAAGCGGTCCTGCACCTGGCCTGGGTGGACCGATACCGATCCGCTGAATCCTCTTTTGTCGATGAGCAATTCGCTGAGTTCTGGGCCCGCCGGCACATTGCGGTACCAGACGTAGTTCATCAACCGGTCGGCCTCGTCGAGGCTCTGTTCACCCGGAATCGGGTACATCGTGATGTGCGAATTCGGGATCACGGTGTAGGTGATGGCGTCGCCGAGTACCTCACGAGTGGAGGCTGTCAGCTCGGACAGGGGGACGGTTCCGCGCCAGCCCACGTAGCCGGAGTAGGTGAGTGCGGCACCGGGATCGAAATGCTCGCGAGCCGGTGAGGTGATGCCGTCGGCGAAGACGACGAGGTCGGCATTGGCAGTCTTGCCGCTGACGAACCGCACCGTGGCGGTGTGTTCGTCCTGACTGAAACCACAGGCGAATTCGCCGTAGTGGTAGTGCTCGGTACCGAAGTCGGCGAGCAGTGCCCGGTAAAAGGTGCCCCACGAGGTGTAGGTCCAGCGGGCGGGCTCCCGGTGCACGGTGGCGCCATTGGGGTCGAGGTATTGCACGTAGGAGGTGGCGGTGTGCAGATCGGCCATGTGCTGCCGGCTGCGTTCGGTGAACCAGCGCACGGTGTCCGGCTGCAGGACGATGCCGCTGCCGCGACCGTCGAGGGGAGTGGGGGTGCGTTCGAAGACGTCGACATGGAATCCCAAGTCGCGCAGCAACAGTGCGGTGGTGAGGCCACCGATGGATCCGCCGACGACGATCGCCGAAGCAGTGGAGTATTCGGTCATGATGCGCTCTTTTCGCTGAGCCGGGTGGTGTGGGTGGTGGGGTGGTCGACGGGCATGGGTTCCCCGCGGGTTTCGCGGGCGAAGGCCAGGCCGATGACGGCGATCAGGCCTACCGCCGACACCGAGGCGGTGGCGACGCCGAGGTTGCCGTCGAACCACGACGAGGCGATCACCCCGGCCGTGAGAGGCCCGAGCGCGGTGACGTAACGGCCGACGCTGTTGCACACGGCCAGCGCGGTGGCACGCACACTGGGCGGGAAGAGTTCCGGACCATAGATGAAGGTGCCCGACAGGGCGCCGAACAAGCCGAAGCCCAGCAGCGGCATCGCGATGAGCAGCTCGGTGTGACTGCGGTCGAACGGAAACGTCCACGCGATGGTGGCGGCCGAGACCGTGAAGCTGATCGCGAAGGCGTTCCGGCGTCCGATCGCGTCGGCGACGAAACCCCATGCGGCGTAGCCGATTATGCCGCCGGCGTTGAACAGCATCGCGGCCACCGCGACCCGGTGATCGGCCACGCCGGAAGGGAGGCCTTCGGCCTTGGTCGCCTGCCGGATGATCTGCGGGTACCACGTCGACACGCTCCAGAACGCGATCAGCGCTCCGGTGGCCAGTGCGGTGCAGACCAGCATGGGGTGCAGTAGTGGCGGGCTGAACAGGCGTCGCAGCACGAATCGATCGTGGACGTGATTGTGGCCCAGTGCTTTCCGCTCCCGACGTGCTTGCAAGTGGGCGCCGATCTCGGGTGGCTCGGGTACGTAGCGGCGGATGAACCACACCACCAGGGCCGGGATGCCGGCGAGCAGCATCATGGCGCGCCAGCCGTGGTCACCCAGCAGTGCATAGGCGGCGGCCGCCATGAAGAAGCCACCGGCGTATCCGGCCATCATCACGCCGCCGGCGCGGGCCCGGAATCGGTTGCGCCAGGTCTCGGCGATCAGAGCGGCACCCACCGGTGCCTCGACACCTGATCCGAGGCCTGCGATGAATCGCAGGACGCCCAGCTGCCACCACGTGTCGGCGAAGAAGGCGAGCGCGCTGAACGCCGCGTAGGTGAGGATGCCCGCCGACAACACCCGGGTACGGCCGAAATAGTCGGCGAGTATGCCGAAAAGTATTCCGCCGGTCGCCCATCCGATGAGGAAGAGCGCGACGGTCAGGCCGCCGTAGAACCCGATGGCCGCGGCATCGGTATCGATGCCGCTGTTCGGGAGCAGCTCGTTCATGGCGGGGCCGAGGACGAGGACATAGAGGCTACCGGCGAAGCCATCCAGGCCCCAGCCCAGCGTGGTGCCCGCCAGGACCAGCCATTGCGTTCGGGTGATGTCGTGATGCCAGCGTGCTGCGGACATGGGTGTGCCTTTCGGGCCGTCGGAAGTGGGTCAGTTGAGGCGGCGCTGGGGCTGCCCGCCGTACCAGTCGACGGGCTCGGCAGCGGTGCGCACCACGATCGTCTTGACCCAGGAGAAGTCGTCGAACGACTCTGTGCCGGCGTCTTTTCCGGAACCGGATTCCTTGATGCCGCCCCAGGGGAGGGACGGTTCCAGGCGGTGGTGGTCGTTGACCCAGACCATGCCCGCGTTGATGCGCGCCGCCACGCGGTGGGCGCGGCTCACATCGGTGGTCCACACTCCGGCACCGAGGCCGTACGGGTTGTCGTTGGCCATCTGCACGCCGTCGTGCTCGCCGTCGAACGGGATGACCACGGCGACCGGCCCGAAGATTTCTTCCCGGGCGACCGTCATGTCCATGGTGGCGTCGGACAACACGGTGGGTTCGAGGTAGAAGCCGCCGTCGAAAGGGCTTGGCAGGGAGGGTATTTGGCCACCGGCGGCGAGGGTCGCGCCCTGGTCGAGGCCGGTCCGGATCAGCGCCGTGACCTTGTCGCGCTGCCGGTCGCTGATGAGCGGTCCCATCTGGGTGTCCGGCAGGGCGGGGTCTCCGACGCGAATGGCCCGGGCGCGCGCAGTGAGGGCGGCGACGAACTCGTCGTAGATGCCCCGTTGCACCAGGAATCGCGACCCTGCGACACACGACTGGCCGGCCGCGACGAACGCGCTGAAGGCTGCACCCTCGGCGGCGATCTGCGGGTCGACGTCGTCGAACAGCAGCACCGGCGTCTTGCCGCCCAGCTCGGCGGTGATTCGCGCGAAGCGTGACGCCGTCGCGACGGCTGCTGATCGCCCGGCCTCGGTGCCGCCGGTGAGAGTGATCTTGGCGATGTCGGGATGGCCGGTGAGACGCTCGCCCGCCTCGCGCGCGCCCGTGATCACATTGAGCACGCCGTCGGGTAGCCCGGCGTCGGTGACGATCTCGGCGAGGGCCAGCGTCGTCAGCGGTGTCAGCTCAGATGGCTTGACCACCACGGTGTTTCCATTGGCGAGGGCGGCCGACAGGCTCCGCGCCAGAATGAGCATCGGATGGTTGAACGGCGTGATGATGCCGCACACGCCGAGCGGTAGCCGCTGCTGATAGGTGAGGTAGGGCCCGTCGCCCGGCAGCACGGCTTGGCGTTGCGCGGCCAGCAGCCCGGCGTTGTACCGGAACCATTCCGGCACGCGAGACAGCTGGGCCCGGGTTTCGGTGATCGGCCGCCCGTTGTTCTGGGCCTCGAGGGTGTAGAGCTTCTCGGCGGCGGATTCGATGACGTCGGCGATGCGCAGCAGCAGCTTGGCGCGCTCGCTCCGGACCATGGTCGGCCACGGCCCGTCCTCGAACGCCGCGCGGGCCTTGGCCACCGCGGCATCGACCTCACGCGCCCCCTGCTCCGGGACGGTGGCGATCACTGCGCCGGTGGCGGGGCTGAGGATGTGGCGGACAGGGGTGAGGGGCGCATCCGTGACCACGGTGGGGGCCGGTGAGACTTGGGTCATGCCAATGAGTCTCATCACAACGCCAACTGCGTTCAATGTCGTGCAAGACATATTATTCGGCTGAATATGTGTGTGGCTACATCTCCTCGTGATGCACACTGATCGGATGACGACGTCGACGGGCCGCGAACGGCCGGGGGCGGAACTGGTCACGTGGCTGGCAGCGTTGCGCACCCTCAGTGCCCTTGCCGGTGCTGAGACCGATCTGGCCGAGGTGCTCTGCCTGGTCGCCGACACCGCGCGGACGCTGCTGGGCTTCGACTTCTGCGGCGTGCTCATCCCCGACGACACCGGCGAGCAACTGCTCGTGCGGGGCTGGAGCGGATTGTCGGATGAGTACGTCGGACGGGTGAACTCCGACCGCCCCATCCGGCTGGACAGCACCTCGCCGTCGAGTCGCGCTTTCCACAGTGGAGAACCGGTGGCTATCCGCGACGTGCGGATTGAACCCCGATTCGCCCTCTGGGCCGGTGTGGCACAAGAGCAGGGCTATCGGGCGATCGTCGCCGTACCGCTCATTGCCGGCACCGAGGTGCTGGGAACACTCAACGGCTACTACGCCTCGGTGCACACCTTCACCCGCTACGAGATCGAGCGGCTGACCTTGCTCGCCAACCATGCCGCCATCGCGGTGACTTCGGCGCGCCGGCTCGATGAATTGCGCACTCTGACCAAATCGCTACGGGAGCAACGCGATGCGCTCGCGCGTTCGGAACAGATCCACGAACGGTTGCTCGCAGTGACCTTGCGCTCGGGAGGCGTCAGCGGGATTGCCGCGGCGTTGAGCGACCTGATCGGCCGGCCCGTGCTCATCGACGACGCCCGCCAGATCGAGCTCGCGCGCTCAGCCGACGGCATCGATTACCCGGCCGTCGCAGTCCGGACCGCGACGACGGATGCCGAGTCCGCAGCAGACTCGTCGACGGTCGGCGAGGCCGTCGACGATCAGGGTGCTTCGACTGGCTGGCTCGTCGCACGGGTGCGTCTGGGCAGCGAGGTCGCAGCCCGCATCTGGTTCCCCGGAGTCCCCGATTCACTTGACCCCCTACAGATTCGGGCGGTAGAGCACGCCTCCATCGTCATCTCGGTGGAGTTGCTGCGGATGCAGACCGCCGCCGAGGTCGAACGACGGGTGCGTGGCGAACTGCTGACCGATGTGCTGACCGGCAGCGGTCAGCCGTCGGACCAGATTCGGGAACGTGCGCGACGCTCGGGCCACGATCTGTCCGTCGCCCACGTCGCCGTCGTCGCCACCCTCGCCGGCCCCAGCGAGTCGGCCACCCGCCGGGCGTGGCAACGTGCGCTCTCCGCTGTCACCGAGCTGGCATCGGGGCGTCAGCCGCGTCCGCTGGTGGCGATGCATGGCGGAACGCTGGTCGCTCTCTGGCCACGTGAGGGCGACGAGTCCCCGGGTGTCATCATTCAGCGGGAGTTGTCCAGGATCGCGCCGAACATTTCCGCGACAGTCGCGGTGTCGCCCGTTTACGGATCCGATTACGGCGACGCCTACCGGATCGCCAGGAGTGCGCTCGAGATCTCCGTGCGTTCGGGTCGCACCGATTCCGTTGTGAGCCTTGACGATCTCGGCATCGTCGGATTGCTCCTGCAGCTCAATGACCCGGCCAAGCTGACAGCTTTCGCCAACCGGACGCTGGCGCCGATCGTCGACTACGACGCCAAACACCGCACCGACCTCGTTGCCACGCTGCGAACCCACTTCGCCTGCAAACTGGACCGCACCGCGACCGCAGAAAAACTGTTGATTCATCCCAATACGGTTGCCCAGCGCTTACGGCGCATCGAGTCGCTGTGTGCAGTGGACCTGGCCGATCCAACCGCCAGCGTGCAGTTCTCATCCGCGCTCATCGTGTATGACATTGCGGAACAAGGCCTCGGCTGATAGATCGTGACTGCGCAGGCGGGTGCGAGGACGCCCCTCAGAAGATCGGTCTCGTGAACCGGTCTGGGGCGATTAGGCTGAGTCGTGTTGAGGTCCCGCGACCCCGCGGGTCCAGACACTTTGGGGGAGAGATGTCGATGAAGATCCGTCTGACTGCCGGCGTGGTTGCCGCAGTCTCCGCGTTGTCCGTCGCCGCCGCTGGACCTGCGTCGGCGTGGCCGATGCCGTTCACGCCGGAACAGCAGCGGTTCATCAACCAGGCCCGCAACGCGGGCTTCCCGGGCGATGACGACGCGATCATGCAGGCCGGTCTGCAGGCGTGTCAGATGGCGTTCAGTGGCCAGTCGCGGCCCGACGTCGTCGGCGCGCTGGCCGGGCAGTACGGCGCCGACGCGGGTCCCACCGGCGCGCTGGCGAAAGCTGCGCACGGCATCTTGTGCACGTCGGCCCCGAACTGACCAGCCCATGACGCAACCGCCACCGCAGCAAGGCCCATGGGACCCGACGCCGACGCCGCACGGACCGCCGGGAAACCCACCGGGCCAACCGATCCCGCCCGCGCCGGGGCAGCAGGCGTGGCAACCCCAGCCGGGTTGGCCGCCGCCGAATCCGCAACCCTGGGCCGGCCAGCCGCAGGCCAACTACGGTGCCCCGAACCCGTTCCCTGGATATGCGCCGCCGCCGCGCAAGTCAGGCATCAAGCCGTGGATGTGGATCGTGGGCGCGGTGGTGGTGCTGGTCGTACTCGGCGGCATCGGCAACATGGCCCGCAAGGGACTACAGACCACGACGGTCTTCGGTTCCCACCTCAAATCGGGGCAGTGCGTCACGACCTCGGACTACGAGAAGTTCGATTTCACCTCGACCAGCTGCGAATCCTCCGACGCCGTCTACGAATTGGCGGGCGAGACCTCGAAGGGACTGTGCCCGGACGGCAAGGCGCCGTCGGAGGGCCCGTACTTCTACGCCACCAGCAATCAGGACGATCCCAAGGCTGCGAGCCTGTGCTTCGCCCTGAACCTGCATGAGGGTGACTGCTACGCGCTGGATCTCACCGGCAAGAGCGTCAGGAACATCGAATGCGCACAGGCTCCGGCGATCGCCAACTCGCACACGGGGGTGTTCAAGGTGGCCCAGCGCGTCGATGACAGCACCGATGAATCGGCCTGCGCCACTGCGGCGAAGGCGATGGTCTTCACGTCCCCGAAGCGGGTGTACTGCTTGAGCAAGCTTGTCGAGTGACGTCGGACGGCGTCACCGCGTACTGGCCTTGTGCAGTGCCCGCAGGACGCTGTGCTTCCCGAGGTCGATCTTGAACTGGTTCTGGCCCAGCGCAGCAGCGTCGCGCAGCGCGATCTCTGCGGCATCTCGAAAAGCCTTGTCGTCGGGGGCATTACCGATCAACGCGGATTCGGCTGCGGGTACGCGCCACGGTTTGGCGGCGACGCCGCCGAGTGAGATGGCCGCTGAAGTGACGATACCGTCGTCGAGTGTCAGTCCAACTGCAACGGACACCAGGGCGAAGGCGTAGCTGTGCCGGTCACGGACCTTGAGATACCAACTGCGACGGGCGTATTCCGACGGCGGCAGGTGGATACCGACGATCAGTTCGCCGGGTAGCAGGGTGTTGTCGCGGTCGGGTTCGTCCCCGGGAAGCCGGAAGAAATCGGACAGCGAGATGCTGCGCGAACCGGTGGTCGCCCGGACGTGCACCACGGCATCGAGCATCGACAGCGCCACCGCCATGTCGGACGGGTGCACCGCAACGCAGGACTGACTGGTCCCGAACAGTGCGTGCTCACGGTTGAAACCTTGCAGCGCACCGCAGCCGGAACCGGGACGGCGTTTGTTGCACGCCGGGAACTCGGGGTCCATGAAGTACGGACAACGAGTCCGTTGCAGCAGGTTGCCGCCGGCGGTGGCCATGTTCCGGAGCTGGGTCGTCGCTCCGGACAAGATCGCCTGCGACAGCACGGGATACTGTGTCCGGACCAGATCGTGGTTGGCGATCGCGCTGTTGGTGACGCCGGAACCGATCATGATGCCGCCGTCATCGGTTGCAGTGATCTGATCCAGGCCGAGCCGGCTGACGTCGACCACAGCCGTCGGCGCCGCGACGCCGAGCTTCATCAGGTCGAGCAGGTTTGTGCCGCCCGCGTAGTAGGTGGCACCGGTGCGGGCGGCAAGATCGAGGGCGTCATCGACATCGCGGGCGCGGTGGAAGTCGAAGGTCTTCATGGGCGGTGCTCGGGCAGACAGGACGCGATCGCGTCGACGATGTTCGGGTAGGCGCCGCAACGGCAGATGTTGCCTGCCATGCGCTCGCGGATTTCATTGGTGGACAAGGTCTCCGGTCCGTTTGCGACGTCGGTGAGCGGGCCGTCGAAAGTTGCGGCGGACAGATCCCCGCGCGCGTGTTCTGCGAGCATCGCTCGTGCCGAACATATCTGGCCGGGCGTGCAGTAACCGCATTGGAATCCGTCGTGTTCGATGAACGCTTCTTGCAACGGGTGCAGCCGGCTGTCTTGGGCGATGCCTTCGATGGTCACGACGGTGGCGCCCTCGATCGTCACGGCCAGGGTGAGGCAGCTCAGGACCCGCGCATCATCGACCGAAACCGTGCAGGCGCCGCACAGTCCGTGGTCGCAGCCTTTCTTCGTACCGGTGAGTTGCAGGCGTTCACGCAGCAGGTCCAGCAGCGTGGTGCGGACGTCGGCCACCACCGTGACGGCGGTGCCGTTGATGATCAGCTCGATGGTGTGGTCACTCATATGGATTTTGCCTCTGGGACGCTGCGCCGAACGCGGGCAACAGATTCTCGATGGTGATCGGCAGGTCGCGTACCCGGCGACCGGTGGCGTGGAAGATGGCATTGGCGATCGCGGCGGCCACGCCGCACACTCCGATTTCGCCGATGCCGCGGGCACCGAACGCGTTCAGGTGGTCGTCGGCGCTGTCGATGAAGGCGATGTCGAACCTCGGGATGTCGGCGTGAGTGGGCACGTAGTACTCGCCGAGGGCGTGGCCAGTACCGGGGTCGTAGGGCACCTGTTCCAGTAGCGCCATGCCGAGACCGAAGGTGATGCCGCCGATGATCTGGCTGCGCGCCAGCTTCGGGTTGATGACGCGTCCGCAGTCCATGACCGCGACCCACCGGGTGACGGTGGCTCGCCCGATGCTCTCATCTACTTCCACCTCGCAGAAGTGGGCGCCGAACGATTGCGACACGGGGCCGCCTTCCGGCGCCCCGTCGCTGGTGCTGGTGAAGGTGAGTCGCTCGTGAAATGCATTGTCGGATGCCGCAAGCAGTGGGATGACCGCGGTGACCGGGAGCTCCGGATCGGTGCTGATGACCTCGCCGTCGCGGATATCCAGCGTGTGCGGGTCGCATCCGGCGTATGGCGCATGCTCGTCGGCGACGAGAAGTTCGAGCAGCCGGCGTTTCCATTCCCGACCGGCCTCGTAGACCGCCGAGCCGACGGCCGCGGTGGTTTGTGATGCTCCGCTGTACGGGGCGCTCGGGAAGGCGGAATCACCCGAGAAGAAGGCCACCTGCGGCAGCAGCAATCCCGCGGAATCCGCGGCGATCTGCGTCATGACGGTCCGCACCCCGGTCCCGACTTCGTGTGTGGCTGAGGAGAATTCGACAATTCCGTCGCGCGTGGTCCGCACATGACAGCCGGCGGGCATGCGGCGCCCCGGATAAGTCGCGGTCGCCATACCCCAGCCGACGAGCACATCGTCGCGGCGCTGCGACCGTGGTTCGGACGGTCGGTGCGACCAACCGAAACGATAGGCTCCCTCCCGGTAACACCGCAGCAGATTCTCGTCGGACCACGGGCGTCCGCTGGCTTGATCGTCCCCGGCATAGTTGGTGATGCGCAGCTGCAGCGGGTCGACGTCGAGCTCGTGGGCCAGCTCGTCCATGGCGACCTCCAGAGCGAACAGTCCAGGTGCTTCGCCGGGGCCGCGCATGAAACATGGAGTGGGGGAATGTACCCGAGCGACCGTGTGCGAGACGACCATTCGGGGTGATCGGTAGAGGAACCGTGTGCTGATGCCGGCCGGTTCGCAGAAGTGCGCGATTGTCGACGTCTCGGTGAGCGTGTGGTGCTCGATGCTGGTCAGTCGGGTGTGAGCATCGCCGACCAGCCGCACCTGCTGCTCGGTTGGCGGACGGTGTCCGGTCGAGGTGAACATCTGGGCGCGGCTGAGGACCATCTTGACCGGTTGTCCGGTCACTCGCGCAGCCAACGCGCACAGCACGACATGCATCCACAAGAAACTCTTGGAACCGAACGCTCCACCGACCAGCGGGGCGATGATCCGCACGTTGTCGACTGGGATGCCCAAATAGGCTGCCAGAGCGAGCCGTTCGCCGGCGATCCACCGCGTCGTGTCGTGCACCGTCAGCAGATCACCGTCCCAGCTCGCGATCGTGGCGGCCAGCTCGATGGCGTAGTGGGCATTCTCGGGCGTGGTGTAGCGCGAAGCGATCTTGATGCCGTCGGCCGGCTCATCGGCCGGGCCGCGGTGGTCCTGGAGCTTCTCGTCCTCGAGTTTGACGAAATGATCGGGTCGGTAGGTGCCGCTGCGCACGACCCCGTCATCGCTGGCCGGCAGGTCTCGTGCCGCGAGCACATCGTGCGCCGTCAGGAGCGCGGGCAGTTCCTCGTAGCTCACGTCTATCAACGACGCGGCGAACTGCGCGTTCTCCAGGGTGTCGGCGACCACCAGAGCCACGTGCTGGCCTCTGTGTTGGACCGTCAGATCCGACAGCGGTGGCCGCCGTTCCAGCGGCAGATCCCACGTCAGATCGACTGGAAGATGCTGCAGAGTAGGGCAATTCAAGGGCGTGAGGACCCAGGTCACTCCCGGTGCGGATTGGGCTCGCGTCGCGGCGGCCGCCAAGGAGTCGGCGATGATGCGACCGTGCGACACGGTGGACTGCACCAGCACCGCGTACTGCACGCCAGGCACTGCGGTATCGGCCGTGTAGCGCGCGCCGCCGGTCACCTTGTCGCGTCCCTCGACCCGGCTCACCGGCCGACCGATTGCTCCATCGCCTGTCACTCTCACCCTGCCTTTGCGCGTCGTCGCGCGCTCGCTGTCACTTGAGGCGGTAAGAGCATCGCACCGTCCGCCTCCTGTGTCATCAGATGGCCGGCACCTGGGGCTCGACCTACGCGTCGACCTGGCGATGAGGCCGGAGGCCGGGCGCGTTGCGACATCGTCTGAGTAACATGCCTCACCGAGTACCACCATGAGCACCACGACCCTTGGCATAGTCCTGGCGGCAGGCAGCGGGCAGCGCTACGGAAAGCCGAAAGTGACCGCCGCCGATGGTCATCGGCTCGATGACCTGCTGCAGAACGTCTCTGGTGACACCGGCGCCGGCCCATTCCTGACGGCACATCCCGATCTGCTCCAGGTCGAATGCTCCGATCTGGCGAGCGGGGAGGACATCGATGAAGAATAAGGCTGTGCTGCAATGGATTGCGCGGCGATACCAGCACGGTGAGCCGGTTCTCGCGGTCACGGTCCTCGACACCTACGACCGATCGCCGTACCCACTCGGGTCGATGATGGCCTTCGACCGGAACGCGGCGATGGCCGGCAGCGTGTCATCGGGCTGCATCGAGGCGGACCTGTTCGAGCGGGCCCAGCGAATCTTCGCAGAAGCTGCCGGTTTCGTGGAGGGAATCGGTTGCCGGACCGTCGAATACGAAGCAGACCGGCTGAGCGGTGACCCGTTTGCGCCGCGCGGGCCCTGCGGTGGCGCGGTGCGGGTGGCCATGCATCCGGTGACACCGCGGCACTTTCCGGAACTGCCGGCCCTGCTCTCGGCACTGGAAGCCGGTCAGCCGGCAGCCACGTTCTTGAACTTGCAAACCGGGCACATTTCGTTGGCCCAGGCCGGTGATGCGCCCGAGTTCTGCACGCGTTACGAAGCACCGCCCCGCATGGTGATTTTCGGCACCAGCGAGATCGCCGTCGAGCTCGCGGCGCTGGCCGCCCGTATGGGATTCGCGGTGGTGGTTTGTGATCCACGGTCGGCATTCCTGCGTCCCGACCGGTTCTCGGGCCCGCTGGAACTCGTCATTGATCGGCCCGATCGCTATCTGCGGCGCGAACGGGAAGCGGGACGCATCGACGCGAAGACGGCAATCGTCGATCTGACCCATGATGATCGCTTCACCGTGCCGCTGCTACTCGAGGCCCTTGATTCGCGGCGATGGACCGGCGGTCTGCAGCCGTCGTTCGTCGGCGCTCTCGGCTCGAGCGCTCGCTCGGCGAACACTCGAAGTGAGCTGTCGGCGCGGGGACTTCTCGCCCATGACCTACACCGTCTGCAGGCGCCGATCGGGCTGGATCTCGGCGGTCGCGCCGGGCCCCACATCGCGTTGTCGATCCTGGCCCAAGTGGTCGCGGGTGCCGAAGGTGGCAGCGGGCTACCGAAGTCCGAACGCGCATTCCATTCGGTGTGATGCCGGGGCCGGCGACGGGCTGCGCACAGCAATCGGCCCAGCCGGGGCAAACCCCGGCTGGGCCGATCTGTGAGTCAGCGGCGCTGCTCAGCTTCCTGTCGCTGCTCGGCGCTCTTGGCGCCCGCCCGCGCGGCGTCCGCCTCGGCTTCCTTCTTCGCGGCGTCGCGCTGCGCATCGGCCTTGTCCTGCTGGGCCTGGCCCTCACGCACGACGTCGTCGCGGCCCGTCACGGTGCCGATGACTTCCTTGGCCTTACCCTTCACACCTTCCACGACGCCACGCACGGCTTCTTCGGGTCCGGTGTTCTGCTTCTCGCTCATGTCTGCCCTTCCGGTAGTCATGGATGGATTCCTCAGGAGCGGTATCGCTGTGCCGCGCCCTGGTTGCAGGATTTCCGATCTGCCTCGACTCGAAACACCGTGTTGTTGTGACCTGCCGGACATTGGCTGTTCGGTGTGAGGGGCAGCTGGTGCTCAGGTGCCATCGAGCCGCGGAAACAGCACCTCGCGGGTGATCAGCTGCACGGCAGCTGCGACCGGAATGGCCACCAATGCCCCGACGATGCCGAGCAGAGCGCCGCCGATGAGAACCGCCACGACGGTGACCAACGCGGGCACCTTGACCGCGTGTCCGATGATGCGGGGGACAAGCAGATAGTCCTCGAGAGCTCTGAATACGATGAAAAAGACTGCGGTGGAAACACATACGGGTAGCGAGACCGTCAGGGCCACCGCCGCCACCACGACTCCGGCGATGGTGGAGCCGACGACCGGCACCAGATCGAACAGTCCGACGAAGATGCCGAGCAGTAGCGGATAGGGCACGTCGAACGCGCTCAGCCACACCGCGGTGGCGACTGCGGCGATCGCCGATATCGCCACGTTGCCCAGGACGTAGGCGCCGACCTTGGCGAAGACATCGTCGCCGATGAGAATCGCGCGCGGCCGACGGGTCTGCGGGACAAGGCGATACAGGGTGGCGCGGATGCGCGGGAAGTCGATCAGGAAGTACACGGTGAGCACGATGACGATGAGCACATCGGCCAGCGCGGCGAACACCGCCGAACTGGCAGTGACGATCTCGTTGAGTATCGACCCGCCCGAACCGTTCATCGTGTCGGTGATCCGCTGCTGAATATGGAAGCGGTCGTTGAGTTTTCCGATCGTGGACGAGTGGCTCTGCGCTTGCTGAATGTAGTGCGGCGCCTGATGGATAAGCTGGGTGGCTTGCTGCGACAGCGGCGGAATCGCCGCTGCCACGAAGGCGGCCATCAGCGCAAGAAAGATGATGAAAACGGCTGTGGTGGCGAGCCAACGCGGCAGATGGTGGTTGACGAACCACGAGACGGCGGGTTCCAACCCCAGCGCCAGGAAGAACGCCACTCCGATCAGCACCAGCACCGACTGCGCGGCGACCAGCATGTGCACGGCGCCGTACGTCACGGCAACGCCTGCGGCCGCCGTCATCCCGACGAAGAAGGGTGAGTGCCGATCGAACCGCCGCCCCAATTCGCCATGGGGACGCGCATCGGTTTTCATCTCCGCGGCGACAGCTTCTGCCGCGGCGATCGGTTCCTCATCTGTGCCGTGCGGCTGCGCCACCATGTCGTGGTGCGCCGGCTGACCGGCCTCACCCGTCTTCTCTACCTGGTTCGCCTCGTCGGGTGGTTCGCGGTCACCGCACGGCCGGGCGCTCGTGACCACAGGGCCCGCGGTGCGCAGGAACGGTTACCGCGCCGGCTAGAACCACACCTTGCGTCCTGCGACCGGCCGCCCGACGGCGCCCAGGATCCACAGGACCGCACCGATCACGACCAGGATTGCACCGATGGTCTCCAGAATCGGTACTGCCAGGGCGTAGCCCAGGATTAGCAAGATAATGCCCAAGATGATCATGTGCTGCGCTCCTCGCTCGGGGTGTTGACGTCTTCGTCAACACCGGCGGCTTTCAGGTACCCATGCCGACACCCGGCCAAACCAACCGTGCATTCCGACCGTCGCGATGATTGGATGGCGCTGATGCGGGCTATTCCTCCCACCCCAGTACTGGCGCTCGAGGAGAGCACATGACAACGTCCGCCGACTCGGAGGACAACCGCCGCACCGAGGTATGGCCGGGCAAGGCGTACCCGCTCGGAGCGACGTATGACGGTGTCGGAACGAACTTCGCCGTCTTCAGTGAGGCCGCAGAGCGGGTCGAGCTCTGCCTGTTCGCCGACGACGGCACCGAAACGCGGGTGGTGCTGCCGGAAGTCGACGGCTTCATCTGGCACGGATTCCTCCCCGATGTCGTGCCCGGACAGCACTACGGCTATCGCGTCCACGGGCCGTACGATCCTGCGGCGGGACAGCGCTGCAACCCGAACAAGCTGTTGATCGATCCCTACGCCAAGGCGATCGACGGCGAATTCCGTTGGGACCAAAGTCTCTTCGGGTACAACTTCGGTGACGAAGACAGTCGCAATGACGATGATTCGGCCGCCCGCATGCCCAAGTCAGTGGTGATCAACCCGTACTTCGACTGGGGCAACGACCGGCCGCCGCAGCGTGCGTACGCCGATTCGGTGATCTACGAAACCCACGTGAAGGGGCTGACGCAGCTTCACCCCGACGTTCCCGAGCGTGATCGCGGCACCTACGCGGGCGTCGCGCATCCGGCGATCATCGACCATCTGAAGAGCTTCGGTGTCACGGCCGTCGAGTTGATGCCGGTGCACCACTTCGCCAACGACTCCGTGCTGATCGACAAAGGGCTGTCGAATTACTGGGGGTACAACACCATCGGGTTCTTCGCGCCGGACCCCAAATACACGTCAGGGGTGACGCCCGGGGGCCAGGTTCAAGAGTTCAAGGCCATGGTGCGCGACCTCCACCAGGCCGACATCGAGGTGATCCTCGATGTGGTCTACAACCACACCGCGGAAGGCAACCATCTGGGCCCGACGCTGTCGTTCCGGGGCATCGACAACGCCGCCTACTACCGGCTGGTCGATGGGGACCAGAAGTTCTACATGGACTACACCGGCACGGGCAACAGTCTCAATGCCGGTCACCCGCATGCGCTGCAGCTCATCATGGATTCGTTGCGGTACTGGGTGACCGAGATGCATGTCGACGGTTTCCGTTTCGATCTGGCGTCGACGCTGGCGCGCGAGTTCTACGACGTGGACCGGCTCTCGACGTTCTTCGAGATGGTCCAGCAGGATCCGGTCATCAGCCAGGTCAAGCTGATCGCCGAGCCGTGGGATGTCGGGCCCGGTGGTTACCAGGTCGGAAACTTCCCGCCGCAGTGGACGGAATGGAACGGTAAGTACCGCGATGCCGTGCGTGACTTCTGGCGCGGTGAGGAATCCACGCTCGGCGAGTTCGCGTCACGGCTCACCGGATCGGCGGACCTCTACGAGCACACCTCGCGCCGGCCGGTCGCCTCGATCAATTTCGTGACCGCCCATGACGGATTCACGCTGCGGGACCTGGTGTCCTACAACGAGAAACACAACGAGGCCAACGGTGACAACAACTCCGACGGCGAATCGAACAACCGGTCCTGGAACTGCGGTGTGGAAGGTCCGACCGACGATCCCGACATCGAGGCGCTGCGTCGACGCCAGCAGCGCAATTTTCTGGCCACCACCTTGCTGAGCCAGGGCGTGCCCATGATTTCGCACGGCGACGAACTGGGGCGCACACAAGGGGGAAACAACAACGGCTACTGCCAGGACAACGAAATCACCTGGATCGATTGGGAATCCGCCGACACCGAGTTGACCGCGTTCCTCGGCGGCATCGCCGCAATCCGCACCGCGCACCCGGTTTTTCGGCGCCGACGCTTCTTCAACGGCCGGCCGGTGCGCGCCCGGGGCGCGCAGGACGTTCCGGACGTCGCCTTCTTCACGCCGAGCGGTTCGGAGATGACCGACGATGATTGGAACGCCGCCTTCGGCAAGTCCGTCGCGGTCTACCTCAACGGACACGGCATACCGGACCTGGATGAGCGTGGGCAGCGGGTCGTCGACGACTCGTTCGTCCTGTGTTTCAACGCGCACCACGACGCCATCGAATTCACGCTGCCGCCACAACAATTCGGTGCGAAATGGCAACTGGTGCTCGACACCGCCAGCGGTCTGGCCACCGTGGAGGCCGAGGCCACACCGCTGGACGCGGAGGCCACCGTCATGGTGGAAGGCCGTGCCCTGACGGTGTTCCGTACCGTCTCCTGAAGCCGAGCACGCTGCCGCGCGGTGACGCTCCGTCATTCCGGTGCCTGCAGCGACTAGCGTTGGGCCCGGAATCGTCCAGTACTGGGAGGCACGTTGTCGGGAGCCAATGACTCTGGAGTCTCCCCAGCGGCGGGCGGCTCCGATGCCGTGCCCGCCGACGGCACGCGCGATGGCCACGCCGCGTCATTGTCCCGCGAGCTCATCCTGGACACCGCGATCGAGTTCATCGACCAGCATGGGCTGGAGAAGCTCACGATGCGCCGGTTGGGCGCGGCGTGCGGTGTGGAGGCGATGGCCCTGTACCGCTATGTACACGGTAGGGGAGACCTGCTGACCGGCGTGGTCGACCACGTCGTCGACCGCTTGTACGCCGAGCAGTTGGCGGCCCGCCGGCAGGAAGACGGCTGGCAGGACTATCTGATCCGGCTTGCGCACGGCGTGCGTCAGATCGCGCTGCAGCATCCCGAACTCTTCCCGCTGGTGGCCACGCAGGCGCCGGAGGCACCGTGGGTGCGCCCGCCGCTGCGCAGCATGCGCTGGATGGAGAGCTTCCTCGATACCCTGCTGTCGTATGGGTTCGACGATGCCGCCGCAGTCGCGGCATATCGGGCGTACACCACATTCCTGGTCGGGCAGCTCCTGCTGGAGGTGTCGGCCCGCGGCGCACAGCTGAGTCCCGCCGAGGCGATCCTCGAAGAAGCCGACCGCCCGAAGGCCAAACTTTCGGACTATCCGCAGCTGCAGCGACTGCAACCCTTGTTGTCGGAGGACTATGGCGACGCCGAGTTCGAAGAAGCGCTCGAAGCGCTGTTGGATCGGCTCGAATCGAATTTGCCGCGGTCCTGAGCCGGCGGCTGACCGGAGCCCCGCGGGCAGCTCCCCTGTTTACAATGTAAACTGATTGTGGTCGGGGATGTGTGCCAATGGCAGGTGACTGCCGGTTGGCGCCGTTAGATGGAACGCCGAACCCGCCGTGTACTCACATTCCCGGCGCGGCCGGACCATGGATCGAACGTCATCTACGTATAGGTGGGGAAGGTGTACACGTGACCGTGCCGCGCGACAGCAGGCCGATCGACATTCTGTTGATCGAGGACGATCCGGGCGACCAGTTGATCACCCGGGAAGCCTTTGCGGACAACAAGATCAAGAATGTTCTGCATGTCGCCCACGACGGCGAGGAAGGCCTGGACTTTCTCTATCGACGCGGTGCCCACGAGGGTGCGCCCCGGCCGGACCTGATCCTGCTCGACTTGAATCTGCCCAAGTACGACGGGCGGCAGTTGCTCGAGAAGGTCAAGTCGGATATCGAACTGTGCGACATTCCCATCGTCGTGCTCACCACATCGTCGGCGCAGGAAGACATCTTGCGCAGCTACAAGCTGCATGCGAACGCCTACGTGACCAAGCCGGTCGATCTCGAGCAGTTCTTGAGTGCGGTACGCCAGATCGACGATTTCTTTGTTCAGGTGGTCCGGCTGCCGCGGGGCTGACAGCGACCGGCTCGTCTCTAGACCTGCATGGCCAGAGACAGCTCGGTGCCGGCGACAGTGGAGGTCGTCGGGAAACCGAAGCGGTCCATCCACTGCACGCCGCCGACATCGCTGGGCAGTGGCTCGCTGGCCTGCGCGGCGGCCGCGGTGGCCAACTGCCGCTGCAGGTCCGATGCACTCACGCGGCCGGCGTCAGCAGAATGGTGCGCCGGTCCGAACGGTGAGGCGGTTGAGTCGGCGCGGTGCTGAGCGCGGTAGCGAACGACGGCGCTCCGCAAGGTCGGATGCGCGGGTCGTGCCAAGGTCAGCAAGTAGAACGCACCCGCCGCGACGGAATTGATGGCGAGCACCTCTTCGCCCATGCCCTCGAGCAGATCGATGAAATCGGCAGCTTCATGGCCGCCGATCGCGTCACCGGCAATGCCGGTGGTCACCGCGATGCCCAGCGCAGCCCGGCCGTCGCGGTCGGCGGGAATGAACCGGAAAGCGCGTCCGCCCACCGACGGCAGGCTGTCCCCGGCGGGGCATTGGACCGCGCCCGCCGGCTGCTCGGTGTCGAACAGCCAGCGCAGGCCCACAAGCAATACCGGCAGGTGGACACCTACGCCGGGTGCCGCGGCCCCGTCTGGCACGGGCTCGGCGATCACCGCCGTCTCGTCCGCACTTCGTGGCGCCGCCATCAGTTCGATTGTCATCCCTGATTCCTTCGAGTCGGGCAACGCGAGTGCGTCAGCTGACTTCACAGTTACCCAGTCCATTCGAGCGGCAAACACGCAGATGGTGCAGCCGAGGATGTGTGGGCAGCGCCGCACTCGGTGTATCGAAAGTTCCATCGCCACAAAGGTTTCCGGAACGACACGCGCACACGAGAGCGGCCCAGTCCAGCATGCCGCTGGACTGGGCCGGGTCGCACTGTGTGCTAGTTCTGCTGCTCGGCCCGCTCCCGTGCCTCGGCGGCCTTGGCGCCCGCGCGTGCGGCGTCCGCCTCGGCTTCCTTCTTGGCCGCGGCGCGTTGCGCATCGGCCTTGTCCTGCTGGGCCTGACCCTCGCGGACCAGGTCGTCACGGCCGGTCACGGTGCCGATGACTTCCTTGGCCTTGCCCTTGACGCCTTCCACGACGCCCCGGACGGCTTCCTCGGGACCAGTGTTCTTGTCCTCGCTCATGGCTACCCTTCCGCTCACGGATCGGATGATCGCACGGAGAACCGTTCCCCACGCCTGCCGAGAATTCCCAGCTCTGGTGCACGTCAAACGGCGAGTATTGCGATCTGCGCCACACCGATGTGCGTGCCCCGCGGGGTATTCCGCGGATCGGTTCCGAAATGTTTGGGCAGCTGACGCCCGTGGGTACGGAAGGACTGCCGCTGACCGGCAAGGTCAGACGGGGCAGGCACCACGAGGACGTGCGTGCGCTGCCCACAACGGAAAGAGGCACCATGATTCTGGTCGGAGCTGTACTGCTTGCTCTTGGGCTGATCTTCAACATCTACCCCTTGTGGGTGGCCGGCGTTGTCGTGCTGGTGGTGGGCGCGGTTTTTTGGCTGCTGGGGGCGACCGCACGGCCGGTCGGTGGCCGGCGCTACTGGTACTAGGCGGCCGCGTGCCGATGCGGTCACCCCGTCGATCGCGAATCGCGGAAGATGGGCGAAACAGGCTGCGGCACAAGATGAATCGGACGGCTGCGCAGACCGCGAGGCGTGCTGACACCGTCGCCCACCTTCGGGTGTTGCCCCCGCCGACAGCGGGGGCGGCGGGCGGTGCACGTTTGTTTGAGCAGCCATGGACAATGGGTACACAGAGTGCGACGTGAGTGGGCCTGCACAGGGACGCTGGAGGAAATACGTGGTTGAGGCAGTGGGGCAGGGCAGCTTGGCGTCCAGTGACCGGTCTGTTGAGTTGATCGTTGCGGCGTCTCCGGAGAGCCTGGCGGTCCTGCGGACGCTGGTGGCAGCGGTCGCGGCCTTCGAAGATTTCGATCTGGACGCCATCGCCGATATCCGGCTGGCGGTCGATGAAGCCTGTACCGGTCTCATCCGGGCCGCGGTGCCGGGGTCGAGCCTGCGGGTCGTCGTCGATCCGGCGAATGATGCTGTGGTGATTCGTGCTTCGGCGACGTGTGTGGCCGACGACAATCGCGGCGACGCCGTCGTGAAGCCGGACAGCTTCAGCTGGCACGTGCTCAACTCGCTGGCCGACGAGGTGTCGACGTTCGCTGACGAGCAGGCCATCGACGGCACCCAGGTGCTGGGTGTTTCGTTGACTTCGAGACGAGTGAGTCTGCAGCGGTGACGGCGGAGTATGCGGACGTTCTCGAGATGTTCCGTCAGCTCCAGGGGACAACCGAGGACTCAGCTGACTACATCGCGCAGCGCGACGCGATCATCGAGCGCTGCTTGCCACTGGCCGACCACATCGCGCGGCGCTTCGAGGGCAAGGGCGAAGCGCGCGATGATCTGCTGCAGGTCGCGCGCATCGGTCTCATCAACGCGGTGAAGCGTTTCGACGTCGAGATGGGCTCGGACTTCGCCTCGTTCGCGGTCCCCACGATCATGGGGGAGCTGCGCCGCCACTTCCGCGACAACAGCTGGTCGGTGAAAGTCCCGCGGCGGATGAAAGAGCTGCACCTGCAGATCGGCACGGCCAGCGCCGAGATGTCGCAACGCCTCGGGCGCGCACCCACCGCGTCTGAATTGGCCACCGAGTTGGGCATCGATCGCGATGAGGTCCTCGACGGCCTGATGGCCGGGAGTTCGTACAAAACCACCTCGATCGATGGCTCCGCGGGGAGCGGCAGCGACGAGCGCCCGTCTCTCGCGGAGACGCTCGGCGACGTCGACCCCGGCTTGGAGAAGGTCGAGTATCGCGAGGCGCTCCGGCCGCTGCTGGAGGAACTGCCGGAGCGCGAGCGGACCGTGCTGGTGCTGCGATTCTTCGAATCGATGACGCAGTCTCAGATCGCCGCCAAGGTGGGTATCTCGCAGATGCACGTCTCGCGGTTGCTGGCGAAAACCCTGGCGCAGCTTCGGGAGAAGCTGGAGTAAGGGCGCGGGCAAGCGGCCGGCGACGTGCTGCGCGTCAATGGCTCGGTGCGGTGTGGACCAACTGGTAACGTCCGCGACGGTAAGCACCAGCGAAACGAGATGGTCAGCACGAGGTAGGTGGCCCCTTGGTGAAGGATGTGACCACTTGTCCATGCCTGCGGAGCCGCGGATGAACCGCTCCACGTCCCCGAAAGCGGGGCCCGCGGGAGAGCGGCCGCTGTCGCTACTGCTGGTCGAGGACGACCGGGGAGATGCCCTGCTGGTCGAGGAGCTGATCGCCGATGCTGCGATCGACATCGACTTCCACTGGTCGTCCACATTGACCCAGGCGGCGGCCGCGCTGGAAACGATCCGTCCGGACTGTGTGCTGCTGGACCTGCACCTGCCCGACGCCGGCGGCGTCGACGCACTCGACCGTTTGAGCGCCCTGGCACCGGGATTGCCGATCGTCGTTCTCACCGGTCTGAACGACGAGCATTTCGGCGTTTCTGCCATGGCGTCGGGTGCGCAGGACTACCTGGTGAAGGGCCGCGTCGAGCCGGAGACCCTGCGCCGGGCGGTCCTGTATGCGATCGAACGCAAGCGTGCCGAGTTCACCGCGGTCGACCTGCAAGCCAGTCGACTGCGCGCTCAGGAGAATGCCCGACTCGAGCGGGGCCTGCTGCCGTCGCCACTGCTCGCTGACGATCCCGGCGTCGAGATCGTCACCCAGTCGCTGCCGAGCCGGCGTGACGCGCTGATCGGCGGTGACTTCTACGACGTCGTGCAGACCCCTGACCGCACGGTGCACGTCATGATCGGTGACGTGGCCGGCCACGGACCCGACGAGGCCGCGTTGGGCGTGGCACTGCGAATCGGTTGGCGCGCACTGACTTTCGCCGGCCTGCGCGGTAATGAGCGGATGCGGCAGCTCGACCGCATCCTGACCACCGAGCGGCCCAGCCGCGGCACCTTCGCAACCCTGCTGAGTGTGGCCCTGACACCCGATACGGGGCAGTTCGACGTGGTGCGGGCTGGTCATCCGGGCTTGCTCATGCACGGGACGGGTACCGTCGACTGGCTCGAACCGACCGCCGGCCCGGCACTCGGCCTCGGCGCCAGGGAATGGCCGGTCAACCGGTTGCAGTTGCGGCCGGGCGACGGCTTGATGCTGTTGACGGACGGGCTGTTCGAGGGGCCCGCGGGCGACGGCGGTGAACGCCTCGGCGAGGAGGGGCTGCTGGCGGCGGCCCGGTCACTGGCGCGCCTGCCCGGCACCGAGTTCGTCAAGGCGCTGATCAGCGAGGTGGAAACCTGGGCCGAGCCCTACGGTGGCCTCACCGACGACATCGCCGTCATTCGAGTGGAGCGCTCGGTTCGATGAAGTTGACGGTGCAGGGCTGGCAGAACCTGGTTCTGTCCGCGATGGGTGTGGTGGTGCTCTCGGGTGCCGTCGGTGGTGCGCTCCTGATGAACCAGACCGACACGGTGTCGAGCGAGCTGATCGAGCACCTGCAACCGGCGCGCGTGGCCGCCTACCGATTGCAGGCCGGACTGCGTGATCAGGAGACCGCGGTGCGCGGTTATGCGAGCGCCGCCGACAGCCAGTTCCTGGCGCCGTATGAGGACGGACAACGCGCTGAAACCGCTGCGGCACAGAAAATCAGGACATTGCTGGAGGGTCGTGACGACCTCATCGCCGACCTCGATGCCATCGAACGCGCCGCCGGTACCTGGCGCAGCACCTACGCCCAGCCGTTGATCGCGAGCGTCGTCGTGGGACACCCGGCCGTCGTCGACAGCCGCACCAACGAGGACGGCAAGAAAGAGTTCGACAACCTCCGCACGCTCTTCGATACCCAGAACCGGCACCTGGAACAGGCGCGCGACGCTGACACCGCTCGGTTGGCATCGATACGCCAATGGCGCGACCGGGTGCTGGCCACGATGGTCGGCGCCTTCGTCGTCATGGCGGTGGTGCTGGCGATGCTGGTGCGCAGCTCGGTCACTCGCCCGCTGGGCGCACTCGCCGCAGCATGCCGCCGGATCACGCAGGGAAACCTCGATGAGCGCATAGTTCCCCAGGGGCCCACTGACATTCGCGCGATCGCCGTCGATGTCGAGGAGATGCGGCAGCGCATCGTCGAGGAGCTCGAGGCATCTCAGTTCGCCCGCGTGGCGCTCGACGAGCAAGCCGAGGAATTGCGCCGATCCAACGCCGAACTCGAACAGTTCGCCTACGTCGCGTCGCACGATCTGCAGGAGCCGCTGCGCAAGGTGGCGTCGTTCTGCCAGCTGCTGGAGAAGCGGTACGGCGATCAGCTCGACGAGCGCGGCGTCGAGTACATCAACTTCGCGGTCGACGGCGCCAAGCGCATGCAGGTGCTGATCAACGACCTGCTCACCTTCTCCCGTGTCGGCCGGCTGAACGCCAGGAACACCGAGGTCGATCTGGGCGAGGCTGTCGCGTCGGCCATGCAGAACCTCGCGACCTCGATCGCCGAGTCGGAGGCCGAGGTGGTGCTGCCGCCCGCCGGCCTGCCGCGCGTCGACGGCGACCCCACCTTGTTCACGATGCTGTGGCAGAACCTGATCGGTAACGCGGTGAAGTTCCGGCGCGAGGGCCAAACGCCGCGGATCGTGATCGACTGCACAATGGGAACGGGTGAGAACGCCGACAACTGGGTATTCACGGTGACGGACAACGGTATCGGGATCGCCGAGGAGTTCGTGGACAAGGTGTTCGTCATATTTCAGCGCTTGCACGGGCGCGACGCCTACAGCGGCACCGGCATCGGCTTGGCACTGTGCAAGAAGATCGTCGAACATCACGGCGGCACCATCGGGATCGACACGTCGTACACCGATGGCACGCGGTTCGTGTTCACCTTGCCGGCCACCCCGATCACCGAACCGAACGTCATCGCGTCAGAGCAGCCGGAAGGAAGTCACCCATGAATGCGTCGTCAGCCGGCCGAGTCGTCGACATCCTGTTGGTCGAGGACGATCCGGGGGACGAACTGATCACCCGTGAAGCGTTCGCGGACAACAAGATCAAGAACACTCTGCATGTCGCTCGCGATGGTCAAGAAGGTCTGGATTTCCTCTACCGCCGCGGTGTCCATGCCGACGCCCCGACCCCGGACCTCATCCTGCTCGACTTGAATCTGCCGAAGTACGACGGCCGGGAGTTGCTGGAGGCGATCAAGTCCGACGCCGATCTGTGTCACATCCCGGTCGTCGTCCTGACCACGTCCTCGGCAGAGGAGGACATCCTGCGCAGCTACAAACTGCACGCGAACGCCTACGTGACCAAGCCGGTCGACCTCGATCAGTTCATGAAGGCGGTGCGGGAGATCGACGAGTTCTTCGTGCAGGTGGTGCGGCTGCCGCAGTAGGTGCGGGTCACCCGCCGCCGGCGGGCACGGCGTCGATGACGTCCCATTGCAGGCGCACCTCCGTACCGGCATCGGTCGGTTCGATCGACGCATGATCCGTCAGCGCCTGCATCAACGGAATTCCGCGTCCGCGGGCAGAGTTCGCGAGCTGTGCGGGGGCGGGGCGCCACGTGCCCTCGTCGGTCACGGTCACGGTCAGCCGCCCTGACACGCGGTCGAAGTCGGCACGAACATGCATGACGCCGGGAGCGGGGGCATCGGCATACGCGGCCTCGACGGCGTTGGCCAATGCCTCGTTGACGGCGAGCACGATGTCGCTGGCTTTGACGCGGTCCACTGCGATGTGGCCCGTCAACCAGGTCGAGAACTCCTGACGGACGGATGCGGCATGTTCGGGGATGGCTACCACGTCCGTCTTACTGAAACGTGCCCCGCTGCTCGACTGGTCCGGCTCCGTCATAGCGACCTGCTCGACCTACCTTCCGATTGACAACGACCGCACTAGGCGGTGACAGCCGCGAGGGCCTCGTCTCGCGTGGCGAACAGCTCGATCAGGTCGGCGATGCCGACCAGCTTGAGCGGGCGGCTGGTGGTGGGGCTGTCGGCGACGATGACGAGCCTGACCGCCGGCGCCAGGTCGGCGTGCGCCGCCACGAGCACGCCCATCCCGGCCGAGGCCAGGAAGTCGACGGCGCTCAAGTCGACGACGACCGCCTGGGCTGTGCCGACAGCCGCCGGGCTCAGTGCGGATTCGAGCTGCGGAGCGGTGAGCATGTCCACCGTTCCGGATACCGCGACCACGCTGACCGCGCCGATCTGGCTCTGTTCGACCGCGCAGCTCGCCGCGGCAGGGTTGCCGCTTCCCTGGACTGGCTGGCCTGTCATTGTCACCTCCGAGGGGCTCACACGCGTGAGCCGACAGTCCAAATACTATCGGCGCTTCTGCTGCCCGCTGCACCAAACCTAGTAGGACACAGCCTGTTCGTCGGTGTGGCAAATAACATGTTTCGGCGCGTCAAGGCGCGGGTATGTATGTGCGCCGATTTTGCGGGACCGGTGCCGGTTCGGAACTGTCTCACTGCCGGCCGGTTTTCAATCCGATTGTGCCGCACATCGATTGCGAAGGGGAGTGGCAATCGGCGTGCACTTCGGCCGACCGGCTCGTCCTCGCGGTCGTCGTTGCTGATCTCTTCGTCGGATCCGCACCGCTGAATGCTCTTGCCATCAGGTTATAACGGTGTTATGAATGACCATAACACCGTTATGGCGAATGGAGTCGCACCGTGGACGACCATGAGGAACTCCCGTTTCCCGAGCCGCCGCATCGCAGCGCCGCGCTCGGCAGTCTCGACACTCACATCAGGGTCGGCGATGCCGACCGCGAAACGGTCTCTCGCCGACTCAGCCGTGCCGTGGCCGAGGGCCGGCTGACCCTGACGGAGTTCGACGCCCGTCTGCAGCGGCTCTACCGGGCCGAAACCCGCGGCGAGCTCGCCGACATCGTTTCGGACCTACCGCGATCCGATGCGCGGGTGGAACCGAAACAACAACGGAAGCAGTCGATTCCGGCATGGGTCGTCATCATGTGGATGCCGTGGGTCGCGGTGAACCTGCTGTGCCTCGCCATCTGGCTCGCCACCGGCGCCGGTTACTTCTGGCCGTTCTGGGTCGCCGTCCCGTGGGGCTGCGCGTTGTTGATTCCCAGCGCGATCGGCGTGTTCACGAGCGGCGGGACCTACGTTGCAGGCAATTCGACGGTGGCGAGTTCGGCAGCCCGGCGGCGATCCTGCAGCGCGGCGTCCCGATCCAGGCGCGCCGCGCATCGGTGGTCCTCGGCGGCCACCTGATGGGCCATGCTTGGCCTGCGCATGGGTGGGTATACGTCCGTGGTGAACGACCCGCCGCCCCTTGCGGACACCGCGATTGCCGACCGGCACACCGTGGTGACGGGCACCGAGACCGAGACGTACCGATCACTGCTGCGAACGCCGGCCACGCGGGACGAGCGCTACGCGTTGGGGAAGGCGTTGCGTAAGAAGGTGCCCCGGCGGACATTGTCGAGGTGGCCGGATGGTGCGGGGCGGCCCGATCCGGTCGATCTGATCAAGGCCAGCCATCAGGGGCGGATCGAGCGGCTCATCCCGGTCCGGGTCGGCCGAATGGCAGCGTCGCCGTATGCCTTCCTGCGCGGCGCCGCGGTCGTCATGGCCCGTGACGTCTCACAACTGCCGACGACCGGAATCATGCCGGTGGTCTGTGGCGACGCGCATCTGGGCAACTTCGGTTTCTACGCCTCACCCGAACGGGACCTCGTCATCGACCTGAATGACTTCGACGAAGCGCACCCGGGCGGCTGGGAATGGGACCTGCGGAGGTTGGTGGCGAGCATCTGGGTGGCCGGACGGGAGAACGACGCCTCGGAAAGCGCCTGCGACGACGCCGTGCAAGCGTGTGTCACGGCCTACCAGAAGGAGGTCAGGCGGCTTGCCGAGCTGCCGCTGCTCGTCCGGGCCTTCAACAGGCTCAGCGTCGATCGCCTGACCACCGAAGCCGACGGACCGCTGGAGCGGCTCGTCACCCGCTCGGCGAAGCGGGCACGACGCCGTACGGGTGATCGCGCGCTGCCGCGCTTCACCCATGAGGTCGACGGGGTGCGAAAGATCGTCGACGAACCGCCCTTGATCACCCCGTTGCCGGCGCGGGAAGAGAAGCTGCTGACGAAAGCGATGGACGACTATCTCGAGACCCTGCCGCTGTACTGGCGCCGACTGGTCGGTGGCTACACGCTGTTGGACGTGGCGCAGAAGGTCGTCGGGGTCGGCAGTGTCGGTCTGCGCGCCTACGTGGCACTGCTGGAGGGCTCGTCGCCCAAGGACGTCATCTTCCTGCAGCTCAAGCAGGCCCGGCGATCGGTCCTGGCGCGGTACGTCCACGGTGATTCGCCGTTACATGCCCACCAGGGGCAACGCGTCGTCGAATACCAGCAGTGTCTGCAGACGGTCAGCGACCCGCTGCTGGGCTGGACCACGGTGGACGGCCGCCAGTTCTATGTGCGACAGCTGCGAAACATGAAGGGCCGCATACCTCTTGACGAGTTGGATGCCAAGATGCTGACGGGCTACGCCAGCGTGGTTGGTCAACTGCTGGCGAAGGGACATGCCAGAACCAGTGGGGCCTCGATGATCGCCGGTTATCTCGGCCATTCCGGCCGCGTGAGCGAGGCGCTGGCCGGGTTCGCCCGGCGCTACGCCGATCAAACCGAAGCCGACCACGCCGGTCTGCTCAGTGCCGTCGACCGTGGGGCACTGCCGGTCGAATACGAATGAGCTGCCGAGCCGCAGCGAGAACACCTGGGGCGCAAGGATAGTGGTGCTGACTGCAGCTGCCTCGGCGTTTGTGACCCGTCACAATCGCTTGGTCTGATACTTCGGCGCTCGGTGTAGAGACGGCGGCCACCCGGACACCGATACTGATTCGGACAACGAGGCAGCATCGGCGCTGCCGCAGCCACCGAACGGGGCTCGTTGAAACAGGAGGGCTACACCGTGGTTGCCGCACCCGAGAATCTGTTCCCGCTTGACCGGAGTAACGCCCGTCGCGTCGAGTTCGAAGGCGGCAGCATCCAGTCGCGCCTTGTCGCGTTGGCGTTGAAGGTCACGGTCAAACCGGCATTGACGGTCTGGGCGATGGCTCCCGGCCTGCCCTGGCCATATCGGGCGGTCGATCATGTCGGGCGCGTGCTGTGGTCGGTTGCTGGCACCACCCGCCAGCCTGTCCACCTGGCGTGCTGTCCGGCCGAGACGACCCGCCCGGCGGCCGTGCGCGGGGACCGCTACGTCGTGTACATGCACGGCGGCGCCTTTCTCGTCGGTGGCCGTCACCTGCACCGTCAAATGATCTCGCGGATTGCCGCGTCGCTGCAGAGCGAAGTTGTCGCAGTGGATTACCGCAAGCTGCCCCAGCACACCATCGCCGACGGTATCGAAGACTGCATCGATGCCTACCGATTCGCCCTCGGGCGCGGTGTCGCGCCGGAGAACATCGCATTCATCGGCGACTCGGCCGGCGCCTACCTGGTGTTCATCACGGCGATCTTCGCGGCCCGGCGTGGATTGCCGATGCCCGGCGCGATCGTCTCGATGGCGCCGCTGACCGACTTCGACGTGCAGGCCAAGATCGATGCGCCGTCAGGATCAACCGATGTGCTGTTCTCGAAGGCCTTTGCCCGCGCGTTCCATCGATTCGTCATGCGGCACAGTCCGCCGGAAGCTGAGCACCGACTGCTCGATGCGGATCTGGGCGGGCTGCCGCCGTCTTTGATCCAGGTGAGCTCGACCGAACTTCTCAACCCCGACGCCGAGGAGTTGGCCGTTGCGCTGACGAAGGCCGGTGTGCCGCACCAACTGCAGGTGTGGCGGGACCAGGTCCACGTCTTCCAGGCCGCGGCCTCGATCGTCCCGGAAGCGGCCCGCGCGCTTCGCGAGGTGACGCAGTTCATCGAGTCGGCGTTCGCCCGGAACGGGGCGCAGGAGCAGTCCGCTTAGGTGCTCATGGCGCGGCGAATCCGAGGGCGTGCGCAACCGCGGTTCTCGTCGTCTCCTTGAGGTACTCCGGAGAGGCGCGCCTGCCGAGGGCCGCCTGGGTGACGATCATGCCCGTGACCAGATGAAAGATCGACTGCGCATCGTCGTCAGGACACTGTGACGACATCTCCCCGCTCCGGCACCCGACGCGGATCGCGTCACGCAACGGCTCGATCAATTCGTCGACGAGCGCATCGTTCTGGTCGGCGTGGCGTCCGGAACGCTCGAGCCAGACGGCCGCCAGCGCTGACGCTCGTCCGCACCGCTCTACCGGGTAGACGTAGTCGATCATCGTCGCGGTGTACGACAGGATGCGCTCGATCGGGCAGGTGCTCTGCGTGGCCGCATGCCGCAACTGCCTTGCGGCGCTGCGAAGTTCGTCGGACAGCAACTCTTGATAGTTCACCACTGGATTCACATCTCGTGCCGTAGGGATACGAAAAACTCGCGTTCGATGACCGAGGCTGCTCGAGCTAGCCGGGATTGCCCGGATCCGTGTCGGCGACTGGCGCACCTGCCTGGTCGATGGTGTGGACGGTCATGGCCGCGGCCAGCAATCGGGATTGGTAGGGGTCGGTGGGGTCATAGCCGGTGATCTCCTGAATGCGCCGTAGGCGGTAGGTCAGGGTGTTCGGATGGATGAAAAGCTCTGCCGCCGCGGCCTTCCGGTCGGCGCCGTGCTGCAGATGCGATTGGAGCGCCTGGAGTAACCCCGGGTGGTCGCGCAGCGGCGCGATGTGCCGCGCGAGCAGGTCACGGGCGGGCCCGGGACGCGTCGACTGGTACTCGAAAAGGACATCGGACAGTTGGTAGATACCCGGCTCTCTGTTCAGTTGTCTTGCCAGGCAGGTGATTTCGGCGGCCTCCGCAGCCGCCGCCGGAATGGCCGCCAGCGTGGCGCCGGGATGGTGTGCGGCATAGATCGCGACCTCGAGTCGCTCGCTGAGCGCGTCGATCAGGGCGCCCAGGTGTGTGGCCATGACGGCGTCGTCCCGCGGTTCCACGACCTGTGCGGGCAGCAAGATCACGCCCGTGTGTCCATCGAACGTGTTGAGGATTTCGCCGGCGCCGCGCCCGTAGAACACTTGGTTGGCGAGCCGTAACCGCCGGCGCGCGGCCAATGTCCCATGGGTGGTGCGCGGTTCGTCGCCGTCCACCCGGATCGCCAACACGTCATAGCGGTCGCTGAGCTTGACACCGATTTGCTTGGCGATGGTGTCGCTGCCGGGCTCGCCGTCGACGAGGTGGGCGCACAGGGCGCTCAGCTGCCGGCGCGTGGTGGCCCTGAGGACAAAATCGGAGTCCTGGTAGACCTCGGTCATCAGCACGCTGATGGTCCCGGTGAGGTCGGCGAGGTACATGCCCAGTGCGGCGATCGTTTCCGAGTCGCCCTCGGAGGCCGACTCGAGCACGATCTCCCACAGTTTCCGGATGCCGGCATGCAGCGCGGTGAACAGGAACGGCAACGGGATACCGTCCTCGGCATGTCGCTCCGCGACCGGCAGGACGAACGTCGCCGCCTCGGCACGGGTCACCCTGCGTCCTTCGGTGATCAGGTCGAGCCCGTACAGAAACCCGCCGATGATGTACGGCGTGACCTCGCCGTCGAAATGTTCGATCGGCATGGGTGTCGGCCATTCGATGGACTCGACCGCCTCATGGAGAAGCGTCGTGGCGATCTCGTCGATCCGGTCCTCGATCACCTTCCGCAACGGTGCGTCCGCCGGGATCGGCGGCAGCTCGGACGGGGACGGAACGTGCCGATTGTGATCCATCACAACGCGGTGGCGGAAGATGCCGGGACCAATCGGTCGAAGTTTTGTTTCCGGCACCAAAAGCGCGGCCCATTCTTCTCACCGCCCGCGCGGCGTGTTGGCCCTCAGAGCACGTACGGCGCGATGAGTGTGGTGGCGCCCAACACCACCACACCGATCAAGAATGCGACGACGGTGAAGCCCATGACCTGGCGGACATTCAGCTTCGCGATCGCCAGCAGGGGCAGCAGCCAGAACGGCTGGATCATGTTCGCGACGCCTTCGCCGACAGCAACCGCCATGGAGATCAGCCCCAGGTACTCCGGTGAACGCTGGCCGATGGCCAGTGCCGAGTCGACCGCGATGGGGCCCTGCACGGCCCAGTGGCCGCCGCCCGACGGGACGAACAGGCTGATGATCAACGACCCGACGAAGGTCAGGAACGGCAGTGTGTGCTCCGTCGCGCCGTTGACCACGGCCTCGGCCAGGAGCGTCTGCAGCGGCTTGTCGGCCTTGGTCGCCTGATAACCGAGCAGGCCGACCAGACCGCCGTACAGCGGGTACTGCAGGAGCAGCGGGCCGGACACCTTCGCGGCGCCGGTGAACGCTCTGATGAAGCGGATCGGCGTGCGGTGCAGCAGCGCACTGGTGATCGTGAACAGCATGATCATCGACGAGATGTTCAGGGCGAATCCACTGAGCACGAAATAGGCCATGCCGGCGGCGAATACGAGGACGTTGAGGATCCAGAGGTTCTCGAGCCACTCAGCGAAGGTCTTGTTGCCGGGCGCCGGCGGAGCCGGCACCTCGTCTTCGAACACCGCGGGGTCCGGTGCCAGACTCTGCGCCGGGGCCATCCGCCAGACCGCGAGTGCGAGCAGCGCCAGCACCGCGATCGCCGACAGCCAGCTGTAGGGCTGGAAGATGGTCTGGCTCAACGGAACAGTGCTGCCGGTGAGCTTGTGGATCACGTTGATCGGGCTGCTGCTGTCGGTGTTGGCCAGCGCGATCGATGAGGAGAGTCCCTGCGTCCAGACGATGAAACCCATGAACGCGGCCGCGATCAGATAGCCGAAATGTGCGTCGGTGAAACGCTTTGCGACCTGCCGGGCGACCAGCGCGCCGGCGACGAGTCCCAGGCCCCAGTTCAGCAGCGACAGCACGGCGCTGACGCCGAAACACAGAAGTGCGCCCTGCACCTGGTTGTTCGGCTTGCCCGCGATGTGGACGATGGCCCGCTTCAGGACGGGCGCCTCGGCGAGCGTGTAACCCGTTACGAGGATCAGCACCATCTGGAACGCGAACGTGAAGATGTTCTGCGAACCCCACACGCCGCCGTACCAGGCCTTGAGCATGCCGCTGGGGGTGGCGCCGTGCACCATAAGTGCCACCATCGCGGCGACCAGGACGGTCAGGATGACGGCGAACAGGTACGGGTCGGGCATCAGGCGTTCGACGTAGCGGACGCACAGTGCCGTCAGGGATTGCATGACGCCGCGGCGTTTGGTGCCTGCGCTCGTGCCCTTCGGATGTTCGCTCGTTGCCACGTGATCCACCTTCGCCGTGTCTGGTTACGGCACCCATCATGGCGGGTGCGGGGCGTCCGGGTGGCGCCTTTGCCGAACGGCTTCGCCGGTCCGGGAGCGTCCGGCCGGCGCCCGACGGCCCTGCCCGATCGGGCAGTACCCGGCCCGCCCGGGCAGGTCCGGTACTCGGCCCGATCGGGGCATGTGGCGGCACGTCGCTGTCAATAGCGTTGTGTGCTATCAGCTTTGCGCCAATCAGAACCTCAACACCTTCCCCGCAACAATTCTCATGAATGGAGTGAATCGATGACACAGACACTGGCCACTGAAACTGTGGCGGGACACGCCGACACCATGCGGGCCGCGGTCGTCACCGACTTCGGCATGCCGCTGCAGGTGCACGATCTGCAACTGCCGACGCCAGGCTATGGCGAAGCCCTGGTCAAGCTCGAGACATCCGGTGTCTGCCACACGGATTTACATGCCGCACATGGTGATTGGCCGGTGAAGCCGCAGCCGCCGTTCGTGCCGGGGCATGAAGGCTACGGCACGGTCGTGGCACTCGGTGAGGGCGTGGTTGACCTGGCGGTCGGCGACAAGGTCGGCAACGCCTGGCTGTGGTCGGCGTGCGGCCGCTGCGAATACTGCCGGACGGGCTGGGAGACCTTGTGCGAAAGTCAGCGCAACGGCGGCTATTCCGTCAACGGAAGTTTCGGCACCTACATGCTCGTCAACGCGGACTATGCGGCGCGGATCCCCGACGGCGCCGACCCGCTGGAGATCGCGCCGATCCTGTGCGCCGGCGTCACCGTCTACAAGGGACTCAAGGTCACCGACACGCGGCCCGGCCAGTGGGTGGCGATCTCCGGCATCGGCGGGCTGGGACACATCGCCGTTCAGTACGCCCGCGCGATGGGGCTTCGCGTGGTGGCGATCGATGTCGACGACGCCAAGCTCGCACTCGCCACCCGGCTCGGCGCCGAGGTCGCCATCAATGCCCGTACCAGCGACGTGGTCGAGTCGGTGCAGCAGGCCACCGGCGGTGTCCATGGTGTCCTGGTCACCGCGGTGCACCCGCAGGCGTTCGGTCAGGCGATCGCACTGGCCCGTCGCGGTGGCACCATCGTGTTCAACGGCCTGCCGCCGGGCGACTTCCCGGCCCCGATCTTCGACATCGTCCTCAAGGGCCTCACCATCCGCGGGTCGATCGTCGGAACGCGGCAAGACATGGCCGAGGCACTGGACTTCTACGCACGCGGCCTGATCAAGCCGACCGTCACCAGCGCGCGCCTCGACGAGATCAATGACGTGTTCGCGCGGATGGAACAGGGACAGATCGACGGCCGCATCGTCATCGACTACCGAAATGCGTAGCGGCACATAGGGTCGAACCGCAACCCACAACAGCTGATCTAGGCCGACGAACGTCGTCGGCCTAGATCAGCCCGCGTTTACTGGCCGCGTACACGGCCTCGGCGCGCCGGCTGACATCGAGCTTGCGCATGATGTTGCTGACGTGGAACTTGGCGGTCGTCGCCGAGATGTACAGCTGCTCACCGATTTTGTGGTTCGACAGCCCCGCCGCGAGCAGCCGCAACACTTCGATCTCCCGGTCGGTCAGCTTCTCGCGCTGATCGCCGCGTCCGCTGAGCGAGCGGACCACAGCCGCGGCGCTGCGCGAGTCGAACGCGCTCTGCCCGGCGGAGATGGCACGGATCGCCCGCACCAGTTCGGTGGTGTCGACGTCCTTGACCACGTAGCCACGCGCTCCGGCGTGCACCGCACGTACCACCAGATCCTCATCGAGGAACGTGGTCAGCACGAGCAGGCCGAGGTCGGGATGGGCGCCGGAAAGCCTGGTGCACAAGGACAATCCCTCGAAGTCCGATCCTGCCGAGAGTTTCAGATCGACCAGCACCACATCGGGTTGCGTCGCCGCGACCATGGCCACGGCTTCCGGTTCGCTGGAGGCCTCGCCGACCACCACGAGGTCGTCCTCGCGCTCCAGTAATGACCGCAGCCCCTGGCGAAGGATGGCGTGGTCGTCCACCAGTGCAAGGCGGATGGTCCCGGTGCTGGTGTCAACGGTCATGGCACGACTCCTTCGGCCGGAGCTTCTTCTAGGTCCCGCGGAATGGTGGCCACGACCCGCACGCCACCGATACGCGAGCGGCCGACGGTGAAGGTGCCACCGTATTCGCGGCACCGTGCCAGCATGTTGGCCAGCCCGCGATGATGCCCGTCGAGGTCCGCGACGTCCGCCAGTCGGAGCCGAAGCCGGAGTTTGTCCGGGTCACCGATGCCGTCGTCGGACACCGACAGGGTGACCCCGGTGGCGCGGTAGCTCAATCGCACGATGGCCCGGGAGGCGCGGCCGTGCATCGCGGTGTTGAACAATGCCTCACCGGCGATCCGAAGCAGGCTCCGTTCGACAGCGCTGGGCAGTTCGGCGACATCTCCGTCGACCCGCAGCGTCACCCGCAGGTCTTTCGGCATATGCACGGTGGCGAGCTGTTCGAGCAGCTCGGGGAGGCTGGACCGGTCGGCGTCGGAAGAATGGTTGAGCGCATAGATGGCCGACCGTAGCTGGTCGATCGCCGATCGGGTCAGCGCTTTGGCCGTGTCCAGCCGTTCGGCCAGGCCCGTTGGACCGGAACGTGATTCGACCTCGCTTCGGCACACCTCGATCTGCATGCCCGCCGACAGGACGGTTTGTGTGACGCTGTCGTGCAGCTCCCGTGCGATGCGGTGTCGCTCGGAGTCCAGCACCTGATGACGTTGTGCCGCACCGAGTTCGCGTTGCGTCGCCAGCAGCTGCGCATTGCGCGCCTCGGATTGCGCCAGCAGGGTTTGCGAGCGCTGGAACAGTTCACAGTTCTGTAGCGCCACTGCCGTCTGACTGGCCAGGATTCGCATCACCGCTTCGTCGATGCCGTCGAGCAGCCGGTGCGGAGGTGTCCAGGCCGCGAACGCGCCGACGACGCCGCCGTCGAGCTCGATCGGGACGTGTGAATGGTGACTTTCGATGACGGGTACCCGGAACTGAGCAAGCTGACCGCGAAGGACATCGTTGAGCCGGTTCAGGACCGCATCCGGAAGGTGCGGTACCGGGTGTTTGGTGCCCGACAGGCCTTCGAAGGAGTATGCGTGGCCCTCGGCGTCGAGGATGAGGTGGCGGGGCCGTGCCTCGGGCAGGGCACCGTCGGCCAGCGCCAACAGCACCCATTCGGCACCGAGGTGGGTACGGGCTGCCTCGGCGACGGCCCGCACCAGATTCTCGGGGCCGTTGACGGTCTGCACGAGCGCGCGGGAGATGGCATCGAGCGCTGCGACCACCCGTTCGGTGCGTTGCGCGGCCACCCGGAACTCGGGGTAGAACGTGCCCTTGCCGGATCGGACGCCCGTGAGCTGGTCCAGATCCGGGACTGTCGCGCGGCGCGGCACCACCGGGTTGCCGGGCAAGGTCGTCATAGTGCGGCCCGGAACAGCGCGCGCAGCTGCGCATCGTCGATGGGGCGGGGGTTGGTGCTCAGGCACGCGTCTTGAAGGGCGTTGTGGGCCAACACCGGTACGTCGGAGTCGCGGACTCCCAACTCGGCGAGCCCGCGCGGCACGCCGACCTGTCTGGCCAGCTCTTGGAGCCGATCGGCGAGTGCCAGTGCGGATTCCAGTTCTGGCGCACGCCTGTCGGCGATCCCGAGGCAGGTGGCGATGGTGGCGAAGGGAGCCGGGTCGGCCTCGGCGTTGAACCGCACCACGTGGGGGAGCAGTACGCCGTTGATGACGCCGTGCGGCAAGTCGAGGAGCCCGCCGACCTGATGGCTCATGGCATGCGCGGCCCCCAGGATGGCATTGGTGAACGCGAGACCCGCTTCCAATGCGGCTTGGGCCATCAGGACCCGCGCCGGCATGTCCTGTGGCCGCTCGATGGTGGTGACCAGGTTCTCGGTGACCATCACGACCGACCGCAGCGCGTGGTGGTCGGTCAGCTGGTTGTGCCCGAGCGACACGAACGCCTCGATGCCGTGCGTCAGCGCATCCAGACCTGTTGCTGCATTGAGCCATTCGGGCATGGTGGTGAGGAGCCGGGGGTCGATGACGGTGATGTCGGGGACCAGGGCGCGGCCCAGGATGGTGATCTTGGTGTTGTGGGTCGTGTCGGTGACGATGCAGAACTGAGAGACGTCGGCGCCGGTACCCGACGTGGACGGCAGCACCACGAGGGGCGGGATCGGCGCCGTCGCCTTGTCGACTCCGGCGTAGTCGAGGATGTGGCCGCCGTTGGCCGCCAGGATCGCGATGCCTTTGGCCGCGTCGATCACCGAGCCGCCGCCCAACGCGATGAGCACATCGCAGCCGTGCGATCGGTAGAACTCGTGGCCGGCCGTCACCTCGTGGTCCTTGGGGTTCGGGGTCAGCGCGCTCCACACGTGCGCCTCGACGCACTGGGCGCGCAGGTGCCCCACCAGCTCGGCCACCCAGCCGGCCTCGATCAGCCCGGGGTCGGTGACCAGCATGGGCCGCAGCCCGCCCAGGCGGACGGCGGCGTGCGCAGCCTCCGCCATCGAGTCGATACCGAACACGATCTCAGGGGCATGAAACTTCAACAGCCGCGTCGGCACGGCCGTCGCTGCCGTCGTCGCCGCGAGCTGCGCGGGCGCCATCACATCGAGTCTCACCAGACCCATTCCTCATCCTGTGATCCAGGTAACACGCCCAGCCTACGGTGTGCCGCCGCTCAGACCAATGTGCACGTGGGTAGGTCGGCACCTACCCGATCGGGTAGGTGCGCCGACGGTTTGCCGGTTTCCGCGGCGGGTATCCACGTCCCAGCAGCTACGCCAGTCGAAGAGGCCACGAAGATGCCGTACTCCGCGATCGCAGTAGCGGCGGTTGCCGCACACTTCGCCTTCCTCGGCTATCTCATCGGAGGCGGGTTCCTGGCGTGGCGGTGGCCGGCGACGATCTGGTTGCACGCCCTCATCGTCGGCTGGACCGTCATCATCCTCACCGGTGTCGTCGAATGTCCGCTGACCACGATCGAGCGGTGGGCCCGCGACGGCGCCGGCATGTCACCGTTGCCCCGCGCGGGTTTCATCGACCACCACGTCGCCGGGGTGCTGTATCCACACGGCTGGGGAGCCGCGGCTGAAATCGTGGTGGTCGCAGCTATTTTGGCGTCGTGGCTCGGGCTGTGGCGCCGGCACGATCGAACGCCGAGGCGTTCCCATGGTGGTTGATGGCCGGTGGTCGTTGTGGTTTTTGCCAGGCGGGTACAGGTGGGGGAGCGCTCGCTCGCCGGTCCACTCCAGCCCAAACCAGTTCCGCGGGAACGCATTCGTATCGGAAACCGGTACGCGCAGCGGTGCTAGTGGGCGGCGTCGTCGACCTGCAGGGGCAACGTCGGATCAGCGCTCCATTCCTCCAGAGATCCGTCGTAGACGCGGACCGATTCGACACCGCAGGACGCGAGCGCCAGCGCGTTGGCCGTCGCCGAGATACCACCGCCGCAGTACAGCAGCACCTCGCGGTCCAGATCCGTTCCGGCGTCCCGGTAGCGTTCTCTGATGTCCGCGGGTGGACGCACCAGGCCACGGTCGTCGAAGAGTTCGCGGGCCGGCACGTTGACGCTGCCGGGTATGTGTCCGCGGCGGGTGTAGCGCGTCGGTTCGATGCCCGAGAATGCCGGCGGCGACAATGCGCATACCAGATTGCCTGCATGGCATTGGATTTCACGTAGCTCGTCGAGATCGATCCACGCCTCACGTATCGGTCGTGCCGACCACGACGCGACGGGCCGGGCGGGCACGGACCCGGATTCCACGGGAAGTCCCGCAGCCCGCCACGCGTCGAGTCCGCCGTCGAGCACCCGCACCGGAATTCCGATCCAGCGCAACAGATACCAGGTTCTCGCCGCCCAGAAACCACCCGTGCCGTCGTACACGACGGTCGGAGTGTCGGCGCCGATGCCGAACCGGGCGAGGCGGTCGGCGAGATCTTGTGGTGGCGGGTGGTGATTGTGGGTCGCGGCGGCGATCGAGAGATCGGTGTCGACCTGCACGTGGAGGGCGCCGGGAAGGTGCGCGGCTTCCCAGGCGCTGCGGCCGCTGTCCGCGCGGAAGTCGCCGTCGACCTGTGGGCGGTGTAGCACCAGGCTGGCGTCGAGAATCACCGGCGTGGCGTCGCTCGCCAGCGCGGTGGAAAGCTCCTGAGCGCTGATGAAGGGTCCGGAGTTCACCATGCCGGATCCGTCGTGGCAGCAGGGATATTCGCGAACGCCGCAGGCCACCGCTCGGGCGCAGTGAGAATTCCGTGCCCGGCGAGCCAGTGTGCGTACGGCTCGACGAGCTCGGGACGTACTGTGCCCCAGGCATTCTCGTGGAACCAGGTGCTGGAGATGGCGTCGAGTGAGCGGTCGATGACGTCTGCTGGGAAGTACGGCATGACATCGCTCAGCAGGTCGGCCGCCTCGTCGGGGTGCTGGGCGGCGTAGCGGAAACCTCGTTCGCTGATCGCCCGGAAGTCGGAGACCAGCAACGGATTTCGGTCGATGAGGTCATCGTGCACACCGAGCAGGTAGCTGTGGTACCCGAACGGCAGCTCTTCATCGACGCGCCAGATGCGCTCCGGGCGGTCCGGATGCTCGCTCAGCAGGATGTCCCAAGCCCAGTAGGAACCGAAGGTGGCGTCGGCGACGCCGGCGGCCAATTCGGCACTGGTGAGCTCACGCGCGCCGACGTCGACAAGGGTGACGGCATCGGGGTCGCCGCCTGCTTGCGCGACCAGATCGCGCACGACGGCCACCCCGCGGGGTGTCGGATTGAGTGCCACCCGCTTGTTGGCCAACTCGGCCAAACTGCTGATCCCACTGCTGACGAGAGTGCGAATCGTCTCCAAGCCGCGCTGGTTCACCGCGGCGATCGCCTTCAACGGCTCGCCGCGCTCGGTACGCACCAGCAGCCGGTTGGTCGGGAACACCGCGAAATCCACCAGGCGCCGGCCGAGGTGTTCGAGGCTGTCACCGATGCCGGGGTCCACCGTGCGGATCTGCAGTTCGATTCCTGCATCGGAGTACCAGCCCCGGTGCCTGGCCAGATAGAAGCCGGCCGAGTTCGGCCACGGATGAAAGTACTCCAGGGCCAAAGAGATCGAGGTGGTCATGACGTCCTTCGCGAAGCGGTGAATTCGAATCCGGTCGGCGTCGCGAGTGCGATCAGGTCGGCACACCGCCGCGGCCGATAGCAGGTGACGAATTCCTCTTCCTGGGCCGCCCAGCGGTCCCAGTGCGGCCGGTACAGATCGCCGTCGCGGCGTAGTGCCCGGCGCTTGCGCACCTCGTCGTCGGCGTCGACCCAGATGCCCAGATCGGCGAGCCGCCGCCCGGCGGGCGTGAGGGCCCCGGTGCCTTCGACGATCAAGCGCTGTCCGCACTCGACACGGTGCCAATCTCCCGGAACCTCACCGGCCCAGTCCCAACTCCGCCAGCGTCCCGCCTCGCCGGCGGCGCGAGGTGCCAACAGCGATTGGTGCACGTGGTCTACGGCCCAGAACAATCCGTCCCAGCCCGGGTAGATGTCGTCGAGGCGGACCACCACACTGCCGGACCAGGCATCGTGCAGTTGCGTTGCCAGCGTGGACTTTCCTGATCCTGAACGGCCGTCGACCAACACCGTCGCTGCGTCGTCGAGGTGCTCCACGATCTCATCGAGTACCAATGAAGTTCCACGCTCCGGTGGCGACCGACGTGGCGATCGCCACCGCGGTGATCGTGAATCCAGCTGTGACAAGGGCGAACTCACGTCCAGCGAAGGGCGAGGGGCGAGCCCAGGTCCGGTGGCGGTGCGCGCCGAACCCGCGCGCCTCCATCGCGGTGGCGAGTTTGGTCCCGCGTCGGACCGCGAAGACCAACAGCGCGAAGGACTGTCCGGCGATGCGGCGCAGCCGCGCGTGGTCGGCGACGCCCCGGGCCCGGCGCGCGTATCCGAGGTACTGCCAGTCCTGGCCCAGCAATCCGACCAGACGCAGGCCGGCCAGCGCGCCGAGCACAAACCGGGCCGGTAGTTTCAGTACCTGCCCGAGCCCGTCGGCGAGCTCGGTGGGATCGACGTCGGCGAACAGGATCACTGACGGCAGTGCGATCGCGAGGACGCGCAGAAAAGTGGCCAGCGCCAAGGTGATCGAGCCGTCGCTGATGGTGACGAGCAGGAAGTGCCAGTGCACGGCGCCGCTCGGCTGGCCGTAGAGGAGGATGGTGACGGCGGTCAGTGCCGCCGCGACGGCGATCACCGCACCCCGCGTCAGGACCGGGCGCAGCCGGGCGCCGACCACGAAGAACAGGACGAGCTCGAGCACCAGCGCCGTCAGGGCCGACACCCAGTCGACGGACAGCACCAGCCCACCCGCGATGAGGAGGGCGGTGAGCAGCCGGGCGACGGGGTTGACCGGGCGGGTGCCGACGGCCTCCGCGGTAGTCATTCTGTTGTCTCCGTTGCGGTTCGCCACGCAGGTAGCTCGATGCGGGTGTCGGCGAGCAGGGCGGTGAAATCGAGGTCGTGCGTGGCCGCCACCACGGCCGTCCCCGCGTCGGCGACGTCGGCCAGCAGCCGGACCAGTTCCTCCCACGTCCGGCGGTCCTGCCCGAACGTCGGCTCGTCCAGGACGATCACCGCGGGCCCCGTGGCCAGGACGGTGGCGACGGACAGTCGACGTTTCTCTCCACCGGAGAGGGTGTACGGATTCGCGTCGGCGACGTGCTGCAAGCGCAGTCGCTGAAGCAATTCGTCTGTGCGGGACTCGATTTCGGTGCCCGCTCGCTTCAGCGCCCGTGGTCCCAACGACAGTTCGTCGCGGACGGTACCGGTGAGAAACTGATGCTCCGGGTCTTGGAAGACACTGCCGATCCGGGTGAGCAATTCCTTCGACCGCCACCGGACGGGCTCGAGCCGGGAGCGCGGGGGAGCGAGCGCGGCGTCGGCCGTGAGCCGCCCGGCCGCCGGTCGCAGCAGCCCGCCGAGCGTCAGCGCCAGGGTGGACTTGCCCGCACCGTTGGGACCGGTGACGACGGTGGTCCGTCCGCGCCGGATCTCGAAATCGAGCCCGGTGTTCAGTGGGGCGTCGCCGTGCTGCCCCACCAAGAGGTCGGTGGCGCGAAGCAGGACGCTGTCGTCCCCACCCCGGCGCCTGGCGATCTCAGGCAGAGGGACGCCCGGCACCCAGACGCCGGACCGGACCAGGTAGTCGTGTTCGCGTCGGATCGTGTCGTCAGGCGTACCGTCGGCGGTCACCGTGCCGTCGGCACCCAGGACGATCACGCGGTCGATGACCGGCAGCCATACGTCGGTGCGGTGCTCGATGACGATGAGCGTCGCGCCCGTCCGGCGCGCGGACTCGACGATCGCGTCGCGGACCTCGATGACGCCGGCGGGGTCGAGATTGGCCGTCGGTTCGTCGAGCAGGATCAGGCCGGGGCGCATGGCCACCACACCGGCCAGCGCGAGGCGCTGCTTCTGCCCGCCGGAAAGCTTCGAGGTGGGATGGGAGAGCGGCGCATTCAGTCCGACCGCGTCGAGCGCCTGGCGCACCCGAGGCCAAATCTGATCGCGCGGAACGCCGAGGTTCTCCATCCCGAAGGCCACGTCGTCTCCGACCCGGGACAGGATCACCTGCGAATCGGGATCCTGCAGCACCATGCCGATGCGGGACCGGCGTTCGGCCGGCGGTGCACCATCGACGTGCAGCTGTCCCGCCTGACGGCCTTCCTCGGCGCCGCCGAGCAGTCCGGCGACGCCGTGCAGGAGTGTGGACTTCCCGGCGCCCGACGGCCCGAGCAGCAGCACCCGCTCTCCGGGCGCTATCGACAAATCGAGATCGCGCACAGCCCAATTCGCGCGCGTCGCATGCTGCCAACCCCAGCCGCGCGCGGTGACCGCAGCGCCGACGGAACGCGCCGCGTCCGTCGAGGTCCGCGCCCGGCCGCCCAGGGCGTTCACGACGCCGGGCTCGGTTCCAGACGTCCCGACGCGAAACGGCTGAGAACTCCGGTCCGGGCCAGGTTTCTCACCACGACCCATGACAGCAGTCCGGCAACGAGGGCGCCGGAGAGGATCGCCGAGGCCACATAGACCGCGGCGAAGCCGGCGGCGGAACCGGGGTACCACAGGATCAGGTCGTTGATGGCCAGGGCGATCCCGGCGACCGCTCCGGAGAGCACTGCGGTGGGCAGGCCCCACCGCCGGTACAGGAACACCGCGAAGACCAGTTCCGCACCGAGACCCTGGACCAGGCCGGATTCGAGGGTGAGCACACCCCACTGATTGCCGACCAGCGCCGAAATGGAAGCGGCGACGAGCTCGCCGTAGACGGCCGCACCGGGCTTGCGGATGACCAGAGCAATGAGCACACCGGCGAACAGCCACCCACCACCGAGCAGTGCCTGCAGACCGGGGAGCACTGCGCCGAGAGGCGCGCTGACTGGATTGGATGCGATGTTCCACAGCACGAAGATCAGTCCGGCAGCCGTCGCGAGCACACTCGCAACGACGATGTCGACGACGCGCCAGCGCAGTACCGGGCGATCAATGGTGGACGGGGTGCTCATACGTCTCCTTCATGCCGTCGCGCGGTACCGCGACGGCAACAAGTATGGACGGCCGGCACAACCGCTGTATGCCTTCGCGTCATCATGAGTATTTTCTGTATACAAAACAGCTTCAAATGTATTCTCGATGGAACGCAACACTTGGAGGACGGGTGCAACGGACCGCTTTTCACAGCGCATTTCGCGCTGACCTGTTGGCCGGCCGGTTCTCCGCAGCCGAACCCCTGACCGAGAGCGCGCTGACCGCCGCATACGGCGTGTCCCGAACTCCGGTACGCGAGGCGCTGAGCCGCCTGGAACAGGAGGGGCTGATCAGCCGCTCCGCCCGCGGCTATCGCATCCGATCGGGCTCGCCGGACGATGTCATCGAGATCTACGACGTCCGCATTGCACTGGAGAAAGCGGCTGCCGAGGCAGCATCGGCACGACGAACCGAATTGCAGGTCGCTCAGCTGGCGCAGCTGCACCAGCGCGCGGCCGCGGCTGAGGACGCGGCCGTGGCTCGGCAGCTGAATTCGCAATGGCACGAGGTGCTTTGGGCCGCATCGCACAATGCGACGCTCCAGGAAACGCTGACCAACCTCGTGGCCAGACTTCGCCTGTGTGACAGGGAGGCCATGCACAGGGACGATCTGGCCGACGTGGCGACCGAACACGAGGCGATCATGGATGCCATCCGGCGGCACGACGCGGCAGCCGCCAGTGCGGCCATCGCCACGCACCTCCAGCGGACCAAGCAGGAACGTCTCGATACGTTTGCGCGGCTCTACAGTCAGTCGCCACTGGCCCAGCGGTGAACCTCGGCAGGAGCGCTGTGAAAGGCTCAGTGTCCGAGCTGTTTTGGTGATCTGTCCGATTCGTTCTCGAGCCGTGATGCGCGGTGTTCAGTCTTTGTTTGCTGCAGGGAAATTCAGATGACTCCTGTGAAGGCGCTGTGATATCCCTTGGGGCATGAGTGATTTGACGCTGCGCTCGGTCAGCGACAGCGATGATTTCGATGCGTTCATGGCTACGTCGTACGGGGTGTTCCTGCAGGATCCGCAGCAGGACGAGATCGACCTGATGCGCGCCTTCACCGAGTACGACCGCATGTTCGGTTTTCACGACGGCACCCGTTGGGTGTCCACTGCAGGAGCCTTCGGGAAGCAGGTGGTGCTGCCCGGTGGGGCGACGACGGCCGTGGCTGCCGTCACCGCCGTCACGGTGTCGCCCAGTCATCGACGCCGCGGCCTGCTCACGGCGATGATGCGCCACCAACTCGAGGACATTCGGGCACGCGGCACCGAGGCGCTGGCCATGTTGTACGCATCGGAGGCCACCATCTACGGGCGCTTCGGCTACGGCATGGCAGTGCCGGTGGCGGAGCTCTCGGGCAAGGTCCGTGAACTGGGATTCCGCCCGGACGTCCAGCTCGGCGATGGCTCGGTGACGCACGTCGACGCCGAGACGTTGCTGGCCAACGGACCCGAGATTCATCAGCGCGCCATGGTGCAGCGGGCCGGACTGATGGAGCGGCCGGGTCCGTGGTGGGACAACTGGATCCACGACAACGAGCCGAGACGCAAGGAGTTCGGCAAGCTTCGCTTCCTCCTGCATCGCGAGGCCGACGGCACCGCCAGTGGATTCGCGATCTACCGGCCCAAGGTCCGCTGGACCGACGGCGGCCAGCCCGACAGCGAGCTCCAGGTTCAAGAGGTGCTGGCCACCAATCATCGTGCGTACGCGCAGATTTGGCGCTATCTCCTGGATATGGATTTGATCAGGACCGTCGGATACGACGGTGCGGCAGTCGATGAGCCGCTCCTCAGCCTGGTGGCCGACCGGCGCGCGCTGGCATGCCAGGTCAGGGACGGCATCTACGTACGACTGGTCGATCTGCCTCGCGCGCTTAGTCTGCGGAGCTACTCGGCTCCGGTCGACGTGGTGCTGGAGATCTCCGACGAGTTCTGTCCGTGGAACACCGGCCGGTGGCAGCTTCGCGGCGGACCTGATGGGGCCGAATGCGAAAGCACCACGGCATCAGCGGATATCGCCATGTCGGTGCGTGACCTCGGCGCCGTCTACCTCGGCGGGGTGAGTCTGCAGGCGCTGGCGAGCGCAGGGCTCGTTCGCGAGCTCACGCCGGGTTCGGTGCACCGCGCCGCCGTTGCCTTCGGCTGGCCGACCGCCCCGGGTGTGCCCGACGACTTCTGACGACTACGCGGTGCGCCTGGATATCAGGCGCACCGCGGGGTCGACGGCGGCCAGTGCCTGCCGCAGTACATCGATCTCGTCGGCCGCGACCTGCGTGACGAAGTGGACCAGCGCCGCGTGCCGGTCGCTTCGTTCGGCAGCCTGCCCGAGTGCATCGACCATGAGACCGGCCACCAACTCGTCGCGGCTGCGCGACGCGACGTAACGGTGCGCCCGATCATCACGCAATTGGTGGACGACGCCCTTCCCGGCGAGTCTGCGCAGCACCGTCATGACGGTTGTGTACGCGAGTTTGCGTTCGGCGCAGATGGCGTGATGGACCTCGCGAACGGTCTGTGGCCCGTCCGCGTCCCAGAGGTGATCCATCACCTCGCGTTCCAGATTGCCCAAGTGCCTCAGCATGGCCATCGTCCGTCCCTCTCTGGCGCCCTTTGGGATCTAGTCGCATGGGAGTCGCCCGAGTTCCCGCGGACCCAGCGCCTCTGGTGTTCGAACAAAGTTTCGAATATTCTGATGGGGTGGGTTGGCACAACGGGCCGCCGAGCTGGGCGGAGATGCAGCGGGTGCTCGAGGGTAAACCTCGGGTGGCCGGTGCTGCTCCGGAGTCGCCGGCCGACGGCGGTGACAGCCCCGCCTGGTCGCGCAAGCGGGGTGACTATCGACCGGTGAACCGCCCGGCCCGGCCGGGAACGTCGGTGCCGTACGCCGAGCTGCACGCCCATTCCGCGTACAGCTTCCTCGATGGGGCCAGCACTCCGGAGGAACTGGTGGAGGAGGCCGTCCGGCTGGATTTGCGGGCCATCGCGCTGACCGACCACGACGGGCTCTACGGCGTCGTGCGTTTCGCCGAGGCCGCCAAAGAACTCGACATGGCGACGGTTTTCGGTGCGGAACTGTCGCTCAGCAACACTCCGCGCACCGAGTTGCCCGACCCGCCCGGCCCGCATCTGCTGGTGCTGGCCCGCGGGCCCGAGGGGTATCGGCGGCTGTCCCGGGAACTGGCCCGGGCGCATCTGGCCGGCGGCGAGAAGGGCGTGCTGAGTTATGACCTGGACACCCTCACCGAAGCCGCCGGCGGACACTGGCAGATCCTGACCGGCTGCCGTAAAGGCCATGTACGCCAAGCCTTGTCGTCAGGTGGTGTGGAAGCGGCGGACAAGGCGCTGGCCGGCCTGGTGGACAGGTTCGGCGCCGGCCGGGTGACCATCGAACTGACCCACCACGGACATCCGCTCGACGATGAACGCAATGCGACGCTGGCGGCTCTGGCCCCGCGGTTCGGCCTCGGTGTCGTCGCCACCACCGCCGCGCATTTCGCCGCGCCGTCGCGGGGAAAGCTGGCGATGGCGATGGGCGCCATTCGCGCGCGCAACTCGATGGATGAGGCCGAAGGCTGGCTGGCTCCGCTGGGCGGGTCGCACCTGCGGTCCGGGGCGGAGATGGCCCGGCTGTTCGCCCATCATCCGGGTGTGGTGGCGGCCGCCGCCGAACTGGGGGAGCAGTGTGCGTTCGAATTGCGTTTGATCGCACCGAAATTGCCGCCGTTCGACGTACCGGAAGGGCACACCGAGATCAGTTGGCTGCGCAAGCTGGTGGCGGACGGAGCGGCCCGCCGCTACGGCTGGAAGCCCGACGCGGACCGGGAGAAGGCGTACCGGCAGATCGAGCACGAGCTCAAAATCATTGAACAGCTGGAGTTTCCCGGCTACTTCCTGGTGGTGCACAGCATCACCGAGTTCTGCCGAAACAGTGACATCCTGTGCCAGGGCAGGGGATCGGCCGCCAACTCGGCGGTCTGTTACGCCCTGGGCATCACGAACGTCGACCCGGTGGCCAACGAGCTGCTGTTCGAGCGGTTCCTGTCCCCGGCGCGCGACGGCCCACCGGACATCGACATCGACATCGAATCGGACCTGCGCGAGAAGGTCATCCAGTTCGTCTACGAGAAGTACGGCAGGGACTACGCCGCGCAAGTGGCCAACGTCATCACCTACCGCGGTCGGAGCGCCGTGCGGGACATGGCTCGGGCCCTGGGGTTCTCGCAGGGGCAGCAGGATGCCTGGAGCAAGCAGATCAGCCGGTGGAACGGGCTCGCGGACTCCCCGGATGTCGAGGACATCCCCGCGGCGGTTGTCGACCTGGCGCTCCAGATCAGGAATCTGCCGCGGCACATGGGAATTCACTCCGGCGGCATGGTGATCTGCGACCGGCCGATCGCCGACGTCTGCCCGGTGGAGTGGGCGCGGATGGAGAACCGCAGCGTGCTGCAATGGGACAAGGACGACTGTGCCGCAATCGGTTTGGTGAAGTTCGACCTGCTCGGGCTGGGCATGCTCTCGGCCCTGCACTACATGATCGACCTGGCCAGGGACCACATGGGCATCGAGGTGGATCTGGCCAAGCTGGATCTGACCGAGCCGGCGGTGTACGAGATGCTGCAGCGCGCCGACTCGGTCGGGGTGTTCCAGGTCGAGTCCCGGGCCCAGATGGCCACGCTGCCGCGACTGAAACCCAAGAAATTCTACGACCTGGTGGTCGAGGTGGCCCTGATCCGGCCCGGTCCGATCCAGGGCGGCTCGGTGCACCCGTACATCCGGCGGCACAACGGGCTGGAGGCCGCGGTCTGCGAACACGAGTCGATGAAGCCCGCGTTGGACCGGACCCTGGGCGTGCCGCTGTTCCAGGAACAGCTCATGCAGCTGGCCGTCGACTGCGCCGGGTTCACCCCTGCCGAGGCTGATCAACTGCGGCGGGCCATGGGGTCCAAACGCTCCACCGAACGGATGCGGCAGTTGCGCGGACGGTTCTACGACGGCATGCGGGAACTGCACGGCATCACCGGCCAGACGGCCGAGCGGATCTACGAAAAGCTCGAAGCCTTCGCCAATTTCGGCTTTCCGGAGAGTCATGCGCTGAGCTTCGCGTCGCTGGTGTTCTCCTCGTCGTGGTTCAAGCTGCATCACCCCGCGGTGTTCTGTGCGGCATTGCTGCGGGCTCAGCCCATGGGCTTCTACTCGCCGCAGTCGCTGGTGGCCGACGCCCGCCGGCACGGGGTGCTGGTGCACGGTCCGGATGTGAACGCCAGCCTGGCGTATGCGACGTGCGAGAACCGCGGCACCGAGGTGCGGCTGGGGCTGGGGACCGTCCGGCACATCGGGGACGAGTTGGCCCAGCGCATCGTCGACGAACGAAATACCAACGGGCCGTTCGCTTCTCTGCTCGACCTGACCGGGCGGGTGCAGCTGTCGGTGCCTCAGGCCGAGGCGCTGGCGACCGCAGGCGCGCTGGGGTGTTTCGGCATCACCAGGCGCGAGGGATTGTGGGCGGCCGGGGCGGCGGCCGCGGAACGCCCCGACCGGTTGCCCGGCGTCGCGTCGGCCGGCGGCATACCGGCGCTGCCCGGGATGACGGACCTGGAGCTGGCGGCCGCCGATGTGTGGGCCACGGGTATCTCGCCGGACAGCTACCCGACCCAGTTCCTGCGGGAAGGCCTCGACGCGCTGGACGTGGTGCCGGCGAACAGGCTGCTGGAGGTACCCGACGGCACCCGCATCGTGGTGGCCGGCGCGGTGACGCACCGGCAACGTCCGGCCACCGCGCAGGGGGTGACGTTCATCAACCTGGAAGACGGACCGGCATGGTCAACGTGCTGTGCGCACCGGGGGTGTGGTCCCGGCACCGGAAACTGGCGCAGACCGCGCCGGCGCTGTTGGTGCGCGGCATCGTGCAGAACGCCAGCGGGGCCGTCACCGTGATCGCGGACCGGATGGGCCGGCTCGATCTGCGGGTGATGACCAAATCCCGGGACTTCCAGTGAGAGGGAGTCGGCCCGAATCACCCCAACGGACTCCCGGACCAGACGAAGTGGGTAATTTTGCCCAGTTCATTGACATAACGGCCGATTTGTAAAAAGCTGGATCTATGGCAGCCGCACGCTGTCGAGTAGTGTTACCGAGACCGCCGGTACCGCAAAATTACCGCGCATCCGTGATCGACTCAGGAGAGCCAGTATGCCCGCACCGTCAGCGCAGGTTTTCGATCGTCTGCGTCAACTGGCCGCCATTGAGAACATCGACGACCGGCCGACCCGCACCATCGACGAGGTCTTCACCGGTAAGCCGCTGACCACCATCCCGGTCGCGACCGCCGAAGACGCCGAGAGGGCGTTCGCCAAAGCGCGTGCCGCCCAGCGTGATTGGGTCAAGCGGCCGGTCGCGGAGCGGGCCGCGGTGATCGCGCGCTACCGCGACCTGGTCCTGGAGAACCGTGAGTTCCTGATGGACCTGCTGCAGGCCGAGGCCGGCAAGGCGCGGTGGGCGGCCCAGGAAGAGATCATCGACCTGTTCGCCAACGCGGACTACTACGCCAAGGTTGCGGCCAAGCTGCTCAAGCCCCGCCGCGTCGCGCCGCTGCTGCCCGGCCTGAACCGGACCACCGTCGCCTACCAGCCGAAGGGCGTCGTCGGCGTCATCTCGCCGTGGAACTACCCCATGACCCTGACGGCCTCGGACGCCGTGCCCGCCCTGCTCGCCGGTAACGCGGTGGTGCTCAAGCCGGACAGCCAGACGCCGTACTGCGCGCTGGCCTGCGCCGAGCTGCTCTACCGTGCCGGTCTGCCGCGCGCGCTCTACGCCGTGGTTCCCGGGCCGGGCTCGGTGGTCGGCACCGCGATCGCCGACAACTGCGACTACCTGATGTTCACCGGTTCCTCGGCCACCGGCAGCCACCTCGCCGAGCACGCGGGCCGTCGTCTCATCGGGTTCTCCGCCGAACTCGGCGGCAAGAACGCCATGATCGTCGCCAAGGGCGCCAACCTCGACAAGGTCGCCAAGGCCGCCACCCGCGCCTGCTTCTCCAACGCCGGTCAGCTCTGCATCTCGATCGAGCGCATCTACGTCGAGCGGGACATCGCCGACGAATTCACCCGCAAGTTCGGTGACCAGGTGCGCAAGATGCAGCTCGGTACCGCCTACGACTTCAGCGTGGACATGGGCAGCCTGATCTCCGAGGGCCAGCTCAAGACCGTCTCCGGCCACGTCGACGACGCAAAGGTCAAGGGCGCCAAGGTGATTGCCGGTGGCAACGCCCGCCCCGACATCGGCCCGCTGTTCTACGAGCCGACCGTGCTCACCGACGTCACGCCCGACATGGAGTGCGCCAACAACGAGACCTTCGGTCCGCTGGTGTCGATCTACCCGGTCGCCGACGTCGACGAGGCCGTCGCCAAGGCCAACGACACCGAGTACGGCCTCAACGCCAGCGTGTGGGCCGCCTCGATCGAGGAGGGCGAGCAGATCGCCTCCCGCCTGCGGTCCGGCACGGTCAACGTCGACGAGGGCTACGCGCTGGCCTGGGGCAGCCTCGGTGCGCCCATGGGCGGCATGGGCATCTCGGGGGTCGGTCGCCGGCACGGCGCTGAAGGCCTGCTGAAATACACCGAGTCCCAGACCATTTCGACGTCGAAGGTGCTCAACCTCGACCCGCCGTTCGGCCTGTCGAAGTCGCTGTGGCAGAAGTCGCTGGTGCCGATCGTGCGCGCAGTGACGAAGCTGCCCCGGCACTGACGGCGACGAGCCCGCCGCCACGGGGTGACGGCGGGCCGGCGGTAATGTGCGGCTATGACGCTGAACCTCACCGCTGACGAAGTGCTGACCTCCACCCGATCGGTCCGCAAGCGACTCGACTTCGAGAAGCCCGTGCCGCGCGAGGTGATCATGGAGTGTCTGGATCTGGCGCTGCAGGCGCCGACCGGTTCCAACGCCCAGGGCTGGCAGTTCGTCTTCGTCGAGGACGCGGCCAAGAAGAAGGCGCTGGCCGATATCTACCGCGCCAACGCCACGCCGTACCTGGACCTGCCCAAGCCCGAACGCGGCGATATCCGCGACCAGCAGATGGACGCCGTGATGGGCTCGGCCAAGTACCTCAACGAGAACTTCGAGAAGGCGCCGGTCCTGATGGTCCCGTGCCTCGAGGGGCGGCCCGACGGGATGGACGCCGGCATGCAGGCGTCGTACTGGGGCTCGCTGCTGCCGGCGGTGTGGAGCTTCATGCTCGCGTTGCGCTCCCGAGGTCTCGGCTCGGCCTGGACGACGCTCCACCTGATCGGCGAAGGGGAGAAGCAGGCTGCAGAACTGCTGGGGATCCCCTTCGACAAGGTCACGCAGGGCGGACTGTTCCCGATCGCCTACACCAAGGGCACCGATTTCAAGAAGGCCCAGCGGCTGCCGGCCGAGCAGCTCGCGCACTGGGACAGCTGGTGAGCTGGGGCGTCAGCTCGGTCAGATGCCCTCGGCGAAGCCGAGCTGACGCCACGCCTCGTACACCGCGACAGCCGCGGCGTTGGACAGGTTCAAGGACCGCCGCCCCGGGATCATCGGGATCCGGACCTGCTGGGTGATGTGGGGGTCGGCGAGGGTGTCGGCGTCCAGCCCGGTGGGCTCGGGCCCGAACATCAACACGTCATCCGCCTGGTAGGCCACGTCGGCGAACGACGAATTCGCATGCGCGGTAAAGGCGAACACCCGCGCCGGCAGGAGTGCCTGCCACGCGGATTGCAGATCGGGGTGCACCGTCACCGACGCCAGATCGTGGTAGTCCAACCCAGCGCGGCGCAGCTTCGGCTCGGACAGGTCGAAGCCGAGCGGCTCGACCAGATGCAGCTCGGCGCCGGTGGCGGCGACCATCCGGATCGCATTGCCGGTGTTCGGCGCGATGCGGGGTGAGTAGAACAGCACCTTCAGTGCCACCCTGCCGCCTCTCTGTCTGGGTCTAGGTGGGGCCGAAGTAGGTTACTGTGCCGCGGCGGAATCACCGACGCCGTGCGGCAGCTGGTTCAGATCGGCGTGCGGTGACACCAGTGCGTCCAGCGCGGTCATGCACAGGTCGACGGCGGCGTCACGGGAAAAGCTCTGCAGCTCAAGCCATTCCAGTGCGACTTCGCGAACCAGGGCCAGCCATCCGGACAACGCCACCGACACCAGGTCGCGACCGGATCCCGCGAGGTCCAGGGCGTCCAGGGCGTTGTCGCGCAGTCGGGTGAGTTCGAAGGTGATCGGGCTGCGCACCGCCGGGTCGGCAGCGATGGCGCTGCGATTGGCGATCATCATCAGCGTCAGGTTCTGTTCGTAGAACGTGTAGTGCGCGACGAGCGCACCGCGGATCTGTGCGCGCACGGTGTCGGTGGCGGTGAAGTGCGAATCGTGCGCGAGTTTCTCGTGGGCGCGTGCCCACAGCGCCGCGAACAATTCCTTCTTGCTGGGGAAGTAGTGGTAGATCAGCGCCCGCGAAATTCCGGCCTGTGCCGCGATGTCCTCCATCGCCACCTGCTCGAAAGGCAGGACAGAGAATGCCGCCATGCCGAGATCGAGAATCTGATCCCGACGTTGGTCGGGTGTTAACCGACTCCGTGCCATTCAGGCACTGTAATTCAACCGTTGACCGTATCCGTGCAGGGTCGATAGCCTCGTATTGGATTACGTCCAATAGGGGTGTGAAATGGTGGCGAAATGGTGGCTGACCATCTTCGGTGCGGTGTGCGTCCTGATCGGACTGGCACATCTGCTGATCGGTGCGCCGTCGATCATCGGTGGTGGACCCGTCAACGCCACCATCGATAGCGATCTGCGGTTCTATGCCGTGTTGTTCATCGGTTTCGGTGGCGGATTCGTCTGGGCGGCCGCGGACCTGCCCCGGCGCGCCGCGACAGTGCATGTGCTGGGGGCATTGTTCCTAGCCGGGGGACTGGCGCGGTTGCTCGCGATCTGGCAGACCGGCGTCCCGCACATCTTCTATGTCGCGATGATTCCGGTTGAGTTGGTGATCCCGGTCGTCAACTGGGCGCTGCTCAAACGCATCGCCTGACCATTCGATCGAATCTGCGGCCTCTTACCACACAACTGTGCAACACATAGGTCACGAACGCTGTTCGTTGGATGTGAAGCATGGAAACGGCTGCTCATCGCTGTCATACTGCGACAGATTGCCAGGCGGATTTCCCGTGCCCGAGTGGGCTGATAATCCGGCGGGGAACACCAATATGAACCAAGCGCCTGTAACCGATCGCGGACCCATGGCCGGCGGGAAAGCCGAGCCGCGATGACTGCTGCGCAACAGTTTTCGGCAGCCGACCAGATCACCCGCGCGCCCGCCAAACGCCCGTCCCGCTTCGCGCCGTCGAATTGGCCCGTCGCCTGGAAAGTTTTCGCCATCGCCTTTGTACCTCTGGTGCTGGCCGGCACGTTCGGCGGAATGCGCATCTATTCGGGCTGGACTGACGCCGCGGATTTGCGCCGCGCGGCGGACCGCGCCGAAATGGTGCCCGCCATCGAGAACTACATGGCGACGTTCGACGCGGCGCTGCTGGCCACGTCCACCGGCGGCGATGCGCAACAGGCGCTGAGCGCCTACGACGAGAGCAAACGACGTCTGCAGCACCGGCTGTCGGACACCGACGTCGCGACCGACGTCGGTACCGGCATCAAGACCCTGCTCGACGGTGGTCAGGGCCTGCTCAACAAGGTCGCGACCAACAGCATCGGGCTGCGCGAACGCGTGACGTTGTACGCGCCGATCCTGCTGACCGCCGAGGACACCATCACTGGTTCGGTGCGCATCGACGACGAGAAGATCCGCGCCCAGACGCAGGGCCTGAGCCGGGCCGTCGGCGCCCGCGGCCAGATGATGATGCAGCAGTTGCTCGTCACCCTCGGCGGCGAGCTGCCGGACAACGAACTGCGCAGCTCGATGACCACCCTGGCGGGCACGGAGCCGTCGACGTTGTTCGGCATGAGTGAAGTGCTGGGTGTCGGCTCGCCCGACGCGCAGAAGCTGGCCCAGGAGATGGTCAAGCGGATGTCGATGATGTCCGACCCGAACGTGCAGCTGGTCAACAATCCCGACCTGAGCCAGTCGATCCAGACCACCAGCGGCATCGCCGGAAAGCTGCTCGACAGTGTGTCCAAGACCGTCGTCTCGGCGGTCGAGGACCAGGCCACCGCCAAGCGCACCGAAGCCATCCGTGATTCGGCCATCGTCGGTGCCGTCATGGTGCTGGCCCTGCTCATCGTGTTGTACATGGCGCGGACACTGATCCGGCCGCTGCGGCGCCTGCGCACCAGCGCCCTCAAGGTCGCCCACGAGGACCTGGTCCGCGAACTCGACGAGGTCCGGTCGGGCGCCGACGTGACGGTCCGCCCGCTGCCGGTGCAGAGCACCGAGGAGATCGGGCAGGTGGCCCATGCGGTCGACGAGCTGCACGAGCAGGCCGTGCTGCTGGCCGGCGAGCAGGCCCGGCTGCAGCTTCAGGTCAGCGACATGTTCGAGACGCTGTCGCGGCGCAGCCGGTCGTTGATCGACCAGCAGCTGACCGTCATCGACCAGCTGGAGCGTGACGAACAGGACCCGCAGCGCCTGTCCAAGCTCTTCCGCCTGGACCACTTGGCTGCGCGGATGCGGCGCAACGGCGCCAACCTGCTGGTGCTGGCCGGCACCAACGTCCCGCACGAACAGGGCGAGCCAGTGCCCGTGACCGCGGTGATCAACGCCGCGGCGTCCGAGGTCGAGGACTACACCCGGGTGGCCATCGTGGCCGCGCCCGACACCGAGATCCACGGTTCGGTCGCCGGCGACCTGGTGCACATGATGGCCGAGCTGCTGGACAACGCGTTGCGGTATTCGCCGCCGAGTTCGGAGGTCCAGGTCTCGGCGGTGCATGCGCCCAACGGCGCCCTGGTGATCGAGGTCAGCGACAGCGGTCTCGGCATGACCGAAGCCGATCTCCGCATGGCCAACAGCCGTCTGCGTTCCGGCGGCGAGGTCAACACGTACACCGCGCGGCACATGGGCCTGTTCGTCGTCGGCCGGCTGGCCACCCAGCACGGCCTGGTCGTCCGGCTGCGCGACACCGTCGAAGGCGATCCCGATTCGGGCACCACCGCCGGCATCTACGTCCCGGTCGAGTTGCAGGCCGGGCTGCCCGCCATCCCGGACTTCGGCACCTACTGGGACGGCTCGTCGACCGCCGAGACCGGCGTGACCGACCTCCCGGGCCTGGGTCCCGACACCGGCGGGTTCGCGACGTTCGGCGCCGTCGCGCAGCCGCTCGCTCAGCCCCCGGCGCCGCCCGCGCCCTCGGTGGAACCGGCGTTCGTGGAACCGCAAACCCGCAACGGCTTCGGTGCCGGACCCGCCGACGCGGGCGACCTCAGCGGCGTCAACCTGCCGCAGCGCAATCCGGGAGCCAGCGGCATCGCCGGCCGTACCGAGTCGCCTGCCGAGCGGCCCGCTCAGGCGCCGACCGACACGTCGTCGTTCTTTGCCGCCCGGGCCCAGACGCCGCCCGCGGCGCCCGAACCCGCGCGTCCGGCGCCGGAGCCGGTCCGCCCGACGCCCCAGCCTGCGCCGCCGGTCCGTCCCGCCCCGACGCCCCAGCCGAGCCCCACCGCCGGAAGTGAGGACGCCATCTACCAGAAGATGCTCTCGGAATGGCTGATCGACGATCCCACCCAGTTGGCGAACAGCACCGACCTCGACTGGCAGACCGTGTGGGACCAGGGCTGGTCGGCGGCGGCCGCCGCGCAGGACGCGCCGGTCGTCGAGCACACCGAGGCGGGCCTGCCGGTCCGCCAGCCGGGTGCTCGGCTGGTCCCCGGCGCGCCCGACGAGGGCGGACACCCCGAAGGCTCCGACGAGGGAGCACTGCGGCGGGATCCCGCCGCAGTGCGGGCCAGCATCAGCGGACATTTCGGCGGCGTGCACGCGGGCCGGTCACAGTCCCGGGACACGGGAGGCCGGTGATGACCCGTACGACGCAGCGCGAGTCGCTGGATTGGCTGGTGACGAAGTTCGCCGACGAGGTGTCGGGGGTGGCGCACGCCATCCTGGTGTCGGCCGACGGTCTGCTGATGGCCGCGAGTTCGCGGATGCCCACCGAGCGTGCCGACCAACTCGCGGCCGTCGCCTCCGGGCTGGCCAGCTTGGCCACCGGCGCCTCCCAGCTGTTCGACGGCGGGCACGTACTGCAGTCCGTGGTCGAGATGGAGCACGGATACCTGTTGCTGATGCGCGTCGGCGACGGCTCGAACCTCGCGACGCTGGCGACCCGGTCGTGCGACATCGGCCAGATCGGCTACGAGATGGCGATCCTCGTCGAACGCGTCGGGACCGTCGTGCAGTCTGCCCGCAGGACCCGATAAGGACACATCATGGAGCCGACATCTGACGCCTGGGAGTCCGCATTCACCGCGGAGCAGCCCAGTCTGGTGCGGCCCTACACGCTGACCGCGGGCCGGACCACCACCGAGATCGAGCTGCCCATGGAGGCGCCGATCTATCCGCTGGCGGGCGCCCCGGCGTCGCACTGGCCCGGCAACGACGTGCGCGGCGAAATTCTCAAACTCGGTTCCACCCGGCCCTCGGTGGCCGAGGTCGCGGCAAAGTTAGCAATACCACTCGGTGTTGCGCGTGTGCTGATCGGCGACCTCGTCACGCAGGGTTATCTTCAAGTACACGCCACGCTCGGCACCACGGCGAGCATCGACGACCGGCGTGACTTGATCGGGAGGACACTGCGTGGCCTACGGGCACTCTGATCGGCACGCCCCCGCGTCGACGAAGATCGTCATCTCGGGTGGGTTCGGCGCCGGTAAGACGACGTTCGTCGGTGCGGTCTCCGAGATCATGCCGCTGCGCACCGAGGCCATCGTCACCAACGCCTCGGTAGGCGTCGATGCGCTCGCCGGCACCCCCGACAAGAACACCACCACGGTCGCCATGGACTTCGGCCGCATCACCCTCGCCGACGACCTTGTGCTCTACCTGTTCGGCACACCGGGGCAGCGCCGGTTCTGGTTCATGTGGGACGACCTGGTGCGCGGCGCCATCGGCGCGATCATCCTCGTCGACGTCCGCCGGTTGCAGGACAGCTTCGCCGCCGTCGACTTCTTCGAGGCGCGGGGTCTGCCGTTCATCATCGCCGTCAATGAATTCGACGGTGCACCAAGGCATCCCGGCCACGCGGTCCGCAAGGCGCTGGCGCTACCAGACCACATCCCGGTCGTGACCGTCGACGCGCGGCAGCGGCAGTCGGCGCGCGACGCGCTGATCACCGTCACCGAATACGCGCTGACGAGGTTGGGCGCCCCGGCCTAACGAGCCAGGTCCCACTGGCCGTAGTCGGCCGCCAGGATGTCGTCCTCGTCGACGTGGAAATCACCGATCATGGTGCCCGGGTCGGAAGCCGTCACCACCGTCGCCTGATACAGCACCGCCATCGGCGCGCGGGCGCCGCCGGACCAGGCCCGCGTCTGCCACGCCCAGCGATGTCCCGGCGTGGTGGAGCGACCGATGACGCCGTCGTCGGCCGCCCAGGTGACCTGGCGGGCACCACCGTAGATGCCGGTGCGCTGCACCCCGAGGACCGAATTGATGCCCTTGAACCATTGCAGCGCAACGTTTTTCCACGTGTCGGCGGAGATGTCCTCGTCGACGCTGAAGAAGATTGGCGCGGTGTCCGGCCCACCGGCCGCGCCATGCAGTCGCAGTGCGGTGCGGGCGTCGGCCACGCCGCCGTCGAAGCCGCGGGTGAAGTCCGACGGGCTGTTCACCCAGCCCGGCTTGCCGTACTGGTAGACGCTCACCACGTGCAGACCCGCTGCCCGCAGCGCGTCGGTGTAGCCGCGGCTGACGGGCTTGAAGTCGAACGTGGCCCCCGGCCGTAGCTCCGACACGTAGACGATGACGCCGGTGTAGCCGGCGGCGACGACCTGGTCGACGGGCACCTGGAGATGCGTGAAGTCGATCAGTTTGCCGTTGTCGGCGGAGCCGACGGGTTTGCCGTTGTCGGCCAAGGCAATCGGGGTGCCGACTGACGCGGCCAGTCCGGCGGCGGTCAGCGTGAGGAAACCACGTCTCGACAGGCGGTCAGCGGGGCGTGCCATGTCTGCCATGGGGGCTATCGTACGAACTCGTGACGGTTCCCGACGAGCACTGGCAAGACACGGAATTCACCGGAGTCGTCTTTCGTGACGAGTACGACGGGGACCTCAGTCGGCTGCGCACCGAGCGGGTCGTCTTCACCGACTGCGACTTCAGCGGCGTCGACCTCACCGAGTCCGAGCATTCCGGCTCGGCGTTCCGTAACTGCACCTTCCGCCGGACCTCGCTGGCGCACAGCACGTTCCGGCATTGCACCTTGCTGGGGTCGACCTTCACCGAGTGCGCGATGCGGCCCATCACCATGGTCGAGGTGGACCTGCGGCTCGCGGTGCTGGCCGGCTGCGATCTGCGGGCGGTTGACCTGACCGACTGCCGGCTGTCGGAAGCCTCGCTCGTCGGCACGGACCTGCGCAAGGCCGTGCTGCGCGCCGCCGATCTACGCGGCGCGCGGGTGCAGGACGCGAAGTTCGAGCAGGCGGACCTGCGCGCGGCCCGCACGGATGCGACGTTCTGGACCACCGCCGGGTTGCGGGGCGCCCGCATCGACGTCGATCAGGCCATCGCCTACGCCGTCGCCCACGGCCTGGACCTGTCCAGCTAGCCCCTAGTCGGCCTTCAGACGGATCCGCCAGCGCACGAAGCCGAGATAGCAGGCCGACAGCAGCAGCAGGGCACCGATGTCGGTCCACCACGCGCCGGTGGTGTGGTGCCAGAACTTGTCATTGGGCAGCACCGGCTCGGGGACCAATCTGGTCAGATCGATGGTCGAGGCCGACGATGCGAAACCCCACCGTGCCGGCGTGAGCCAGGACAACTGATCGAGCACCACGCGGCCGGTGACCGGAATCAAGCCGCCCGAGAACACCAACTGGCTCATGACGGCCACCACGAGCAGCGGCATGATCTGCTCGGCGGATTTGGCCAGACCGGACAACGCCAGACCCGTCATGGCGGCGGCCACACAGGTCATCGAAATGTCGACAAACATCTCGAGGCTGCGGCTCGGTATCACCGAACCGTTCGTGACCGCTCCGGCGCCCCAGCCTTTGCCCATGATCGTGATGGCCACGACGATGGAGGACTGGACGACGGCGAAGGCAGTGAACACCGCGACCTTCGCCGCCAGGTACGCGGTGGTGGACAGGCCGACGGCCTGTTCCCGCCGGAAGATCGCCCGCTCACCGATCAGCGCGCGAATGGTCAGCGCGGTGCCCATGAAGATGGCGCCGACGTTCATCATGACCAGGATCTGGCCGGGTTCGCTCGGTGCGGCGCCGAAATCAGGTGGGCCGGCGGCGAGTGGTTTACCGAAGCCCACACCGGATTTGTTGGGGCCGCCACCGGGCACCGAAAGGGACAGCACGCCCATGATGAACGGCAAGAACAGCAGGAACGCGGTGTAGGCGCGGTCGGCCAGGATCAGCTTCACCTGGCGTCGGGCGATGGTGGAGAACTGGCGCAGCAGCGACGTCTTCGCCGGCGCACCCAGGTCGGCCGGTGTCGCCGCGGGCGGCTGTGGTGGCGGCGGGCCGGAGCGCTGCAGGAACTGCTGGTGGGCCGCCTCTGGATCGCCGGCCACCGACGAGAAGATGTCGGCCCAGTTGGTGGTACCCAGTTCGGGACCGATCTGGCTGGGCGGGCCGCAGAAGGCCGTCATGCCGCCCGGTGCCAGCAGCAGCACCTGGTCGCAGACATCGAGGTAGGTCAGTGAGTGGGTGACCACCAGCACCACACGACCGGCATCGGCCAGCTGGCGCAGCATCGTCATCACCTGACGGTCGAGCGCCGGGTCCAGGCCGGAGGTCGGCTCATCCAGGATCAGCAACGACGGACCGGTCAGCAGCTCGAGCGCCACCGACGCGCGCTTGCGCTGACCGCCGGAGAGCTTCGCGACCCGGGTGTCCAGATGCTTCGTCATCTCGAGCTCTTCGAGCACCTGCATGACGACCTGCTCGCGGTCTTCCTTCGTGGTGTCCGGTGGCAGCCGCAGCTCGGCGGCGTACATCAGGGCTTGCCGGACGGTCAGGTCGCCGTGCACCACGTCGTCCTGCGGCACCATGCCGATTCGGGAGCGCAGCGAGGCGTACTCGGCGTGGATGTCGTGGCCCTCGAACGTGACGGTGCCACTGGTCGGATGGGTCAGGCCGGCGACCTGCTTGGAGAACGTCGACTTGCCGGCACCGGACGGGCCGATCACCGCGGTCAGCGTGCCGGGGCGGGCGTCCAGCGAGATGTTGTTCAGCAGGGTCTTGTTGCCCTCGATGGTCCACGTCAGGCCGTGGACCTCGAGACCGCCGGTGCGGGTGTCGGCGGTGGTCACGGTGCGGCGGGCCAGGGTGCCGCCGCTGTAGACGAGGTCGACGTTACCGATGGTGACGGTGTCGCCATCGCGGAGCATCGCCTCCTCGACCCGCTGGCCGTTGACGAAGGTGCCGTTGATGCTGCGGTTGTCGATGATCTGGGCACCGCCGCCCGCCGACGGGATCAACGTGGCGTGGTGCCGCGAGGCCAGGACGTCGGGGATGACGATGTCGTTGTCGGTGCCGCGACCGATCTTGATGGCTCCGGCCGGCACCTCGGCGTTGCGGCCGGGCCGCAGGATCTTGAGCATCGTCGTGCCGAGGTTGTTCTCGCTCGGCCGCGCCACGGCGGTCGGGCCGAACTGGGTGGCGGGCGAGCTCGACTCGTCAGGCGCGATTCGGGCCGGCGCCGGCCGGGACATCGGCGCCGACGGCGGCGCGTACTGCTGGGGGCCGGTCGGGTAGCGCGGTGGCTGTTGCTGGCCATACTGCGGCTGCGGGCCACTCGGATACTGCGGCTGCGGACCCGACGGGCTGAAGGTCTGCGGACCGCTCGGGTAGCGCTGCTGTGCCGCCGACGGCGGCGTGTACGGCTGCTGGCTGGGCCAGGTCGCGCTGGGCCGGTGGTTGGTCGACGGCGTGGGGGCGACGGGCATGGACGTCGTCGGCGGCGTGCCGGCCGGGCCCAGGTGCTGGCCGACCTCGAAGGTCAGCAGCGGTCCGTCGGGGTTACCGATGTTCACCGCCGAGCCGTTGTGCAGATCGGCGGCCGGGACACGCTGCCCGTTGACGTACATGCCGTTGAGGCTGCCGTTGTCGACCGCGACCCAGCGGCCGTGATCGAAACGCAGCATCAGGTGTGCGCGCGAGATCAGCGGGTGGGCGACGCGGAAGTCGGCGCGCAGATCGCGGCCGACGACGACGTCGTTTCCCGGGGCGAACGTGCGCGTGGTGGCGTCATGGCGAACGGTTAGCGCTGGCAGTGCGGCTGGTCCAGTCATCGAAGGCAACTCTATCCGCTGCCGGGGACTTTCCTGGGGACCAGCCGGGTCAGTACGGCTTGCCGGTGACCACGCAGTGGGTCCGGGTGTAGATGGTGGGCATGCACAGATTGCAGTGTGTGCAGCCTGATTTCGTGGTGTTGTCGGCCTGGATGCGGTTCAGCAGGTCAGGTTCGGCCAGCAGGGCCCGGCCCATCGCGACGAATTCGAACCCTTCGGCCATGGCCAAATCCATCGTGTCGCGGTTGGTGATGCCACCCAGCAGGATCAGCGGCATCGACAGTTCGGCCCGGAACTGGCGGGCCTGCTCGAGCAGGAACGCCTCCCGGTACGGATACTCGCGGAAGAACTTGTGTCCGCTCATCCGGATGCCCCACCGCAGCGGCGGCTTGAAGTTGGCGGCGAACTCTTTGACCGGGGCATCGCCGCGGAACAGGTACATCGGGTTCACGAGCGAGCTGCCCGCGGTGAGCTCGAGGGCATCGAGGTTGCCGTCTTCTTGCAGCCACTGGGCGGTCTGCAGGGACTCCTCGAGGGGGATGCCGCCGCGCACCCCGTCGGTCATGGTGAGTTTGGCGATCACCGCGATCTGATCCCCGACGGCCTCGCGCACCGCGGCCACGGTGCCGCGGGCCACCTTGGCCCGGTTGGCCAGGGAGCCGCCGAACTCGTCGCGGCGCTTGTTGATCAACGGCGACAGGAACGAGGAGGCGAAGTAGTTGTGGCCCAAGTGGACTTCGACGGCGTCGAACCCGGCGTCGATCGCGAGTGTGGCGGCGTTCGCGTGTGCGGCCATCACCGCGTCGATGTCGGCGCGGGTGGCTTTTTTGGCGAAGCGCATCGACAGCGGGTTGAAGAACCGCACCGGGGCCAGCGCTGTGGCTTTGTTGGTGCGGGGGTTGGCGACCGGGCCGGCGTGCCCGATCTGCGCGCTGATCGCCGCCCCCTCGGCATGCACCGCATCAGTGAGTCTGCGCAGCCCGGGCACGGCCTCGGGGCGCATCCACAACTGCCACCCATCAGTACGCCCGCCAGGGGACACCGCGCAATAGGCGACCGTGGTCATCCCCACCCCACCGGCGGCGGGCAGCCGGTGATAGCGGATCAGATCGTCGGTGACCAGCGCGTCCGGGGTCGCCGCCTCGAACGTCGCCGCCTTGATCACCCGGTTCCGCAACGTGATCGGACCGAGCTTGGCCGCACTGAAGACGTCAGTGGACACATTGGGCTGGGTGTTCACTTCCGCAGCTGACCACGCCGTCCTGGGTGGTGTCAACGGCGGTTCCCGCGGGCCTGACACAATGTTCGTCGTGGGTGCAATCACGCTGGACGGCAAGGCCACACGCGACGAGATCTTCACTGACCTGACCAAGCGGGTGGCGGCCTTGACCGCTGCTGGCCGGACGCCGGGTCTGGGCACGGTGCTGGTCGGCGACGACCCGGGCTCACACGCCTACGTGCGCGGCAAGCACGCCGACTGCGCCAAGGTCGGCATCAACTCGATCCGCCGGGACCTGCCCGCCGACATCAGTCAGGCCGAGCTGAATGCCGTCATCGACGAGCTGAACGCCAACCCGGAGTGCACGGGCTACATCGTGCAGCTGCCGCTGCCCAAGCATCTCGACGAGAACGCCGCGCTGGAGCGCATCGACCCCGACAAGGACGCCGACGGGCTGCACCCGACCAATCTGGGTCGGTTGGTGCTGAACGAGCCCGCACCGCTGCCGTGCACGCCGCGCGGCATCGTGCACCTGCTGCGCCGTTTCGAGGTGCCGATCGCCGGTGCGCATGTCGTGGTGATCGGCCGCGGCGTCACCGTGGGCCGGCCGATGGGCCTGCTGCTCACGCGGCGTTCGGAGAACGCGACAGTGACGTTGTGCCACACCGGAACTCGTGATCTGTCGGCGCTGACCCGGCAGGCCGACATCATCATCGCCGCGGTCGGTGTGCCGCACATGCTGACTGCCGACATGGTCAAGCCTGGCGCGGCCGTCGTCGACGTGGGTGTCAGCCGGGTCGACGGCAAGCTCGCCGGCGACGTCCACCCCGACGTGTGGGAGGTCGCCGGTCACGTGTCGCCCAACCCCGGTGGTGTCGGACCGCTGACTCGGGCCTTCCTGCTGGCCAACGTGGTCGAGGCTGAAGAGGCGAAACTGTCTTGACCGCAAAGGAATTCGCCCGGAAGGTATTCGCCGGCCAATGGCCGATCCTGTCGGTGGGCGTGTTCTTCGTGGTGGCGTTCGCGTTGGTGGTCGGCGGCTACTGGCGCCGCGGTGCGCTCGTGATGGCGATCGGCGTCGGGATCGCGGCGATCATGCGGCTGCTGCTGACCGATGACCGTGCCGGCCTGCTCGTTGTGCGCAGCCGGATCATCGACGTCGCGACAACAGCGTCGGTCAGCGCCGTCATGCTGTACGTGGCGTGGACCATCAATCCGTTGGGCACGGCCTAGCTTTTGGCCCGAGGCCGGTGCCTCACGCCGTCGGGAGCAGCGCGACCGGGCCGTCCTTGCGCAGCTGTGCCGGGGTGACCCCGAACCAGCGCTTGACCGACCTCGTCATGGACGACTGTTCGGAGTAGCCGAGGACGGCCGCGACTTGACTCAGGGGCAGCTCGGTTTCGAGCAGCAACCGGCGCGTCGCCGACCGGTAGACGTCGGCCCGGATGTCCTCGAACGTGGCGTGCTCGTCTGACAGTCGCCGCTGCAACGTCCGCGGATGCATGTTGAGCAGATCGGCGATCTCCGCCTTGGTGCCCCGGTTGGCTCCGATGGTGCTCTTCAGTGTGCGCTGCACACGTTCCGAAAGGCTTTGTCCGGCTGCGGGATAACGGGTGGCGATGTACGCGATCGCCTGGCTGCGGAGGTGCGGCTTGATGGACTGGATTCGGGCGTGCAGCAGATCGCGCTCCAAATGTATCGCCGCGTAGGGCTGTTCGAAAGCGACAGGCGCATCGAAATGGGCACGGTAGGCGCTGCGCGCTCCGACCGGCGAGTGTGGGAGGGATACGCCCTGCAGGCGCAGTGGAATTGGCGAAAGACTCTGTGCCATCCGGTATGTCGACGACAGGTACGCATCGATCAACTGCCGCTGTGGGACTGCGCGCTCGAGTTGGACGTCGAAACGCACCGTGATGCAGCCGGGCAGGTGCGGGCTGGGGTCCTCGATGACCAACTCGTAGCAGGGGCTGTGAAAGAACAGATACCGGGATGCGTTGGCCGTCGCCTCGTACACCGTGTCGCTGTTCTGCACGACGACGGCGAGCAGGCCCAATATCGACAGGTCCTGACGGCTGCCCAGCCGGAGGCCGAGCGTGGGCAGCCGGTGCTGCCGGGCGGCGTTCTCGAGGAGGAGCGCGACGGCGTCGAGGGGGACCATCGTCTCGGCATCGTGCAATGCATCCGGGTCCAGCCCGCTCTGCCGGTACAACCGGTCGGGGTCGCCGGAGAGTTCGCGGATGAACGGGGCGAAGTCCTGCAGCACGCCGGCTCTGATCGACTCGTCCACGTTCGTCAGTGTCGAAATCCGTGTCTCGATATGTCAAGAGCGACTTCCCGGCCGCACCGAAGATCACACTGTGAACTTCGATGAGTACCGCACATACGACGCCACCGGGCTGGCGAAGCTGGTTGCCGACAAAGAGGTGTCGCCGGCGGAATTGCTGACGCTGGCCCGGGACCGGGCTGCGGCAGTGAATCCCAAGATCAATGCCATCGTCCGTGATGTGCCCGCCGCGTTGCCGTCGGACGAGCTCAGTGGTCCATTTGCGGGTGTGCCGTTCCTGATCAAGGACCTGGCGCAGGACTACGCGGGCTTGCCGAGCTCACACGGCTCCCGTTCGTTGAAGTCGTTGCCGGCCACGGAACACGCGACCATCGTGCAGCGCTGGCTCGACGCCGGGTTGGTGATATTCGGCAAGACCAACCTGCCGGAGTTCGGGGCGAAGGCCATTTCCGAACCCGAGGTCTGGGGACCCGCGCGCAATCCATGGGATCTGACGCGAACCCCGGGCGGCTCGTCGGGCGGCTCGGCCGCCGCGGTCGCCGCGGGAATCGTGCCCTGCGCCGGTGCCAACGACGGTGGCGGATCAACGCGCATCCCAGCGGCCTGCTGCGGACTGGTCGGGCTGAAGCCCGGACGCGGGCTGACCCCCTTCGGCCCCGGCAGCGGCGAGATGATGCACGGCGCAGCGGTGCAGGGGGTGGTCTCGCGGACGGTGCGCGACACCGCCGCGATGTTCGACGTCATCAGCGGCGGCGAGCCCAGCGGGGCCTATGTGCCGGGGATGCCGACGACGTCGTTCGCGTCGGCTGTGGGTGAGCGCCCGGCGAAACTGCGGATCGGCGTCCGGGTGCCCGCGGCGATCACGCCGGCGCCGCACCCTGAGGCGTTCGCAGCGGTGGAGGCGACTGTGCGCACCCTGACCGAGCTCGGCCACCACGTGGAGGAGTTGCCGCAGGCGCCGTTCGACGACGGTGAGTTGGCGCGGGACTTCCTGCTCACCTGGTTTGTGTTTCTGGCGTGGGAGGTCGCCGATGCCAAGCGGCTGACGGGTGCGGGCGACGATGCGTTCGAGCGCGAGACGCTGATCATGGCGGCGCTCGGACGCGCGACCAGCAGCGTCGACTACGTGGCCGCTGTGCAACGGCGCCACGACCATGCCCGCCGGCTCACCACGTTCTTCGAGTCCTACGACCTGCTACTGACGCCGACGCTGGCGACGCCGCCCCCGAAGATCGGCGAGTTCGACTTACCGGCCGCCCTGCGGCCCGCGGTCGACGTGTTGCTCAAGACCCGCACCGCATCCTTCCTGCGATACACGAAGATCGTCGACGACATGGTGGAGAAGAACCTGGGCTGGGTGCCGTATACGCAGTTGGCGAACCTGACCGGCCGCCCGGCCATCTCGTTGCCGCTGCACTGGACCGCCGACGGGCTGCCGCTCGGTGTCCAGTTCGTGGCTCCGCTCGGAGGTGAATCGCTGCTCATCAAGCTGGCCGCTCAACTCGAGGAGGCGATGCCCTGGGCCGACCGCGTCGCCCCGATCTAGCGGCGACGCGTTCATGTCGCACTCGCGCGGGGAATTGAATCGGACTAAAGTCCGTTTAATTCGGTCGAGTCATTCCGACCGTGAAACTTCAGCCCTGAGGAGCGCAACATGAACACCGCACTGTGGATCGTCGCCGGCGTACTGGCCTTCGTCTTCGCCGGAAGCGGCATCATGAAGCTGGTCCTTCCCAAGGAGAAGCTGGTCGCGCAGGGCCTCGGCGGACTCGCCGACGTGGACCCGAACGCCATCCGCGGTATCGGCGCGGCCGAAGTGGCCGGCGCGATCGGCCTGATCGTGCCGCCGCTCGTGCACATCCTCCCGGTACTCACCCCGCTGGCCGCCCTCGGCCTGGCGGTGGTCATGGTCGGCGCGATCGTCGTGCACGGCCGGCGCAAGGAGTACCCGAATGTCGCCGTCAACGTGGTGCTGCTGGGTCTGGCACTGTTCGTCGCCTGGGGCCGGTTCGGCGCCTACGCCTTCTGATCTCTGGGATTTGTGCACGGTTTTCCGCGGTAGCCGCGGAAAACCGTGCACAAATCGCTGTCAGTGACCGCCCGCGCGGGCGAGCCGATCTTCGTGAATCTGCACCAGCTCGCGGAAACCGAGCCGGTGGTAGTGCGGCACCGGCTGCACGCCCCAGGTGTCCTGGGCGGTTTTCTGCCCGGTCGCCTCGGCAGGCCCACCGAATGGCGCACCTGAAAAGTCGTAGGGAAACTTGCATTCCACGGTGTCGTCGGAGTAACGCACCTTCATCAACTCGCTGCAGATCTCTCTGAACGACAACGTCGGCCAGCCGTACCAGACGGCCAGCGCCGGCATGGTGAACGACCCCTCGATGACGAGGCCGAACAGGCAGATGAAGAGCCCGCGCTTGAGCCACTTGTGCATGTTGGCGTAGACGGGTGTGGTGCCCAAGGGGAGGGCCGGCGTGGATTCGGCTTCGGTGGTGGTCATGGAATTCCTTTAGTCGCTGAAGATTTCGCGATTGACGGTGTGCAGATACGGGATGGACAGGAACGGCGTGATGTAGAAGATGTCGTACAACCACCAGCCGACGACGGGGAAAACCACACCGGCGTAACGGATGTCGGCGAACATCGTCATGTTGAACGTGTAACCGATCCAGATGACGATGCCGAACCAGCAGGTGATGATGAGCCACTGGTGCCCCCACCGCTTCATCTGCAGGAACGCGATGCCGGCCGCGATGCGCATGGTGAACACCGTCAGGATCAGCGCCACCTCCCATGCTTTTTCGCCCGGTGCGCCGGCCCCGCCGATCCACAGTTCGTTGTAGTGCCAGAAGTATCCGGCGTCGAACATGTTGCCCCACGCCGTGATGATGGTGCGGTTCAGCAGCGTGTGATTGGCCAGCAAATCCAATGACCACCCGATGCTGTTGAGCGCGGCGTCGAGGATCACCAGATAACCGATGAGCGTCACGATGATCGGCCGCACCGACAGTCCGGCCTTCTGCGCGCGCCGTTGCAGCCACACGCCGCGCAGGAAGAACGGCAGCCCGACGAACCCGATGAACATCGACCCCATCAACAGCGTGCCGGTGATCAGCCAGCGGTCGGCCTGCCGTTGCGCTTGCCGGGATTCGTCGTGGTGCTGGTCGTATCCGACCGTGGGGATGGTCGTCGAACTCACAGTGACCACCAGCCACGGACGATCGACATGTGCAGCTGGATCAGGAACATCGCCAATAGCCAGCCGTAGGCGAACAGCTGGAAGACGATCAGTGCCCGTTTGCGTTTGCGGTCCTGCTCATTCATGGCCGTGAAACTCCTTTTCTGACTGTGACATTCGTGGTCAACGAATACCCGCCGGTTGCAGGCACGCGGCGGCGATCTCCCGCAGGCCTTCGCTGATGGCTCCATCGCTGCTCAGTGGGGCCAGTACCGCGGCTTCGGCGGCCGACATCTCGTCGGCACCCGCGGCGACCAGATGCGCCGCCGAGACCAGCACTCGGGTCGACGGCGGCTCGAAATGGAAGGCGTCGTCGGCCTGGCGAATGCTGTTGGCGCACTGCACGAGCCGCATGGCGGCGCCGATGTCGATGCCGGATTCGCCGACGAGGACTTCGGCCTCGCGGTCGGGTGGCAGATATGTCATCGCGATGGTGACGAAGCGCTGGCGGAACGACGGCTTGAGGTCCTTGAGCGAATGCCGGTACGCCGGGTTGTACGAGCAGACCAGCAGGAAGGAATCGGGTGCCGGCACCACTTCGCCGGCGCGGTCCAGATAGAGGGTGCGGCGGTGGTCGGTCAGCGAATGCAGGATCGCCAGCGAGTCATGACGCGCCTCCACCACCTCGTCGAGATAACAGATGGCGCCATCTTTGACGGCGCGGGTCAGTGGGCCGTCGGTCCAGAGCACGTCACCGCCGGCGACGACGAACCGGCCGACCAGGTCCGAACTGGTGAGGTCGTCATGACAGCTGATGGTGACCACGGGGCGCCCCAACAGGTTTCCCATGTGCTCGACGAAGCGCGTCTTGCCGCAGCCCGTGGGCCCGGTGAGCATGACCGGCAGCCGACGCTGATACGCCTGACTGAAAGTGGTCATCTCGTCGCCGGCCGGCAGGTATGGCGAATCAGTCATGCGGAAACCAACTCTCGGTGCACGTGCGCCAGGACGCGGGGAAGTTCCTCGATACGGCGGATTCGGCGGGATCGCCGGGAGCCGAAGACCTCGGGCAGTGGATCCACCCGGACCGGTCCCAGCCCCAGGTAGTAGACGCCGACGCCCGCCTCGTCGGCTTCTTCGACGGCGTGCGCGACGTCGGCCCACGCGTACCGGCCTTCGTAGCCTTCGTCGGAGATGAGCCCGTCGCCGATCACGATGAGAACCCGGCGCTGCGCGGGCTGGGTCAGGAGGCGGCTGGTCATGTGCCGGATGGGTGCGCCGAGTCGGGTGTAGCCGCCGGTCACCAGGCCGGACCGGCTGGGTAGCGCAAAGTGGTTGTCGCTGAAGTCTTTCAGACATCGAACTTCGACGCGATGGCGGGTGTTGCCGCTGAAGACGAAGATGCCGTGGCGCTCGCGGGCCACCGTCATGGCGCGGGAAAGAGCGTCGGCACAAGCCAATTCGAGGTCGAACACCCGGCCCTGATGGATACCCAGCGACGAGCTGCCGTCCATCAGGACGGCGGTGACGGTGTCGCGCGCGCTTGGCATCAAGGCGCGGAACACCTTCGGCTCCTGTGGTGACCCGGCGTGGCTGTCCGCGTAGGCCGCGACGTAGGCGTCGACATCGAGGTCGCTGCCGTCCTCCAGTCGGTTGACCATCGTGCGGTGGGTCGGCTCGTCGAACCAGCGCCGGATGTCAGGCGACGCGCCACTGCGACGGTCGTGCCGGGTCTGTCGCCGTTCCAGGACTGCGACGTGATCGGGCAGGAACTGGTCACGCCACGAATTCCATTCGGGGTAGGGGATTCCCGCGCGTTGGTCGGGCCGGATGTCGAGGTCGTCGTCCTCGGGCCGGCTGGCCGGTGGCAGGTTGGCGTTGCGCACGCCGCCCTCGCCGCCGACCGGGATCGACATCAGCCGTTGGGTGTCCGAGCGCGATGAGGACCACGGCATCCGGCCGAGGGTGCGCCGGACCGCGCTCGCCAGTGTGCGGGTGGCGGCCGCGGTCAGCGGCGGTGTACCGAGCAGCGGGTAATCGGGCAATCGCTCCCGGGAGCGTGCCAAGGTGTCTGTGCGGGAGAGAATTTCGGTTGCACAGAGGTCCGGATCGGCCGGCTCCAGGCCGGGCAGTACCCGACGGGCTTCGGGGAGCAGGCCGGGCCAGCGGCCGGCCACCCAACCCAGCGCGACACCACCCTCGACCAGGCTGAGCGCGCTCAGTTCCCGCGCGGACAACCGGTGCAGCGGGTACTGCGCTATCCGGTCCTTCGATGGTGCGCACTGCAGGGCAACACCACATGTGTAGGTCCGCAGTGACCAGTCGGGTGCCGGTGCCGGGTAGGGGACATGGACGACGGAACGGCTTGCGCTCAAACCGAAGTGGCGCAGGTCGCCGGAGATCAGCCGCACTCCGGCCCGCCGTCGCCCGGACAACACCACCGCCGTCAGCGCGCTGGCGCGTTCGAGCTCTGCGGCGGCGATCGACTGGGACATTGGGGTACCGGCCGGCTCAGAAAGTGCCGATGTTCGAGAACATCCAGTACCAGAACGCGATGAGAGCGGCCATGGCGCCCCACGCGATGGCGAGGCGGGCGATCTCCTGCCACATGGTGTCTCCTCCGGTTATCGGGCCGCGATGCCTCGCAGCGCGGTGTGGACGAAGTTGTCCAGCAGGGCGGTGCGGATCTGGTCCGCGCCGCGACTCGTGGTCAGCAGGGCATAGAGGCTGAGCAGGAAGTAGACCGCGCTGTGGAACGCGTCGACATCCGCATCGGCCTCACCGGCCTGGCGGGCCCGTTCGATCTCCTGGACCACCAGCACGATCACCCGGTGGTCGGTCCATTCGTCGTCGAGCGGGCGGTTCGAGGAAAAGTGCAGAGCCAGTACGTCTTTGAAGAGCAGCCGGCCGAGCCGCTGTTCGACGGCCACGATGACCCGGACCACCTCGTTCAGCGCCTCTTCGAGGGTGTGCGGGGTCTGCAGGAACGCGGCGAGCTCGCGGCCGGCCGTCTCCTCCGCTTGGCGTTCGAGCTCGAAGAGCACGTGTTCTTTGGTGGGGAAGTGGAAGTAGAACGTGCCGTGCGCGACGCCGGCCGATCTGATGATGGTTCCGACGTCGGCATCTGCCATTCCCGCGCGCTTGAACTCGGTGATCGCGGCATCGAGGACACGCTGGCGGGTTTCCAGCCGTTTGGCTTCTCGCAGCGAAGGTTTGGGGGTGGCGCGGGTCATGGTGGCTCAAGTTGTACTCGCTTTACTGACCTGAGTCAATGACTTGAGTCAGCCACATTCACAGGAAATTGCCCACTGGGCAAAGTTGCCCGGTGGGCAAAATTATCTGTACGGTGGCGGCATGTCCGAATCGGCTGACACTGGTCTGCGCGAACGAAAGAAGCTCGACACCCGTCGGGCGCTCAGTGATGCGGCGCTGCAACTGGCGTTCGACCGCGGCGGGCTGGACGCCGTCACGCGCGAGGAGATCGCGGCGCTGGCGGGAGTGTCGTTGCGGACGTTCAACAACTACTTCGCCGGTAAGTACGAGGCGCTGGCCTACCGCATCGCCGAGCGGATGCGGCGCAGTGTCGCGGTGTTTCGGTCGCGGCCGGCCGATGAGCCGCTGTGGACATCGATCATCGAGGCGGTGACGGGCACCCTCGAGGAGGAGATGGTCGACATCACCGGTGCTGATCTCATCCCGGACCGCCGCGAGCTCGTCGAAGTGCGAAAACTCATGATGCGAACCGAAGTTCGTAACGCGGTGCCGCAGATCCTCTACCAGGACTGGGTGGCGGCCATCGCCGAGCGAACGGGTCTCGGCCCCGACGACATGTACCCGCGCCTCGTGGTGGCTGTGGTGCGCGCCATCGGGGACACCGCGATGGAGGCGTACGCGAACGCCGATCCGCCGGTGGCCATCACCCAGCTGATGCGTGCGGGTTTCGACGCCGTCATCGCGGGACTGCCTGAACCGACCAGAACGAAGGAGTGACCATGCTCGCTGACGTCGTGATCTCCGGCGCCGGACCCAACGGCCTGATGATGGCCTGCGAACTCGCCCTCGCCGGGATCAAACCTGTTGTCCTCGATGCGCTGCCCGGGCCCGGCGACGAGCCCAAGGCCAACGGCCTTGTCGGACAGGTGATCCGGCAGCTCGACATGCGCGGTCTCTACCAGGCGTTCACGGGCGATCCCAACGCGCCGCAACCCGCCTATGGCTGGATGTTCTCCGGCCTGCCGCTGAATTTTGTTGGTGTCGAGGACAATCCGATGCGTGCTGTGCTGATGAAGCAGCCTCGGTTGGTTCAGCTGCTGTACGAGCGGGCGCAGGCTCTCGGGGTCGAGGTGCGATGGGGACACGCCGTGACCGCCCTGTCGGCCGGCGATGACGGCGTCACCGTCGACGTGACCGCGCCCGACGGTCCCTATGTACTGCACGCCGATTGGCTGGTGGGTGCCGACGGCGGCCGTAGCACCGTCCGCAAGCAATCGGGTATCGGCTTTCCGGGGCACACGTCGCCGACGGTGGCCCGGTTGGCGCATGTGCACATCGCTGACGAGTTCCGCACCGCCGACGGCGAGTTCGACGTACCCGGCTTCGGCCGGATTCCGTTCGGACACAACCGCTATGACACCGGCATGGTGATCTTCTTCGAGGCGCACGGAGATCCGCCGATGCTGGGCACGCTGGAGTTCGGTTCGCTGCCGGACGACGCGCCGGGGGAGTTGACCTACGACGAGCTGAGGCACAGCCTGCGGCGGGTGCTCGGGGTCGACGTGCCGTTCGAACTGCCGACCGGGCCCGGTCCGTTCGCGATGCGCCGCATCGACGGCCAGAACACGCGGCAAGCCGACGCGTACCGGTCCGGCCGCATTCTGCTGATCGGTGATGCCGCACACGTGCATTCGGCGATGGGCGGTCCGGGGCTCAACCTCGGTCTGCAGGACACCCTGAATCTGGGCTGGAAGCTGGCAGCCGTCATCAACGGCTGGGCGCCCGAGGAATTGATCGACACGTATGAATCCGAGCGCTATCCGGTCGGCGAGCGCGTCATGATGCACTCTCTGGCTCAGATCGCGCTCACCGCGCCCGGACCCGAGGTGCGTGCCTTGCGCACGCTTCTCGGTGAGCTCTTCCAGCTGCCCGAGGCCACCGCGCACATGGCCGGACTGCTGGCGGGGGCCGACGTGCGCTACGAGATGGGTGGCACCACCCACCGCCTCACCGGATTCATGGTGCCGGACGAGACGTTGGACGACGGGCGCCGGCTCACCGACCTGCTGCACAGCGGTCGGGGCGTGGTCCTCGACCTGTCCGGCGGTGCGGCGGCTGCCGTCGTCGCACCGTGGGAGCGCCGCGTCGACACGGTGGAAGCCGCCATGGCGGGCGGGCCTGCCGCCATGCTGATCCGGCCCGACGGTTATGTCGCTTGGGCGGCAGACACTTTCGGGGCGGCGGATGCCGATGACCTGCGCGCGGCCCTGGAGCGCTGGTTCGGTCCGGCCGAGATCAGCGACTGAGCGCCCGGCGTGCGACGCCGGGGTGGGCGGCGAGCCTGGGGCCGAGCAGCAGGGCGAAGACCGTCACCGCAAACCACGGCCGCAGGTGCGGTCGCAGCCGCCGGATCAACCCCGCATCGTCGAGTTCGAACACCAGGGCATCGGTGATGGTCAGCCCCGCGATGCGTCCGCGACTCACCGCGACGCGCGTGGGTCCGTCTCCGATGATGTTCTCCCACTCCAGGTTTCGCATCCCGGCATAGACCGCGGTCAGGAGCGCCCGGAGGTCGTTGCGGCCGCGGAACACCATGCGCCCGGACAGCGGGGAGATCAGCTCGGCGTCGGGTGCGAGTGCGGCGATGAACCGGTCGACGTCACCGCTGCGGGTGGCCGCGCAGAACGTCGCGACGGAATCTGTGCTTGTCGTCATCAGGACCCTCTGAGCGTCACTTGTTATTTGCAACCCACGCAATCAGAGTCCATTGCAGAAAGCAATGGACTACGCTTGTGCGGTGTCCAAACAGTCCTTCGGCGACATCTCCTGCTCGATCGCGCGGACGCTCGACATCGTGGGCCCACGGTGGACGGCCCTGGTGCTGAGGGACTTGTTCGCGGGGATGGCCCGGTTCGAAGACATCCGCCGTGATCTCGGCATCGCATCGAACGTGCTGGCGGCGCGCCTGGAGGACCTGGAGCGCCACGCGATCGTGACACGGCGCCAATACCAAAGTGCGCCTCCGCGTTTCGAGTACGTCCTCACCGACAAGGGACGCGACCTCTATCCGGTGATCGCGACCCTGCTCGCGTGGGGTGACAAGTGGACGGCCGGCGAGGGCGGGCCCCCGGCGCTGCTGGTTCACGATGAATGCGGCTGTGTCACAACGGCAAAGGCCGTCTGTGCCGAATGCGGCGGGGAACTCGGGGCGCTGTCGACGACCGCGGTACCCGGGCCTGGGGCTCGGGTCGGCCCGGGTACCGCGGTCATCGGAACGTTTCTGGCCCCCGGCGAACCAGGTGTCTAGGCCAGCGTCGCCCGCACACAGTGCGTGACGTACGGCAACGCCAATCCGGTGCTGCTGGCCAGCGCCGGATGCGTGCTGAGCAGCTCGCGTACCTCGCCCAGCACCTTGCGGCGTACGTCGGCGGGCGAGGTGATGCAGTAGCTCCGGGACGCGACGAGGTCCAGAAGCGCTTGCGGCGTAAGGTAACTCGTCCACTCGAAGCGGTGGGTCTCGATGTCGGTGAAGTCGCCGCACAGGGAGTCGGCAGACGGGTCGTGCTCGCAGCCGATGATGCGGTTCAACTCCTTGACCCAGCCCAGCCGCTCGTCGCGGATGTTCCAGACCAGACCCAGCCGGCCGCCCGGTCGCAGCACCCGTGCCACTTCAGCCGCGGCCCGTTCCGGGTCGAACCAGTGCCAGGCCTGCGCCACCAGGACCGCGTCGACACTGTTGTCCGGCAACGGGATTTCCTCGGCCGTGCCGAGCAGCGCCGGCACCGACGGCAACGACCCGCTGAGTACCTCGAGCATCTCGGGGATCGGGTCGACGGCAGTGACCGCCAGGCCGCGCTCGGCCAGCCGGACGGTCAGCTTGCCGGTACCGGCGCCGAGGTCGAGGACATCGACGGACCCCGCGGGCAGCAACCAATTGATGGACTCCGGCGGATAGGACGGCCGTCCGCGTTCGTACGCGGCGGCCTGCTCCCCGAAGGACAGCGAGCGTTCGCCCGTCACCGGGACGCCAAGTCCAGGGTCTGGCGGATCAGCAGGCCCACCTTGTCGGTCTCGACCAGGAAACCGTCGTGGCCGTAGTCGGACTCGATGACCTCGAGGCCCGGGCAACCCGGCAACAGCGTGGCCAGTTCCTCCTGCAGCCGAATGGGATACAGCCGGTCGGACGTGATGCCGCCGACGATCACCGGCACCGGACAGGACCGCAGGGCCGCCGCGACCCCGCCGCGTCCGCGCCCGACATCGTGACTGCTCAGCGCATCCGTCAGTGCCACATACGTGCCCGCATCGAACCGTGCGGCCAGCTTGCGGCCCTGGTACTCCAGGTAGCTCTCGACCGCGTAAAGGCCGTCGCTGGAACTCTTTTCGTGGTTCTGCGCGGTGTTGCGGAACCGGTCGTCGAGTTCCTTCTCGCCGCGGTACGTCAGGTGCGCGAACCGGCGGGCGATCTGGATGCCGTCGTCCGGGGTGAGTCCCGTCAGGTAGTAGTCGCCGCCGGCCCAGTTCGGGTCGGCCTTGATGGCCGCGACCTGCGCGCACTGCGTGCCGATCTGGTCGGCGGTGGCCCGGGCGCCGACCGCCAGCACCAGCCCGGCCCGCACCGTGTCGGGGTGTCCCACAAGCCATTCCAGCGCCCGCGCGCCACCCATCGAGCCACCGACGACCGCGGCCACCTGGGTGATGCCGAGGGCGGCCAGCGCCGCCAGGTCGGCGTTCACCTGGTCGCGCACCGTGATGGCGGGAAATCGTGAGCCCCAGGGCTTTCCATCAGGAGCGAGCGAGCTGGGACCCGTCGAGCCGCGGCAGCCGCCGAGCACGTTGGTGGCGATGGCGCACCAGCGGTCGGTGTCGATCGGAGCACCCGGACCGGCGACGCCGTCCCACCAGCCGCCCGTCGGATGGTCCGGCCCGGCCGGCCCGGTGACGTGGGAGTCACCGGTCAGCGCGTGCAGCACCATCACGACGTTGTCGGCGGCGGGGGACAACTCGCCCCAGCGCTGGACCGCGATGGACACGTCGGGCAGCACGATGCCGCTCTCCAGCGTCAGCGAGCCGATGTTCACCACACCGGTCTCGCCTTCGGCAGGCAGCAGCGGCGCTGCGGAGATGTCAGACACGGGCACGTCGATAATCGTCACACCAAGGCCGCCGTTCGGTCGGCACCCCCCACCGATCCAGCAGCAGCGAAGCCCTGCTCCAGGTCGGCGAGGATGTCTTCGATGCCCTCGATGCCGACAGCCAGCCGCACCAGGCCCGGGGTGACTCCGGAGGCCAGCTGCTCGTCGGCGGTCAGCTGCTGGTGCGTGGTCGACGCGGGGTGGATCACCAGCGAGCGGACATCACCGATGTTGGCGACGTGGCTGTGCAGGGTCAGCGCGTTCACGAACGCCTTGCCCGCCTCGACACCGCCGGTCAGTTCGAACGACAGCACCGCACCGGTGCCCTTGGGGGCCAGCTTGCGGCCCAGCTCGTACCACGGGGACGACGGCAGGCCGGCGTAGTTCACCGAGAGCACGTCCGGGCGGCCCTCGAGGTACTCGGCGACCTTCTGCGCGTTGGACACATGGCGTTCAACGCGCAGAGACAGCGTTTCCAATCCCTGCGCGATGAGGAAGGAGTTGAAGGGGGCGGCGGCGCTGCCCAGATCGCGCAGCAGCTGCACGCGCGCCTTGAGCGCGTAGGCCGGTGCGCCCAGGTCGGCGAACACCACACCGTGGTAGCTCGGGTCGGGCTCGGTGAACCCGGGGAACTTGCCGTTTGTCCAGTCGAAGGTGCCACCGTCGACGATGACGCCGGCGATCGCCGAGCCGTGCCCGCCCAGGTACTTGGTGGCCGAGTGCACGACGATGTCGGCGCCGTGGGCCAGCGGCTGGATCAGGTACGGGGTGGCGACGGTGTTGTCGACGATCAGTGGCACGCCGTTGTCGTGGGCGACGCCCGAGACACCCGGGATGTCCAGGATGTCGATCTTCGGGTTGGAGATGGTCTCCGCGAAGAACGCCTTGGTGTTCGGCCGGACGGCGACGCGCCACGAGTCGAGGTCGTCGGGGTCCGCCACGAAGCTGACGTCGACGCCGAGCTTGGGCAGCGTGTAGTGCAGCAGGTTGTAGGTGCCGCCGTACAGCCGCGGCGAGGCCACGACGTGGTCGCCGGTGCCGGCGATGTTCAGGATCGCGAAGGTCGCGGCAGCCTGTCCGGACGACAGGAACAGCGCGGCCACGCCGCCCTCGAGCGCGGCGACGCGCTGCTCGACCACGTCGGTGGTCGGGTTCATGATGCGGGTGTAGATGTTGCCCGGCTCGGCCAGCCCGAACAGCGCGGCGGCGTGGTCGGTGTCGCGGAACGTGTACGACGTCGTCTGGTAGATCGGCAGCGCACGGGCATTGGTGGCGCTGTCGGGGCTCTGACCTGCGTGGATCTGCTTCGTCTCGAAGCTCCAGCGCGCAGTGGGGTCGATGGCCTCAGTGGTCATGTTAGGGGTGTCTCCTGTGAGTTTTTAGGTACGACGAAGGGGTGCGCGAACTCGCACGAATCACAGACAGCGACGCATAGGAAGCCTCCACTCACCCAGTCATCCGGGTCCGTGGTGGCGGACCCGCGCTTGCCTCGCAGCCGATGTACGGCTGCTCAACCTGGTCGTCTCCCGGGGCACCCCACCGCGGATGGAGGGTTGCCGGCCAGCAAGCCGGGGCTTGACGCTGGCACTCATGACCGGACTCGAGGGTAACTCAAGAGGCTGGGCAACTGCTAGCTGGTGCCGTCCGGTGGGCGGGACACGGCGTGTCGTCGGCGGTCCACTTCGCGCAGCCTGTCGGTATCGATCCAGATCTGTGCACGACAGACCGGACCACCGGAAACTCGCCCCGCCGGTCACGGTAGTTTCGTAACCGTCGTGCGACGGGGTAGTCATGTGCAGACGCCGGACTCGACATAGATTTTCGTACGTACCGTCCGTGACGCCGGGAGAGTGACCATGAGTGGCGAGAAACCATCCATCATCTACACGTTGACCGACGAGGCGCCGCTGCTCGCGACGTACGCCTTCCTGCCGGTCGTCCGCACCTTCGCCGGCGCCGCCGGTATCGACGTCCAGACCAGTGACATCTCGGTGGCGGCCCGCATCCTCGCCGAGTTCAGCGACTACCTGACCGATGAGCAGAAGGTCCCCGACAACCTGGGTGAGCTGGGTCGGCTGACCCAGTTCCCGGACACCAACATCATCAAGCTGCCGAACATCAGCGCCTCGGTGCCGCAGTTGGTCGCCGCGATCAAGGAGCTCAAGGAGAAGGGCTACAACCTGCCCGACTACCCGGGCGACCCGAAGACCGACGAAGAGAAGGCGATCAAGGATCGCTACGGCAAGTGTCTCGGTAGTGCGGTGAACCCTGTTCTGCGCGAGGGCAACTCGGACCGTCGTGCCCCGAAGGCCGTCAAGGAGTACGCCCGCAAGCACCCGCACAGCATGGGCGAGTGGTCGCAGGCCTCCCGCACGCACGTCGCCACCATGAAGACCGGCGACTTCTACCACGGCGAGCAGTCCATGACGCTCGACAAGGACCGCCGCGTCAAGATGGTGCTGAAGACCAAGACCGGCAAGACAATTGAGCTCAAGCCCGAGGTCAAGCTCGACGCGGGCGACATCATCGACTCGATGTACATGAGCAAGAAGGCGCTCATCCAGTTCTACGAGGAGCAGATGGAGGACGCCTACAAGACGGGCGTCATGTTCTCCCTGCACGTCAAGGCGACCATGATGAAGGTCAGCCACCCGATCGTGTTCGGCCACGCCGTGCGCATCTTCTACAAGGACGCATTCGCCAAGCACCAGAAGCTCTTTGACGAGCTGGGCGTCAACGTCAACAACGGGCTCTCGGACCTGTACGACAAGATCTCGACGCTGCCCAAGTCGCTGCATGACGAGATCGTCGACGACCTGCACAAGTGCCACGAGCACCGGCCCGAGCTGGCGATGGTCGACTCGGCTCGCGGCATCACCAACTTCCACTCGCCGTCCGACGTCATCGTCGACGCCTCGATGCCCGCCATGATCCGGCTCGGTGGCAAGATGTACGGCGCCGACGGAAAGCTCAAGGACACCAAGGCCGTCAACCCCGAGTCGACGTTCTCCCGGATGTACCAGGAGATCATCAACTTCTGTAAGACGCACGGCCAGTTCGACCCGCGGACCATGGGCACCGTGCCCAACGTCGGTCTCATGGCGCAGAAGGCCGAGGAGTACGGCAGCCACGACAAGACCTTCGAGATTCCCGAGGACGGCATCGCCAACATCGTCGACATCGACAGCGGCGAGGTCCTGCTGACCACGGCGGTGGAAGAGGGCGACATCTGGCGCATGCCGGTCGTCAAGGATCTGCCGATCCGCGACTGGGTCAAGCTGGCCGTCACCCGCGCTCGGCTCTCGGGCATGCCCGTGGTGTTCTGGCTGGACCAGGAGCGTCCGCACGAGGCCGAGCTGCGCAAGAAGGTCGCGACCTACCTCAAGGACCACGACACCGAGGGTCTCGACATCTCCGTGATGTCGCAGGAACGCGCCATGCGGCACACCATCGAGCGGGCCATGCGCGGTCAGGACACCATCGCCGCGACCGGCAACATCCTGCGCGACTACCTCACCGACCTGTTCCCGATCCTGGAGCTGGGTACCAGCGCCAAGATGCTGTCGATCGTGCCGCTGATGGCCGGTGGCGGCCTGTACGAGACGGGCGCCGGTGGTTCGGCACCCAAGCACGTGCAGCAGCTGGTCGAGGAGAACCACCTGCGCTGGGACTCGCTCGGCGAGTTCCTGGCCCTGGGCGCCAGCCTGGAGGACCTGGGCAACAAGACCGACGACGCCAAGGCCCTGCTGCTGGCCAAGACGCTCGACAGCGCGACCGGAAAGCTGTTGGACGAGAACAAGAGTCCGTCGCGGCGCACCGGCGAACTGGACAACCGCGGCAGCCAGTTCTACCTCGCCATGTACTGGGCGCAGGAGCTGGCCAAGCAGACCGAGGACGCCGAGCTGGCGGCCAAGTTCGCTCCGCTGGCCAAGACGCTGGCCGAGAACGAGGAGAAGATCGTCGCGGAACTGGCTGCGGCACAGGGCAGCGCGGCCGACATCGGCGGGTACTACGCGCCGGACCCGGAGAAGACGACGGCCGTGATGCGGCCGAGCGCCACCTTCAACGCGGCGCTGGCTTCCGCTCAGGAGTAATTCACCTCGAACGTGAGCTTGTGTGCGAGATTTCCTCGATTTCTCGCACACAAGCTCACGTTCGTCGTTTCAAGCGTGTTGTACCCCGACGTTAGGGTTCTGCTTCGTGATCGTCACCACCATCAACGTCAATGGCATCCGCGCCGCGGTCAAAGAGCGCTCGGCGGAGAACCTCGGGCTGCTGCCGTGGCTGAAGGACACCAAGTCCGACGTCATCTGCCTGCAGGAGACGCGGGCCGACGACGCGCAGCTGACGCAGGCCCTGGCGCCGGCGCTGGATGCGGGCTGGCAGCTGGCGTCGGCCGAGCCGTCTGCCAAGGGCCGCAACGGGGTGGCGGTGCTGTCGCGGGCCCCCATCACCGCGGTGCGGGTGGGGCTCAGCCCGGACTGTGAATTCGTCGCGCACGGGCGGTATGTGGAGGTCGACACCGACGGCGTCACGGTCGCCAGCGTCTACGTACCCACCGGTGAGGCCGAGACCGACAAGCAGGTGGAGAAGGAGCGCTTCATGGTGGCGCTCGCCGGCCGTATGGCCGAGCTGACCCGCAAGCGCCGCGACGTGGTGATCTGCGGCGACTGGAACATCTGCGCGACGGAACTGGACCTGAAGGCGTGGAAGGCCAACGTCAAGAAGTCCGGGTTCCTGCCCAGCGAGCGGCAGTGGTTGGCCGAGCTGATGGCCTCCGGCTGGACCGACGTGGTCCGGGAGCTGCACCCTGAGGTCCCCGGGCCGTACAGCTGGTGGTCATGGCGCGGCAAGGCTTTCGACAACGACGCCGGGTGGCGCATCGACTACCACCTGGCCAACGCGAAGCTGGCGCCCAGAGCCCATGCGGCGCGGGTGGAGCGGGCTGCGGCATATGCGCTGCGCTGGTCGGACCACGCGCCGGTCACGGTCGAGTACAGCTGATCGGACTCAGTCTCGAAGCGGTAGGGCAGACACCATCGGGGTGTCCACTCCGATGCGACCGAGCGCACTGGCGCCGCCGGGGGAGCCCAACGGCGCCTCGCGTCCGGGGAGTACCTCATCGAAGAATGCCGCGTTGTCGGCGAGGTATGCGAGCTGGTCTTCGGGCAGATCGGCATCGTAGTAGATCGCATCGACTCGGCAAATCAGTTTGCAGGCACCGCAATCCACACATTCGCGCGGGTTGATGTAGAGCGCCCGATCGCCTTGGTAGATGCAGTCGACCGGACACTCCTGCACGCAGGACATGTCCGTGACGTCAACGCATTCCCGTCCGACAACGTAAGTCATATAACGGACGGTATCGATGCCGTAGCACGTGACCTCAGTGGCCAAAGTTGCTGATAACAGGGCCGGAAGTCCCCAATCTGTTACTGGACGGCATGCCGTGACTCGTCGTCGGACGCATGGCCCCATTGCGGGTCCCGGCCCAGGTGGCGGAGTAGCCTCTCGAAATCCGTTGTGCTGTCGGCGGTCCTGGCCGGCCCGAACGGCGCATTGGGCATGCTGCGGAAGTCCCCGTCGGGCACGGCCAGGGCGAGGGGCAGGGCTGCGGCGACGACGTCGTCGGGCAGTGTGAAGGGAACGCCGAGGCCGGCCGCGACGTCCCAGCCGTGCACCGCGTAGTCGATCAGGTGAAATCCGATCGCCATCTCGGCCGGCACCGAGGTGCCCAATTCCGGTAGCGCGAACTGGCTTTCGGGATCGGCGCCGGCGAATGCGTCCAGCATATCGTGGGCGGCCGCGGCGTAGTCGCTTATCGGGTCGTCCGTGTCGCGAACGGAAACCGGATCCCAGAGCGCGAGTTCTTGGCCGCCGCCACGTGCGGCAGCGGCGAACCCACGGTGCTGGACCGTCATGTGAGCGAGGAGTTCGGCCAAATCCCAAGCGGCACAGGGAGTCGGGCGCCGCAGGTCGGCAAGACCGACGGTGTTGACGACGTCGATGGAGGCAAGAATGGTGCGGCGATGGGTACCGAGAAGATCGGTGGAAACTGTAGGCATGAGCTGATCGTAAGCACATGCGTACGATATGGCAATGCCTACGATAGCCGGATGTCGGCCAAGCGCCCTGACCTCGCTGCGATGCTCGCGCCGCTGCTGCGTGAGCTGATGGCTGCCGAGCAGCCTGTCCTGGACGCTCATGGCATCTCGATGTGGGGCTACGTCGTGCTACTGGCGCTCGACGAGACCCCGATGCGGTCGCAAGCTGTTCTGGCGCAGGCGATCGGCGCCGACAAGACCCGCATCATTCGCACCCTCGACGACCTGCAGGACCGTGGCTACATCGAGCGCACGCCGGACCCCGACGACCGCCGGGTTCGGCTGCTGTCGATCACGCCGGCCGGCCGCCGGCTCAAAGACGCCGTGCAGGCCGACATTCAGCGCGGCGAGGAGCAGTGGCTCGGCGAGCTGAGCGCCGAGGAGCGGCGCGTCTTCTTCGGCGTGCTGCAACGTCTGGCGCCGCGACCCGACTGAACACGAGCGCTCGGCGTCAGAGCGTCTCCGTGACCTTCCGCAGCCCGCGCGGCTGGTCCGGGTCGCCACCGCGGGCCAGTGCCAGGTGCAGGGCAAGTTGTTGCAGTGGAAGGATTTCCAGCAGCGGGGAGAGTTCGTCGCTGACCCCGCTGGGCAGCGCGATGCCACCGGCCAGGCCGGTCAGGGCCGTTGGCGCGCCGACCCCGAAGACGTCGGCGTGACGCTCGGCCAGCCGTTCCAGCACCGGCGCCATGGCCTGGCCGCCGGCGCCCTCGGGCACCACCGCGAGCACCGGCACCTGGGGGTCGACGGTGGCGAGTGGACCGTGCAACAGGTCGGCGCCCGAAAACGCCTGTGCGGAAAGGTAAGACGTCTCCATCAGCTTGAGGGCGGCCTCGCGGGCAGTGGGGTAGGAGTAGCCGCGGGCGGTGGCGATGAGTCGTTGCGCGAACCGATACCGCTGCGCGACCTCGCGGACCAGCTCCCCGGCAGCGAGCACCTGCTCGCCGAGGTCGGGCAGCGCGTCGACACCGCCGTCGTTGTCCCGTCCGAGCAACAGCTGCAGGGCAAGCAGCTCCGCGGTGTAGGACTTGGTCGCGGCCACCGACTTCTCGGCCCCGGCCAGCACATCGATGTGAATCTCGGCTGCCGCAGCCAGATCCGACGCCGGGTTGTTGGTGACGGCGACCGTCAGCGCACCTTGGGCGCGGGCCACCTCGACCGAGCGCACGAGGTCCGGCGAACCACCGGACTGGCTCACCGCGACGTACAGCACGTCGCGCAGATCGGGTTGGGCGCCGTAGACGGTCATGGTCGACGGGGAGACCAGCCCTGCGGGCAAGCCGTGGTTGATCTCGACGAGGTATTTCGCGTACAGCGCGGCGTGGTCGCTGGTGCCGCGTGCCACGAACAGCACGAAGCGTGGCGCAGCCGCCGCGATCTGAGTCGCGGCGGCCCGGATGGGGCCGCGGCCATCGTCCAGCAGCCGGCGCCACACCTGCGGCTGTTCGGTGATCTCGGCGGCCATCAAGTGGCCGGGGGACGTTGGATCGGCGCTCACTTCGTCTCCTTGTCGGAGGTCGGCATCGCACTGGAACCCACTTTCCCCAGCGTAGACCGAGCCCCGGACAAAACCGGATGACAACAGTGCGAAAATCGAAGCCATCATGAGCAACAGCGGTGCAGGCGCGGACAAGCGCGTCGTCTTTTCCGGGGCACAGCCCACCTCCGACTCGCTTCACCTGGGCAATGCCCTGGGCGCGGTGCAGAACTGGGCCCACCTGCAGGACGGCTACGACGCGTTCTTCTGCGTCGTCGACCTGCACGCCATCACCGTCCCTCAGGACCCCGAGACGCTGCGTCGTCGCACGCTGGTGACCGCCGCGCAGTATCTCGCGCTCGGTATCGACCCGACCCGCAGCACGGTGTTCGTGCAGAGCCACGTCGCCGAGCACACCCAGCTGGCGTGGTTGCTGGGCTGCTTCACCGGCTTCGGTCAGGCGTCGCGGATGACGCAGTTCAAGGACAAGTCGCAGAAGCAGGGCGCGGACGCCACCACGATCGGTCTGTTCACCTATCCGGTGCTCATGGCCGCCGACATCCTGCTCTACGACACCGACCTGGTACCCGTCGGTGAGGACCAGCGTCAGCACCTGGAACTGGCCCGGGACCTCGCGCAGCGGTTCAACGCGCGTTTCCCCGACACCTTCGTGGTGCCCGAGGCCATGATCCCCAAGGCCACCGCCAAGATCTACGACCTGCAGGACCCGACCGCCAAGATGAGCAAGTCGGCCGCGACCGACGCCGGGCTGATCAACCTGCTCGACGATCCGGCCAAGAGCGCCAAAAAGATTCGCTCGGCGGTCACCGACAGTGAGCGCGAGATCCGGTTCGACACCGAGGCCAAGCCCGGCATCTCCAACCTGCTGACCATCCAGTCGGCGGTCACCGGAACCGCCATCGACGCGCTGGTGGCCGGGTACGAGGGACGCGGTTACGGCGATCTGAAGAAGGAAACCGCCGAAGCCGTCGTCGAGTACGTCACCCCGATCAAGAACCGGGTCGACGAGCTGCTGGCCGACCCGGCTGAGCTGGAATCGGTGCTGGCCACCGGTGCCGAGCGCGCCGAGCAGGTGGCGTTCAAGACGCTGCAGCGCGTCAACGACCGCCTGGGCTTCCTGCCGCGTCTGCGCTGACGTTGTGGACGCCGCGCCGGGACACCCGCGGCGTCGCACACTAGGCTTTTCGGCAGACAAGGGGGTTTGCCGAAAATGACCGACTCGGACCAGCCGGGCCTACTCGACCGACTGCGTCAGCGGCATCCGTGGCTGGATCGGATCATGCGGGCCCAGGACCGCTACCAGGACTGCAACGGCGACTTCTATGCCGCCGGCATCACCTACTTCACGGTGTTCGCGCTGTTCCCGCTGCTCATGGTCGGTTTTGCCGCGGGTGGTTTCGTACTGGCCTCCCGCCCGGACCTGTTGGCCGAGCTCGAGGTGCACATCCGGTCTGCCGTCGCGGGCGACTTCGGCAATCAGCTGGTCGGCCTGATGGACTCGGCCGTGAAATCGCGCACCTCGGTCGGCGTCATCGGCCTGGCGACCGCGGCGTGGGCCGGCCTGGGCTGGATGGCCAATCTGCGCAAGGCCCTCACCGAGATGTGGGAGCAGCAGAGCGAACCCGATGGCTGGGTGGGCACCAAGCTGTCCGACCTGCTCGCCTTGGTCTCGGCGTTCGCGGCCATCGTCGTCACCATCGGCCTGACCGCCCTGGGCGACACCGGATTGATGACGACGGTCCTGCACTGGTTCGGTGTCGGGCACATCCCAGGCCTCAATGCGCTGCTGCGGGTGGCGTCGATCGCGGTGTCGTTCCTCGTGGCGTGGTTGATGTTCACCTGGATCATCGCCCGGTTGCCGCGCGAGAAGGTCAGCCTGCGCAGCTCGGCCCGTGCGGCCCTGATCGCCGCGGTGGGCTTCGAACTGTTCAAGCAGGTCGCTTCGATCTACCTGCGGACCGTCATGCACGGCCCGGCCGGTGCCACGTTCGGTCCCGTGTTGGGTCTGATGGTGTTCGCCTACATCACCGCCCGGCTGATCCTGTTCTCGACCGCGTGGGCGGCAACCGCCGCGGACACCATGGCGCTGGCCCCGGTGGCGCCGCCCGGACCGGCTGCGATCGTCACCCGCTACCGCGAGCGCGAGGGCGTCGACGCGAACAGCGCGGTGGTCGGCGCGGCTGTGGGCCTGCTTGGTGGGCTGGGTCTTTCGCGCCTGGTGCGACTCCGCAGGGGATAGTTGCGCCGGCGGCTCGTTGCCGACCGATGGTGTATATGCAACACTGGTGGCATGGTCCACGCCGCTGTCGATGAGATCGTCAGTAATTGCCTGGCGGTTCGCGTCCGGCTGCTCGGCCGGGCGGTGACGAGTCTGTACGACCATGCCCTCGAGGAGCACGGCGTCAGCATCGCCCAGATCAATCTCATGGCGGCGCTGGGGAAGGTGGGGCCCTGCTCGCCGGCCCGGATCGGTGAGGTGCTGCAGCTGGAGCGGTCGACCGTCAGCCGCAACCTGAGTCTGTTGATGAAGCACGGCTGGGTGGAGGCGGTCTCTGCGAACGCCAAAGGGGTGCGTGAGGTCGCGCTGACCGGATCGGGCCGCAAGAAGATCGAGACCGTGCTGCCGGCATGGCGGCAGGCGCAACAGGAGGCCGCCGAGCTGATGGGCGCCGGCGGCGTCAAGGCGGTCCGGACCCTGGCGACCAGTATCGGTCTGCCGCCCGGCGACTAGAGATCTGTTGGGCTCGGCTCATTCCCGCGATCCCAACGTTGTATATACATCAAATAGAGGAGCTGTCATGTCACATCCCACGTCGAAGATCTTCATGATCGGCGCGACCGGGGCCCAGGGCATCCCGATCGTCCGCGACCTCGTCGCGGACGGAAAGTACTCCGTCCGCTTCCTCACTCGCGACGCCACGAGTGCGCGGGCCAAATCGTTGCTCGAGCTGGGAAACGTCTCGGCGCTCGAAGGCACCTTCACCGACGAAAACATGCTGCGAGAAGGCTTTCGCGGATGCGACGGTGCGTTCATCAACATCGACGGATTCAACGCCGGTGAGAAGACCGAGATGTACTGGGCCATCCGCGCCTACGAGATCGCCATCGAAGAAGGCATCCGATTCTTCGTCTACGGGAACCTCGACTACGCACTGAAGAAAGCCGGGTACGACTCCAGGTACCGCGCCGGCCACTACGACGGCAAGGGCCGCATCGCCGAATGGATCCTGCTGCAAAATCAGGTGAATTCGGCTCGGATGGGCGCCGCCATCTTCACATCGGGGCCGTACATCGAGATGACGATCTCACCCCTGACGCCCATGGCACCCAGCGTGGAAGACGGCGTCGTCACCTGGCGGGTACCACTCGGCGACGGTGCGGTGCCCCATGTCTCACTCGAGGATTGCGGTTACTACGTCCGCTGGCTCTTCGACAACACCGACCGGTCCAACGGCATGGACCTCGAGGTGGCCATCGACCACATCCCGTATCACGAACTTGCCCGGGCATTCGAGACGGTCACCGGGCACCCCGCCCGATACGTCGACACCGACATGGACGCGTACTGGCGCGGGCCGCTCGGAGGCGTCGCCGACAGCCCTGCCGGATACAACGCCGACCCGAATGACCCGAGCACCATGACATTTCGCGACAACTTCACCGGCTTCTGGAATCTGTGGAAAGACGGCATCATCACGCGGGATTACGCGCTGCTGGACGACATCCACCCGAACCGGATTCGCACCGCTGAGCAGTGGTTCAGACGCGAAGACGAACTCGGCAGGGCGACCGGGAAAGGCAGCCTCTGGGAACGCGTCCAGCCGGAGAACTGGACTCTGGACTCGGCTGTGCTGAAGAGCAGCCAGGACCTGCGCACCGGAAAGCTCTGATCCCGGTCGGCACGCCGCCGTCAGCAGCCGTCGGGGCACACGATGTCGACGAGAGCCGACGGGGTGCCGCCGTCCAGCGTGCGCACGCCACCGACCGTGCAGGCCGTCAGCGGTGCCGTGGGTGTCTGATTGAGTTGCACCAGATACCCCGCGGCCCGCAGGTCGTTGATGGCCCCTTCGGCGGACGCCGCCGATGCCACGGGCGCTTGCAGCATCACGATGGCAGCCAGCGCCGCCATGCCCGACCCGATGAGTATTGCTTTCATGTCATCCCACTTCCTGGTGGGCCGGTCGCCGGCGCACCAGCGCCATGATCGACCAGCGGTTCGAATAACCCTGTCCGACAAGGACGCCCACGCTCAGCAGCGCCATGATCGGATATTGGGCGATGAGTTGGTCCGAGCTCCAGTAGACGGCCAGCAAGCCCGCCGAGGTGACGGCGGACAGCGTGCTGAACAGCCCGAGGATCAGAACCAGACCCAGTGTCACTTCGGTCAGCGGGGTCATGACGCCGGCGAGGTCGGCCGTCGGCCGCAACAGGTGCTCGGCGACGAAGCGAAAGTACTCCGGCACACGCGAATTCGCCGACGCGCCGTCGACGACGAGCAGGATGTCCGCACGCCCGAAGTGAGCCCGGAACTTCACATAGCCCTCATGGAGCCACAGCAGTCCCAGCCCGACCCGGACCGCGCCGAAGAGTATCGACGCGGCCAGGTCGGCGCGGTCGCGCGTGTTCAGTGCGCGGGTGGTCATCAGATCGGACATCACATGAGTGAGGCAGCGCCGAAGACTGCCTTCGCCTTGTCGCAGTGGATGACGACGGTGGTGTAACCCATGGTGTCGATGCCGGACAGCGGGAACGACTGCGTCGCCTGGTCGAACTTGATGGCGGCGATCTCCTTACCCGCCGCAACATCGGACTCGGTGGACCCCTTCGTCAGGTACACGTGCAGGTCCGGGCCCTCGTCGGACGAGAATTCCGCGAACTCCAGATTCATGCCGGTCACGGTCGCCGTGCCGGCAACGTGCTTGCCATTGAGGCCGGTGAAATGACCCGTGCGCGCGGCGGAGCTCGCGGTGGCCATCGCGGAGGTCATGGTGGACGACATCGCGGAACTGGCAGGGCTCGACGAGCCGGCCGACTTCATCTCGTTCGCACCGCACGCGGTGAGCGTCAGCGCGAACACCGCAGCTGCTGTCGCTGCGATCGGCTTGATGACCATGTGGAACTCCTTCGAGCGTCGTGGGGTGCCGATCACCCCGTCGCCGACGAAGTTAGGGAGCGCCCGGCGGGCGTTCGACAAAGATTTCAGAACCGTAAGAAACAGCCCAATACCCGGCCCGCTGTCTAGGCTCAGCACCATGAGAGGTGCGACATGGATGCGCCCGTGAGCTCCGACGACGGCGGCGGAGCGCATGTCGTGCTGGTCGAAGACGACCAGCGGGTGCGAACCGCGGTGGCGGCGTACCTGCGCGCCAAAGGTTTTCGGATCGACGAGTTCTCCGACGGGGAAACCGCGCGCGGCGCCGTGCAGCGCTCGACGCCCGACGTGCTCGTGCTCGACCGCATGCTGCCCGGGCTGTCCGGCGACGACCTGCTGCGCGACATCCGCAGCCGCTCCGACGTTCCGGTGATCATGCTGACCGCCCTCGGGGCGAGCGGTCACCGGATCGACGGCCTCGAACTCGGTGCCGACGACTACCTAGCCAAGCCGTTCGCGTTGCGCGAGCTGCAACTACGCATCTCGAAACTGTTGCGGCACAGAGTCTCCCACCAGTCGCCGCTCGCTCCGTTCGTCGTCGGCCGGTTCCGCATCGACCCCACGATGCGCCGGATCACCTGCGGCAGCGCCGATGTCGAACTGACCGGACGCGAATACGAACTGCTGCTCTTCCTCCTCAAGAACCCCGACCGTGTGGTTTCCCGCGACGAGATGTTGCGCGAAGTGTGGGGCTGGAGTGCCGGCGACGCGTCGACGGTCACCGTGCACATCCGCCGGCTCCGCGAGAAGATCGAAGCCGACCCACGTGACCCCGTCTACCTGCGCACCGAGTGGGGCACGGGGTACCGGTTCACGCCGTCGGGGCGGTCGGCGTGATCCTCGGCGCGGCGGACCTTGTCATCATCGCGGTGACGGCCCTGATCTGTACGTCGGTGGCCACCGGCGCGGCGGTTCTCGTCATGCAGCTGAATCGGCGGGGCTCCATCGGGACGCACGTGGCGGCGCTGATCGGCGCGACGATCGTCGCCATCGTCGCCTCCACGGTGGCGATCTCGATCGAGATGTACCTGTCGTCGCACGACCTGCAGGTGCTGCTGGCGGTGCTCGCCATCTCGGCGCTCATGGCCGGCCTCGCCGCCGGGTTCATGCTGCGACGGCTGCGGCGGTCACTGGCCCGGCTGCAACGCGCGGCCCGGCAGATCGGCAGCGGCGAGGTCGTCACGGCGGACGTCGACAGTTCGCGCGAATTCGCCGAACTGTCCAGCCAACTCGCGCAGTCGTCCGCGCAGCTGGCGGCGGCCCGTGCCGAGGTCGAGCAGCTCGACGCATCACGGCGCCAGCTGGTGGCCTGGGTCTCGCACGATCTGCGGACGCCGCTGGCCGGGATGCGGGCGATGGCCGAGGCGCTCGAGGAAGGCGTCGTCGACGAGCCGGCGGACTACATCCGCCAGATCCGCGACCAGGTGGACGCCGTCAACGGCATGGTCGACGGGCTGTTCGAGCTGTCCAAGATCCAGAGCGGCATGCTCAAGCTCAGCAAGGAGCCGGTGGTACTCCTCGATCTCGTCTCCGATGTCGTGTCCGACATGCAGGCCCTCGCGGCCACCCGCGGCATCACCATCACGCATGCGGAAATGACCGACCAAGTCCTCTATGCCGATCCGGGCGAGCTGTCCCGCGTGGTGGCGAACCTGCTGGTCAACAGCATTCGGCACGCGCCGGAGGATTCCGAGATCCAGGTCTCGGCCCATCACCTCGACGGCGACCGGATCGTGCTGACGGTGCTGGATCAGGGTCCCGGCGTGCAGTCGCACGATCTCGGGCGCATGTTCGACATGGGATGGCGCGGTACGCAGGCCCGCACCCCGGAGTCCGACGGCTCGGGCGCCGGCATCGGCCTGGCCATCGTGCGCGGCATCGTCGAAGCCCACGGCGGTCAGGTGTCGGCCGCCCATGTGCCCGGCGGATTCCGGCTGGACGTGACGCTGCCGACGACGTGATCGCTATGCGCCCGGTGGCGCCGAGGTGAGCACGCGGGGACCGAGTTGGTGCGCCAGCTCCAGCGCGAGTTCCATCGCGAGCCGGCGTTCCCCCGGCTGGTAACCGAGCAATTCGGTGGCCCGGGCCACCCGTTGCAGGACGGTGTTGCGGTGGGTGTGCAGCCGGGTGGCGGCGCGGGGTGCGTTGTCCGCCTCGTCGAGGAACACCCGCAGGGTGTCGCGCAGACGCGCTGCGGCCGGGGTGTCCTCCCCGAGCGGGCCCAGGGTCGCGGCGACGAATTCGGCTGCGCGGTCGGTGTTCTGGGCCGCCAGCGCCGTGACCTCGAGATCGCGGAACAGCGCAACCCGGGCGCCGCCGGGGTGCCCGGCCAGCAGACTCTGGATCGACAGCGCCGCCTCGTGGGAGCGGCGAAAGCCGGTGATGCCGGGCCGCGTCGGTCCCACCGCGACGCGAATGTGGTTCTGCGCCTGCTCGATTGCGTCGGAGAGCGCGTCGACCTCGGGCTCGGTGCTGCTGCCCAGCCACGCCCACAACGTCGAGGAACCGACGGACAATGTCAGCGGCGGTCGGGTACCCGCGGCCCGCGCCAGCACCGCCGCGGCGGATTCGAGCGCACCCTGGACGTCACCGTGCGGCGGCGTCCACAGCACCAGCGCGGTGTGGCGCTGGCGGAGGTCGTATCCCAGGCGCTCGCCGGCCCGCCCCGCGTCGATGGCGGCGCCGTCCAGGATGAGCCGGATGGTCTCGGCGCGGCGGGCGATGGCGCCGCCGAGCACTTCCTCGCGTTCGCGCTGCGCCGCGGTGACGACGCACCCGAGCACGGTGTCGACGTACTCGAACAGGCGTTGTGAGGACGCCTCCAGCAGTTCGAGCAGCAGCGGACCGGAAGGGACGAGCCGGGTGGCGTGCTTCATATAGCGACTCCACGCCACGTTCTGTCCGCGCCGGTAGGACTGGAACAGCACATCGAGCTCCAACCCGCGGCGGGCAATCGTGCGGGCGACATCGAGGGCCTCGGGTGGGATGTCGATGGGTGCGGGCTTGGCTTCCCTGCGGGCCAGCATCGACAGCACCCGCGCGGCGTTGGCCCGGTTGCTGGCGGTGGTATCCGCCAGCACGGCAGCATCCGAGCCGGCGGCGGGGGAGAGCTCGATCTCGGCGGCGTCCATCTCGGCGACCAGGTCGTCGAGCTCGGCCAGCATCAGTTCGGCGACGTCGCCCATGAGGTCGATGACCTCACGTGATGGTGTCTCGGCGGCCATCAACGAAGTATGCCCCTGCACATATCGCGGGTCGAGTACTGGGCCGTCGCACCTGTTACACGCCCCGCGACGTCCATAGCGTGAGTGCCATCACACAAAGCTGTCCACCCGTCAGGAGCCACACAGTGTCCATCACCTCAACGCAGCGGTCGACGTCGCAGGACGTCGACGTCCTGATCATCGGCGCCGGCATCTCCGGCATCGGCGCGGCGTATCACCTGAAGGCGAACCGCCCGGGCACGTCGTTCCTGATCATCGAGGGGCGCGACACCATCGGCGGGACCTGGAGCCTGCACAAGTACCCCGGCATCCGGTCGGACTCCGACATGCCCACGTTCGGGTTCGGCTTCAAGCCGTGGACCCACCGCAAGTCGATCGCCGACGGCCACATCATCCTCGACTACCTGCAGCAGACCGTCGACGAGAACGGGATCGGCGAGCACATCCGGTTCGGTCGGCGCGTGCAGAACGCGAACTTCGACTCCGACACCGGCCGCTGGACCGTCACCACGACGCAGGGCGATGACACGACGACGTTCACCGGCCGCTTCCTGTTCCTCGGCACCGGGTACTACGACTACGAAAAGCCCTTCATCCCCGACTTCCCCGGCAAGGACGACTTCGCGGGCCCGGTCATCCACCCGCAGCTGTGGCCGGAGGATCTGGACTACGCCGGCAAGAAGGTCGTCGTCATCGGCAGCGGCGCAACGGCGGTCACGCTGATCCCGTCGATGGCTGACAAGGCCGGCCACATCACCATGCTGCAGCGGTCCCCGAGCTACGTGCTGTCGGTGCCGGCCGCGGACCCGATCACCAACGCGCTCAACAAGGTACTCGGCCACGAGCGCGCCTTCCCGATCGTGCGGCGCAAGAACATCGCGACGGCGCGCGGACTGTTCAAGCTCTGCCAGAAGTACCCGAAGATCATGCGAAAGCTGTTGATCGCCAACGTCGCCCGGCAGCTGCCCAAGGGCTTCGACGTCGATACCCACTTCACCCCGCGCTACAACCCGTGGGAGCAGCGCCTGGCGATGGTGCCCGACGGCGACCTGTTCAAGGCCTTCCGGACCGGCAAGGCCTCGATCGTCACCGACCAGATCGAGCGGTTCACCGAGCGCGGCATCCTGCTGGAGTCCGGGCAGGAGCTGGAGGCCGACATCATCGTCACCGCAACGGGTTTGAACATGTCGCTGTTCGGCAAGATCGCGCTGAGCGTCGACGGTCAGCTGCTCAACATGCCGGATCACACGGTGTACAAGGCCATGATGGTGTCCGACGTCCCCAACATGGCCTTCGCCATGGGGTACACCAACATCGCGTGGACCCTGAAGGTCGATCTGGTCTGCGAGCACTTCTGCCGGATGCTCGACCACATGGACGCCCACGGTCACGACGTCGTCGTGCCGGTCGTCGAGAACCCCGACATGGCACGCGGCCCGCTGATGGACCTGTCGTCGGGCTACGTGCAGCGCGGCATCCAGCAGTTCCCCCGCAGCGGCGACAGCGGTTCGTGGCTGGTCAAGCACGCCTACGAGATGGATGCCGAGCGGCTGCGCGGCGGTCCCATCGAGGATCCGGGCCTGCGGTTCTCGTCCGTCAAGTCCGTCGCGTACGCCTCGTAGGGAGACATCGTTCATGAAGCAGCTCTACTTCTACAGCCACGGCGTCCGTTGTGCCGCTTGGCATCTGCCTGCTGCCACCGATGCGCTGGCCGGTGAGGCCGGCCGGCCGTGCGTGGTGATGGCCCACGGCTTCAGCGGCACCAAGGACACCGCGCTGCTCGGCTTCGCCGAGCCGTTCGCCGCCGCCGGCCTCGACGTACTGGTCTTCGATTACCGCGGGTTCGGTGAATCCGAAGGTGTTCCCCGGCAGGATGTCTCGATTTCCCGCCAGCGGCAGGACTATCACGCCGCCATCGCCGCCGCGCGGCACCTGCCCGGCGTGGACCCGGACCGGATCGTGCTGTGGGGCACGTCGTACGCCGGCGGTCACGTCATCGCCGTAGCCGCCCGGGACCAGCGGATCGCGGCCGTCATCTCGATGAATCCGGCCGTCGACGGGCGGGCCACGCTGGCCCACCTGGTCCGCAACTGCGGCGTCGGATATCTGGTGCGCGCCAGCGTGAATGCGCTGCGGGACGTGCTGCGCGCGGCGCGCGGACGGCCCGCGCACATGGTGCCGGTGGTCGGGCAACCCGGCTCGAACGCGGTGATCGCCACCTCGGGTTCGGAAGAGGCCTGGCTGCCCGTCGCTGGGCCGACATGGCGCAACGAGGTGCGTGGCCGGCATGCCCTCGGCGTCGCGTTCAACCGCCCGATCACGAAAGCCGGGAAGCTGGCGTGCCCGATCCTCGTCCAGCCCGGCACCGACGACCGCATCGCGCCGGCCGCCGCCGCCCGCAAGGCCGCCCGCCGCGCCGGGTACTGGGCGCAATTGCGTGAGTACCCCGCAGACCACCTCGATTTCTACGACGGTCCCTGGCAGCAGCGGGTTTTGGCCGACCAGCTCGACTTCCTGCAGCGCGATCTGGCCCCGGCCCAAGGGCACCGCAGCGTTACCCACTCAGCCTGAAAGGAATCCACCGATGAAGACCACCGCAGCTGTCCTGCTGGAGCCGGGTAGGCCCTTCGAGATCATGGAACTCGATCTCGACGGGCCGGGGCCGGGCGAGGTATTGATCAACTACACCGCCGCCGGACTGTGTCACTCCGATCTGCACCTGTCCGACGGTGACCTCCCACCGCGCTATCCCATCGTCGGCGGGCACGAGGGCGCCGGCATCATCGAGGACGTCGGCCCCGGCGTCACCAAGGTCAAGCCCGGTGACCACGTGGTGTGCAGCTTCATCCCCAGCTGCGGCCACTGCCGCTACTGCTCGACCGGTCGGCAGGCCCTGTGCGACATGGGCGCAACCATCCTCGAGGGCTCCATGCCCGACGGCTCGTTCCGATTCCACAAGGGCGGCACGGATTTCGGTGCCATGTGCATGCTGGGCACGTTCGCCAAGAAGGCCACCATCTCGCAACACTCGGTGGTCAAGATCGACGACTGGCTGCCGCTGGAGACCGCCGTCCTCGTCGGCTGTGGTGTCCCGACCGGATGGGGCGGCGCCACCTACGCGGGCAACGTGCGGCCCGGCGACATCACCGTCGTGTACGGCATCGGCGGCATCGGCATCAACGCCGTCCAGGGTGCCGCGCATGCCGGAGCGAAATACATCGTGGCCATCGACCCGGTGCCCTTCAAACGCGATACCGCGCTGAAATTCGGTGCGACACATGTCTTCGCGAGCGCCGAGGCCGCCGCCGAGAAGATCACCGAACTGTCCTGGGGGCAGGGCGCCGATCAGGCCATCATCTGCGTCGGAACCGTCGACGAGGACGTCGTCACGTCGGCCTTCAGCGCCATCGGCAAGGGCGGGACGGTCGTCGTGATCGGTATGGCCAACCCCGAGAAGCTGACGATTCACGTCTCGGGCCTGGAACTGACGTTGTTCGAGAAGACCATTCGTGGCTCGCTGTTCGGCTCGGCCAACCCGCAGTACGACATCATCCGTCTGCTGCGGCTGTACAACGACGGCCAGCTGCAACTCGACGACCTGGTGACCACGCGGTACACCCTCGAAGAGGTGAACCAGGGCTATCAGGACCTTCGGGAGGGCAAGAACATTCGCGGGATCATCGTGCACTGACGATTCCGGCCGGTAGGTTTGCCACTGTGATCGCAATGATCCCGCAGTGGCAGATCGGACCGGTGCAGGTGCCGGTGCACGGTCTGTTCGTGGGGCTGGGTGTGCTGGCCGCCGTGATCGTGTTCGTCCACGAGGCGCGCCGCCGCGGCGCGGTGAACGAACAGTCACTGGTGGCCGTCACCGGCGCCCTCGTCGGCGGGGCGATCGGCATGCGGGCGTCGGGGTTGGCGCGCCACCTCGATTTCAGCGCCAACCCGACTGTCGCGCAGGCGTGGGAGTACGGCTCCAAGAGCATCCTCGGCGGACTGCTCGGTGCCTACCTCGGCGTGCTGATCGCCAAGCGGCTCGGCGGATATCGCGGCAAGACGGGCGACCTGTTCGCGCCCGCGGTCGCCCTCGGGATGGCCGTCGGCAGAATCGGCTGCCTGCTGACGGAGGCGCCCGGACGCCCGACGACACTGCCCTGGGGAGTACATGCGCCGGCCAGTACCCCCGAATGCCCGGGGTGCGTCGCCGGGCTCGCCATGCACCCGTCATTTGCATACGAAATCGCTTTCCAGTTGGCGGCTTTCGCGGTGCTCATGTGGCTGCGGCCGCGCATCACCCATCCCGGCGAGCTGTTCGTCATCTACATCGCCGCCTATGCGGTGTTCCGGTTCTTCGTGGAGTTCGTGCGTGCCAACGAGACGGTGTGGCTGGACCTGACGCGGCCGCAATGGGTGCTGTTGCCGTCCTTGGCGCTCGTGGGCTTCCGAGTCTGGCGTGGCTATTGCCGTGGCTACTACCGGATTTCGTCTGCAGACAGGGAGGGTGACCGTGTCCGAGCCGCCAATTGATTATCCGGATGACGAGCCCGGCAACGGCCCAGCGCCCGGTCAGAACCCGCCCCACTACCCGCAATACCCGCAATATCCACCGCAGTACCCGCAATACCCGCCGCAATATCCGCAGTACGGCTATCCGGCACCGAACGTGCCGAACCCCAACGCGATCTCGGTCGGTGGCGTGATCGGCGGTGTGTTCATGTTTCCGGTGCTCAACTTCGTCATCGGGTTCGGCACCGTGATGCTGGCTGACCAGGGGAAGGTGCTGCTGGGCTTCGGGGCCGCGCTGCTGGCTCTCCTCGCCTTCGGGGGTGGCTTCGCGTTGTGGAAGACGGGTAACCCCGGGTCCAAAGGGCTGGGTCTGGGCCTGATGATCGGCTGGGCGCTGACCTCGATCCTGACCGTCGGCTACTGCACCGGCCTGAACCCCACGATGTACACATGACGGCCGGGATGGGTCTGCGCGGTGACCGGCTGTTGCGCTACGTGACGGCGTACTGCCCGAGCTGCCACCATGAGGCGCCGGAGCGGCCGCTTGCCGACGTCGCGCGCCTCTCCGGCCGGCTGGTCGAACGAGACGGACGCGTGTGGCTGGAGCGGGGGTGCCCTGCGCACGGTCTGGTGCGCACGCTCTACGACGAGAACCCCGAGATCCTGTCCTATCTGGAGGAGTGGACCGCCCCGACCAAGGGGCACATCCCCGATGTGGCAGGCAATTTCGATCCGATCCCGTCCGCCTATCTGCGCGGGCTGCCGGAGATGCAGACCCAGCACACCTGCATCCTGCTCGAAGACATCGCCGAGGTCTGTAATCTGCGGTGCCCCACCTGCTTCACCGATTCTTCGCCCGATCTGCGCAATGTGGTGCCGGTCGCCGAGGTGCTCGCGAACGTCGATCAGCGGCTGGCCCGGGAGAACGGGCGGCTGGATGTGCTGATGCTCTCCGGTGGGGAGCCGACACTGCATCCCGATCTGGCCGAACTGCTCGACGAACTGACCAACCGGCCGATCACGCGAATCCTGGTCAACACCAATGGCATCCGGATCGCCACCGATGATGCCCTCCTCGCGCTGCTCAGTACGCACCGGCACCGCGTCGAGGTGTATCTGCAGTACGACGGGCTCTCCGAGAGGGCGCACCGGCACCACCGTGGCGGCGACCTCCGCAAGTTGAAAAAGCAGTCATTGCAACGGCTTTCGGACAGTCAGATTTTCACGACGCTGGTGATGGCCGCTGCGCTCGGCGTCAACGACGACGAGATCGGTGACATGGTCCAGCTGGCGCTGGACACTCCCTACGTCGGCGGCATCACCATTCAGCCGCAGTTCGGGTCAGGGCGGTCAGGGGACCTGGACGCGCACGACCGGCTGACCCACACCGGTGTGCTGAGCAGGCTCGGCCCCCAGACCGACGGGCTCGTGACCTGGCAGGACCTCACCGCGTTGCCGTGCTCGCATCCGCACTGCTGCTCCGTCGGCTATGTGCTGCGCGACGATTCCGGGCAATGGCGGTCGCTGGTCTCGCTGATCGGCCACGATGTCCTGAAGGACCGACTGGGGTTGGTGTCCAACAGGATTGCCGACAGCGAGCTGCCGCAGGAACTGCAGCTGGCGGTGCGGGAATCACTGCTGGGCCTGCTATCCGAGCAGTCTTCGCTGTCGCATCCCGGGATCGGCGACGTGTGGCGCACCATCTGCCAGAACTGCGATCTGGGCATGCCGACGCTGCTGGCGCTCGCGTCGTCCGCCCTGCCGGGTGGAAAGAACCGGGTGCGGAAGCTGTTGGGGGAGCGGGTGGTTCGCATCACCGTCAAGCCGTTCATGGACATCTCGACCATGATCGAAGAACGCCTGGTGCAGTGCTGCGTCCATGTCGGCACCCGCTCGAGCCAGGACCAGTGCGCGCCGTTCTGCGCGGTACAGGCGTGGCCGGCGCTGGGGCGCCAGCGCATGTCCATCGCCGCGGGCACCGACCTGGGGAAGGCGCTGCCGCTCACGGTGCTGTGAGGGCCCAGGAGCCCGCGAACCTGACCACAGGCTCAACGCCGCCCTCGCGGCCGCCTTCGTTCACCCTCACGTGGCGGCGCTAGTCACTCGAACAACTGAGCCGTGCGTACAGGGTCAACGGGGAGAGGCGGCGCCGGAGGCCGACCACACCCCGCGCCGCAAGACCGCGCGCACCTGTAGTTTGCGGTCCAGCACGACGAGGTCGGCAGACTTCCCGGGCGCCAAGGCGCCGACGTCGTCGAGACCCAGCGTGCGGGCCGGCGTCGTCGCCGTCATCGCCACCGCGTGCCGCAGCGCCGAATCCGAGGCCGCTTCCAAACCCGTTGCCGCCGTGCGGAACAAGGCGTCCATGGTCGCTGTGCTGCCCGCGATGGTGGACCGCTCACGCAGCCGGGCCACCGAGCCGCTGACCTCGACGTCGAGCCCGCCCAGCTGGTACGACCCGTCGGGCATCCCCGCTGCCGCCATCGCGTCGGTGATCAGTGCGACGCGATCAGAGCCCGCGGTGACCGCCACCTGGTGGACGAGAGCAGGGTGTAGGTGCACGCCGTCGGCGATCAGCTCGACGGTCAACCGGGCGTCCTCCAACAGCGCCAGCGCCGGCCCCGGATCGCGGTGGTGCAGCGGACGCATGCCGTTGAACACGTGGGTACCGACGGTGGCGCCCAGCTGCAGGGCCCGCTTGGTCTCTTCGTAACTGGCGTCGGTATGGCCCACGGCCACAATGACTCCCGCGTCGACGAACCGCTCGATCGCGACATCGGCGCCGGGCAGCTCCGGGGCGATGGTGACCATGCGGATGGTGCCGTCGCCGGCGGCGAGTACAGAATCGATCTCGGCGGGGTCGGGGTCCCGCAGCTGCGTCACGTCGTGTGCGCCGCAGCGCGCCGAACTGAGCCACGGACCTTCCAGGTGAATCCCGGCGACGACACCGGCACGTACCGCGTCGGCCAGGGTCTGGACTTGCGCCAGCAAGGCCTCGGGTGCCGCCGTGACGAGACTGGCCAGGGTCGTGGCGGTGCCGTGGGCACGATGAAATTCGGCTGCCCGCGCTACCTCGTCGGGATCGTCGGTGCTGTAGGAGAATCCGCCGCCACCGTGCACATGCATGTCCACGAATCCCGGCACCACGACACCGTCCGGGAAGTCGACGTCGACGCCACGCGGCGGGGCGCCGCCGCCGCACGCCACGATGCGGTCGCCATCGATCTCCAGCCACCCAGGCCGGGACACAGCGTCGAGCGCTGAGCCTCCCAAAACAACGGTCCCGGCCGAGATGAGCGTCATCGCCCGTCAGTCTCTACCTGTTCGAGTGCTGAGGGCGCCGATTGATCGAACGGGCAGCCATCATCAGCGAGAGCACCACCGCGGACCCGACGACGCCGACCCCGACGCGGATCGGCACCGCGTCGGCCGGCGTCAGGCTGTCGAAGGCGGGCGCAGCCACCGGATGCTTGGCGTCGGGCTTGCGCTGCGTGAGCGACGGGTCCGGCTCGATCAGGGTGCCGACCTTGGTGCCGGGCGGGGTCGCGAAGCCGTAGTCCAGCAGGCGTGCGGCCTGCTCCCACGGCGCGATCGGCACGCGGGTGCCGTGCAGCAGAATCGCGACCAGGCGACGCCCGCCGCGGTCGGCGGCGCCGACGAACGTCTGCCCGGCGTCGTCGGTGTAACCGGTCTTGCCGCCGAGTGCGCCCGGGTAGTTGTAGAGCAGCTTGTTGTCGTTCTCCAGCTCGTAGCCGGGGTGATCGCCGGGCTCGCCGGGCTTGGCCGGGTGGCCGGGGAAGTTGTACTTCTGCGTGGCCACGATCGAGGCGAACGTCGGGTTCTGCCAGGCGTAGCGGTAGAAGAGGCCCATGTCGTAGGCCGACGTGCTCATGCCGGGGCCGTCGAGGCCGGACGGGGTGGCCGCCCGGGTGTCGCGGCCGCCCAGCTTGGAGGCCAGGTCGTTGATCTTGTCGATCGCGGTGTCCATGCCGCCGACCTGCATCGCCAGTGCGTGCGCCGCGTCGTTGCCCGAGTGCATGAGCAGGCCGTGCAGCAGGTCGTTGACGGTGTAGACGCCGCCGTCGTCGACGCCGACGCGGGTGCCCTCGGCGGCAGCGTCCTCCGGGGTTCCGGTGACGCGCTTGTTGATGGGCAGTTCACGCAGTGCCTGGGTCGCGATCAGCACCTTGATGATGCTGGCCGGCCGGTGCCTGCCGTGCGGATCCTTGGCGGCGATGATGTCGCCGTTGTCGAGGTCGGCCAGGATCCAGGCGTCGGCGGAGACATCACCGGGCAGCGGCGGCATGTCCGGTGCGGCGACGATTCCGCAGCTGCCCATCAGGTCCCCGCCGAGCGGCGTGGCCGGCACAGGGATCGGGGCCGGCGGGTCCCCCGCCTTCGGCACCTCGGACTGGTCGACCGCGGGCGGGGTGTTCACGCGGTACGGGCATGGATCCGCGGCCGGTGGGTCGGGTTCGGCATAGGCCAACGCCGGTGCGGCCGTCAGGAAAAACGCTGCTGCCAGGGCTGCAGCGCGTTGTGCCGTTGATCGGGTGGTCGCCATGGTGTCGTCAGATTAGGCGACGGACCACCGGATCCCGTGTTGCCGCGCTGTGACAGTTGGGGTTGAAGTTACAACTGTGAATTAGCTGACAGAGGTCTACCGGCGCTCGGGGATCGCACAATGTGCCAGCGCGGGCACCCCGATGGAGCTCATCCACAGTCGCCCGTCGTGCTCGACGAGTCCGGTCACCTGTCCGAACTGACGATGCCGCATGCGCACGCCCGCGACCGCGGCGCCGCTGTCGGGGTCGAAGGCGACGGCCCACACCTCCAACGCCATCTGCGGCTGCAGCGCGTCCGGCAGTCGCCACACCAATTGGCGCAGAATGGTCGGCCGCGGTGCGAGCCACTCCGCGGCGGCGTTGATCGGGGTGACGAACGCGACCCAGATTCGGCCGTCGGCACCCGTCGAGATGTTGTCGGGCATGCCGGGCAGGTTGATGGCCAGCGGGGTGATGGTCCCGGCTTGTGGCCCGGACAACCAGTACTTCGACAGGCAGCGGCCCTGCGTCTCGGCGAACACCAGCGCGGTGCCGTCGGCAGTGACGGTGACGCCGTTGGCGAAGTACAGGCCGTCGCGCAGCGTGCTCACCGTGCCGTCAGTCGCCAGTTTGTACAGTCCGCCGTCGCCACGGGCCTCGAGGATCGCGGCGCGGAAATGCTCGTAGTGGAACGAGCTGGTCGACTCGGTGAAATAGATTGTGCCGTCTTCGGTTTCGGTCACATTCGAGCAGAACCGCAGGGGCCGCCCGTCGATGTCGGGCACCAGCACCTCCAGGGCGCCGGTGCCGGGATCCAGCGACAGCAGCCCTCGGTAGCTGTCGCAGACCAGCAGCCGCCCGTCGCGCGCGACGTGCAACCCCAGCGGCCGGCCGCCGGTATCGGCCACCACATCCGTGTCGCCGTCGGCGGAGACCCGCACGATCCGGCCGTCGACAAGGCCGGTCCACAACGTGCCGTCGGCACCGACGACAACGTCCTCCGGGGCATCGCCGGGCATCGGCACGATGGTCAGGTCGGCAGACGGGAAATCGGGCAGGGCGTCGACCGGCGGTGGGGTCCAGCGCACCGGGTTGATGGGCGGCTTGTGCGGCACGTGTAGACGGTAACGCGTGTTACGTGTCAGCAGGCGAGAAAACCCCAATTGGCAGACTAATCAAGGGCTTTCGCGATCGTCGGCAGGCAGGTCCCGGGTTCGTCCGGCGGGAGAACCGTCAGTCGCGACGGAATTGTTCGCCGGTCGCCGTGTCCACCGCCGTCTCACCTGGGGGCAGGTTCGACAGGTCCGGGGCGATGACCGTCGGCATGTCACCCGAGTCCGGCAAGCCGAAATGCGCCGGTCCGGCATGACCGGCGGCCGGCGTATCGAGCACCAGGTCATGGCGCCGCGGCAGCGTCAGCCCACGGAAGTACGCGGGCTGCGCGACGCGCCAGGCGAACATCAACACCACCCCCAACAGCAGCCCGAGGACACCGACCACACCCACCGCGCCGAAGCCGAAAATCGTGACGTCATGCTGGCTTTCGTCCTTGAGCCAGTCCGGCTTGCTGTACTGGGCCAGGCCGTAGCCGAACACCACCGACAGCGTGATGCCGCCGAGCACTGGCAGCACGCCGCGCATCACGAAGTCACGCACGTTGCGGGTCAACGTCTTTCGGTAGAACCAGGCGCAGGCGAAGCCCGTCAGAGCGTAGTAGAAGGCGATCATCAAACCGACCGAACCGATCAGTGCCGTCAACAGATCGGTGCTGATCGCGGTGAACAGCACGTAGCACAGCACCGACAGCACGCCCATCACGATGGTCGAGGTGGTGGGCGTCAGGTACTGGCGATGAATCTTCGCGAAACTCTCTGGCAGCGCCCGGTATACGCCCATCGACAGGGTCGTGCGCGCGGTCGGCATGATGGTGGTCTGCGTCGAGGCGGCCGCGGACGTCAGGATCGACGCCGACAGCAGCAGCATGCCGATCTTCCCGATCACGCTGTCCCCGAACAGCGATGGCCCGATGGCGGTGAACACGTCCTTGGCGTTCTCCTGGTTGCCCAGTCCGATGCCTTCGGTGCCCACGCCCGCGAACGCGATGGTCGAGACGGTCACCAGCGCGTAGGTGGCGAGCAGCAGGAACGTCGAGATGACGGCGGCGCGGCCGGGGGTGCGGCCCGGATTGTCGGACTCCTCGTTGCACGCCACGGCGGTGTCCCAACCCCAGTAGATGAAGATGGTGGCCAGTACCGCCGGCGCGATCACGGTGCCGAAATCCATTCCGCCAGGCCAGAACCAGGACCACGACGGCATGATCGAGTAGGCGTGCCCGTGGTGCGTGTAGACCTTCACCAGCGCCACGACCGACACCACGATCAGGACGACGACCTCGACCGTCAACAGCACGTACTGCAGCCGCGCCGACACCTCGATGCCGCGGTAGCAGATGTACGTCATCAGGATGATCCAGATGACGCCCGCGACCGTCGACCACAGGGTGCTGCTCGCCAGACCGGCGACCGAATGCCAACCCAGGTCGCCGACGAACGTGAACGAGTACGACCCCGCGATCTGCGCGAGATTGGCCATCACGATGACATCGGAGGCGATGATGCCCCAGCCGCCCAGCCAGCCGACGGCGGGACCGAAGGCCCGGGCCGCCCAGGTGAACGTGGTGCCGCAGTCGGGCTCGGCCTTGTTCAGTTCCTGGTACGCGACGGCGATGAGGTACATCGGCACGAACGAAATGAGCATGATCGCAGGTGCTTTGACCCCGGCGAGCAGCGTGCCGCCGGCGGCGATGACGAGGCCGAGCGTCGCCGCCAGACTGTATGCCGGTGCGGTGGACGCCAGCCCGACCACCACGCTGGACACCAGACCGAGGGCGCCCCGCTTGAGGCCTTTGTCTGGGGCGACGATGTCTGGTGCCGGCGTGGTCATCTGCTCCCTGCTCATCCCGGTTGATTTGCCGAAGAGATGCTACGGTTCGCCGCCCTCGAACACCGAGTCGTAGGTTGGTGGGGTGACCACAGCGCAGGACACCGATGAGTTCGAGCGGCTGCGTCCGCACCTGCTGTCCGTCGCCTACCGGCTGACCGGTGTGTACGCCGACGCCGAGGACATCGTGCAGGACGCCTGGCTGCGTTGGCACAGTGCGGATGTCGACGCCATCGAAGAGCCCCGCGCCTGGCTGACGACGGTCGTCAGCCGCCTCGGCCTGGACCGGTTGCGGTCCGCTGCGCACCGCCGCGAGGCGTACTTCGGGGAGTGGCTGCCCGAACCGGTGGTGACGGGATTCGACGCTTCTGACCCGCTGGCCGCGGTGGTCGCGGGAGAGGATGCCCGCTTCGCCGCGATGGTGGTGCTGGAGCGGCTGACACCCGACCAACGGGTCGCCTTCGTGCTGCACGACGGCTTCGCGGTGCCGTTCTCCGAGATCGCGTCGGTGCTCGGCGTGACGGACGCGAGCGCGCGGCAGCTGGCCTCACGCGCCCGGCGCGCTGTCGCCGAGGCCCCGCCGCCGCCACCGGACGCCGGCCACAACGAGGTCGTCGGCAAGCTGATGGCCGCGCTCGCCAGTGGGGACATGGCCGCCGTCGTCGAACTGCTGCACCCCGATGCCACGTTCACCGGCGACTCCAACCGTCGGGCACCGACGGCGCCCCGCACCATCGTCGGCGCGGACAAAGTCGCACGGTTCCTGTTCGGGCTGGCCAGACGTTATGGGCCGCAATGGCTTTCGACGTCGCAGTTGGCGCTCATCAACGGCGAGCTCGGCGCGTACAGCCCCGGCCTGCCGGCTGACGGCGAGCATCCCGAGATGCTGCCGCGTGTCACGGCGCTGGCCGTGCGCGACGGCAAGGTTGTCGCGCTGTGGGACATCGCGAACCCGGACAAGTTCACGGCGTCACCGCTGCGGTCTGATTAGCGGCTCAGAGGACGTAGGGGATCAGTGCCTTGCGGTCGGTCGGGTACTCGGGAAACTTCTCCTGGTACCAGGTATGGGTGCCCAGCGCGCGGGGAATCAGATTGCCCGCGGTGATCAACAGGATGGCCACACCGGGCAGCGCCCAGGTCAGCAGCGCGAAGCCGGACCAGGCGATGAGCTCGCCCAGGTACGCCGGGCTGGTGACGAACCGGAAGCCGCCGCCGAACGGAATGCGGTACTCCGCACCGCCGGGATTGTTCTTGTCGCGCAGGTTTCGCACGATCGACTCGGAGTTCACCAGAAGCACGAAGCCGCACAGGTAGACCGCCAGCCCCACCAGGAACCGGGGGTCGGTCAGCCACGCGGTGGTGTACTGCCCGAAGAAGTCGTGGCTGAACAGGGTCCCGTTGAGGTAGCCGTGCATCGACGTGACGAGCATGCCCATCACGATCACCGACACGTTGAAGGTGCCGCGTTTGCCGGGCGCCTGGCGGATCGCGAGCGGGAAGAACCAGCCCCGGTTGGCGTAGTGCAGCATCCAGATCCCGGCCAGCACCAGCGATGTCGGCTCGAAGCGGTGTGGCCCGGCCAGGTAGCTGATGAGGAACACGACCGTCGCCGGGATCTCCATCAGCCACCAGCCGAGCTTGGGGTTGAGGTTCAAGCCGAGTTTCGTCGTCGAGAACCGCCCATACGAACTCTGCGCGAAGAAACCGCCGATGATCACGAATGCGGCGAAGGCAAGGGCCGCCGTCAGCACCGTGTCATAGAACGTGTTGCCGGTGTACCAGTGCATGGTTGCTCCTTGCTGAGCAGGCGGTTTCAGCGGCCGAGGCCCGTTATTTCTGTAACGTGTTCTACCACCTGACCAGGTTGGGAGGCCAGTGCCCCCGGGATCACTCGGCCCAGGGCACCCGGCACGCGTCACCCGAGCTGAAGCCCTGCTCGGTGATACCGAGCGCCGCATACATACGGGCCCGCATGTTCTCCACGCCGATCTGGTACGTCAGCTCGATGACACCGGCCTCGCCGAACCGGCGCTTGAGGTCGTCGACCTGCTCGTCGGTCACGTTGTGCGGGTCGGTGGTCATCGCATCGGCATAGGCGATGGCGGCCCGCTCGTCGTCGGTGAACAGCGGTGAGGTCGCGTATTCGTCGATGTGCTTGAGTCGTTCGGTGTCCAGGCTCTCCAGGCGCATCAGCATGGTGCCGAAGTCGACGCACCAGGAGCAGCCCACCGTCCGCGCGGTCCACAGCACGGCGAGATCGCGGACCGCGTCGGGCAGCGTCTTCGAGCCGCTCTTCAACAGGGTCTCGTGGACCGCGTTGGCGACCAGCAGTCGCGGGTGGTGCGCCGCCACCGTGAAGGGTTCGGGCACCTCGCCGAACTCACGCTTGGCGTAGCGGTACATGAGCCGGGTCAGCAGGCCGGCGCGTTGCGGGGGCAGGGGCGCGATGCGTGGTGTTGTCGTCATATCGGTTGGACGAGACAGGTCGTCAAGGTGTGACAGGGGTGTGGCGGGCGTCACCCGGTGCGGCAGCGGCTACCGTAGGACACATGTCTGTGGCCCCGAACCCTGCGGCGGTGAGCGGCTACGAGGCGCGGTGGGAGCAGCACAACGCCGAACGCCGGTCCCAGATCCTGCTGGCGATGATCGACCTGCTGGAGGAGAGCCCGCCCGGCGCCGACATCTCCGTCGCGGCCATCGCCAAGCGTGCCGGCGTCGCCAAGTCGGTGATCTACCGGCAGACCTCCGGCAAGGAGGAACTCGAGCGACGGGTGCGGTCGTATCTGATCGACGACTTCGGGTCCGTTCTGGTCGGCAAGCTCGATGTCTCCGACGGCTCGCTGCGCGAGATTCTGACCCGCACCATCGAGGCCGTCGCGGACTGGATGATCGACCATCCGCGGTTCAACGAGTTCGCGCGCAGCGGGCCGTCATTCGAGGGCGACGAGACGCTCGACGCCGTCGGCGAGCTGAAGCTGCGCATCATCGAACGCGCCGACGGCATCATCGCCGCCATCCAGTTGGCCATCGGCGTCGAGGACAGTGCATTCAAACTGGTCCCGCTGGCGATCGTGACCATGGTCGAGGAGACGTTGTTCGCCTGGGTCCGCAGCCCGGCGCCGACGCACACCCGCGACGAGATGATCGCCCACCTCGCCGACTTCACCTGGTACGTCATCGACGGCGCCGCGCGGGCCATCGGCTTCGAGGTCAGCCCCGACGAGCCGCTCGTCGCCGTGGTCGCCGCGCTGGCGGCTCAGGCAAGCAACCCCGCGTTTTAGTCGGCCACCAGGCTGCGCACGGTCTCCTGCGCACAGGACTTGTTGGTGCCGATGAACCCCGTCGGGCCGCGCTTGATCCAGCCCGTCACGTAGGTCGCTCTGGCGCCCTGGACTCGGCCGGCTTCGTTGGGGACGGTGCCGTGCGCGTCGTCGAACGGCAGGTCGGTCACGGGCCGTCCTCGGTAACCGATCGACGTGAGCACCAGCCCGGCGGTGACGGTGTGCACTTCGCCGGTCGGCTTGACCTTCGCGGTGCCGTCGGCTGCCGCCACCAGTTCGTTGCGGGCGAATTCGACTGCGGTTGCGGCGGATTCGCCGCGGATCGCGGTAGGGGACTGCAGGTACTCCAGCACGATGCGGCGGTTGCCGGGGCGCCGTGGCAGGTCACGGAGGATGCGGGCCCGCGGATCGGCGCCCGGCAGTGACGCCAGGTCCTTTTCGGCGACGGCGACGTCGACGTCGGGCATCGACGTCAGGCCGACGAGCTCCGGCACGGTGAACGCGGACTGCGCGAGGCCGCGTCGTCCCACGACGATGACCTCTTCGATCCTGCTCTGCCGCAACGCTTCCAACGCGTGCGGCGCGATGTCGGTTGCTGCGAGGCGGTCGGGATCGGTGGTGAGGATCCGGGCGACGTCGAGCGCGACGTTGCCGTTGCCGATCACGATGGCGCGCGGCTGTGACAGATCGAAGGTGCAGTCGGCGAAGTCGGGATGGCCGTTGTACCAAGCGACGAACCGGGTCGCCGAGCTCACGCCCGGCAGGTCGGCGCCGGGTACGTCGAGCGGCCGGTCCGTGGACGCACCCACCGCGTAGATGACGGCGTCGTGGTCGGCGAGCAGCTGCTGATGGGTGACATCCGTGCCGACGTCGACGCCGGTCACCAACTCCAGCCGCGGGTCGGCGCAGATGGTGTCGAACTGCCGGGACACCGCCCGGGTGCGTCGGTGATCCGGCGCGACGCCGAAGCGTGCGAGCCCGCCGGTCTGGGGGAGGCGCTCGTACATCCGGACGCGTGCGGCCGGGATGGTCAGCACCTCGTCGGCGGCGTACATGGCCGCCGGCCCGGAGCCCACGATCGCCACGCTGACAGTGCCCGGAGCGCGGACCTGCAGTGGGGGAACCACGGGCGCCAGCAGTGGCCGGGGCCGGGGTTCGGCGTAGAAGTCGGCGTTGAGCTCGAGGAAGACCTTCTCGGTCGGCTCCAGCGAACCGTCGTGCTTGATGGCGTCGACCGGACAGGCCGTCACGCACGCGCCGCAGTCGACGCACTCCACCGGGTCGATGTAGAGCATCTCGGCGGTGTGGAAGTCGGGCTCGTCGGGCGTGGGGTGAATGCAGTTGACCGGACAGGCGTAGACGCACGACGCGTCGCTGCAGCAGGAATGCGTGATGACGTGGGGCATCAGGCGATCAACTGTGCCTCGCGGTTGGGGGCACTGCGATAGCGGGCCGTCTCACCGGCGATGCCGCAGCGCTTCCACATCCAGCGGCCGACGCGGTTCATCAGACCGATCTCCTCGGCCAGTGCGCGGGTCTCGTCGAAGAAACTCGCCATGATCTTGCGCGACTGCGGGCTGCGCCAGAAGGCTTGCCGCATGACGTCTTCCGGGATGTCGAACTGCTTGCCGAACGACTTCGACGACCCCATGATCTCGTGCGCCAGCCAGCGCAGCGTCAGCGGGAAGGCGACGGTGGCGAAAGCTTTGAACCGCCAGGACCGCTCGGGCATGTGGGTCTTGAGGAATTCGTTGGCCCACGAGATGTGCCGGGCTTCCTCGGCGATGTGGATCTGCATGGTGCGCAGCACTGCGGGCGGCAGGTTGGCGCCCTCGCGGATCATGCCCTTCTGGAAGTGGTCGATGGGCTCTTCGCCGGCGAGGATGCCGGCCATGAACGCCGTCGGCGAGTACTGACCCACCAGGCCGATGTACGGCGACAGCTTGAAGAACAGCTTCCGCATGCCCGGCACATCGGTCCCGGAGCGGTTGACCAGCTCCTGGAACATCTGGATGTGGTTGCACTCTTCGGTCATCTCGTGCAGCGCGTACCGGAACTCGGGGGAGTTGTTGGGCAGCTTCATGATGAAGGCCATCAGCCCGCGGATCAGGATGCTCTCGAACGCCGCACCCACCTTGACGGTGTTGAGCGTCCGCCACCGGCCGATCTCGATCTGCCGTTCCAGTGGCTGGCTCTGGTACCACTCGGTGGCACCCAGCGGGTCGATGGCGGGGGACAGCACCCAGCGCGGATCGTGCAGGTCGATCTGCATGTCCGGGGCATCCCACGCGATGTCGAGGTAGGGGTCGAAGCGGCGCCGCACCGAGCCTTCCGACAGCACGTCGAGGAGGTTCTGGTAACCGGGCTCCATTGCCTGAGTCATGTCTCCAATTTACCGGGAACAGTGGTCCCAGTAAATACCTGGGCCGAAGATGAGCTTGTGTGTCAAAACCGGCCAAGTTCTGGCACACACGCTCATCTTCGGCGCAGATGGAACCGAGGCGGGTATCTGGCCGTCAGATCCGTATGCCATTTCTGGGGTCTGAGGCGCGTGCGGCCGGCATCGTCAACCGGTACCAGCTCAGGACCCGTTACCAGCAGATTTACCGCGACGTCTATGTCCCGCGCGATGCTGAGCTGACCGCTGTCGACAAGGCTGAGGCGGCTTGGTTGTGGTCGAGACGGCGCGGCGTGGCGGCCGGGTTGTCGGCGTCGGCACTGCATGGTTCGCGTTGGATCGGTGACCATGAACCCGCCGAACTCAATCAGGCGAGCATGCATGGGCAGGCCGGCATCGTGTTGCACAGCGATGAGCTCACCGAGGACGAGATCTGCCCGATCCGGGGTATCCGCGCGACGACACCTGCTCGGACGGCCTTCGACCTGGGGCGTCGTAAAGGGCGGACGCTTGCGGTCGTCCGAGTGGACGCGCTGCTCCAGGCCACACAGCTGAAACTCGCTGAGGTGCAAGCACTTATCGACACACATGGTGGCGCGCGCGGGATTGTTCAGCTCAGAGAAGTCGTCGACCTGGCGGACTACGGTGCCGAGTCACCGCAAGAGACCAGGCTCAGGCTGTTGTTCACCAGGAATGGCATGCGGCCGACGCACACTCAGATCGAGGTGTTCGACGGCAGATATCTCGTCGGGCGTATCGACATGGGCTGGCCGGAGTGGAAGGTCGGTGTGCAGTACGACGGCATTCAGCATTGGGATGACCCGCGTCAGCGCACGCGTGACATCGACCAGGACGTCGAGTATCGCGACCTCGGTTGGCGGATGGTCCGTGTCGGCGCTGATCTCTTGCGCTATCGAGAGCCCGTCATCATCGCCCGGACCCGGGCCCAGCTCCGCGCTGCCGGCGCGGGCTACTGACGAAAATGAGCTTGTGTGCCAAATCCTTGCGGAATTTGGCACACAAGCTCAGTTTCGGCGGGAGGAATGCCCTAGCGGGCAAACATCAAGGCGCGCTTGACTTCCTGGATCGCCTTGGTCACCTGGATGCCACGGGGGCAGGCCTCGGTGCAGTTGAAGGTGGTGCGGCAGCGCCACACGCCGTCGACCTCGTTGAGGATGTCCAGACGCTCGGCGGCGGCCTCGTCACGCGAGTCGAAGATGAACCGGTGCGCGTTGACGATGGCGGCGGGGCCGAAGTACGAGCCCTCGCTCCAGTACACCGGGCACGACGTGGTGCAGCAGGCGCACAGGATGCACTTGGTGGTGTCGTCGAAGCGGGCGCGGTCGGTCTGCGACTGGATGCGCTCACGGGTCGGGGGGTTGCCCGACGTGATGAGGAACGGCTTCACGGCGCGGTAGGCGTCGAAGAACGGCTCCATGTCGACCACGAGGTCCTTCTCCACGGGCAGGCCGCGGATGGGCTCGATGGTGATGGTCAGGTCCTTGCCGGGCTTCTTCGGCAGCAGGTCACGCATGAGGACCTTGCAGGCCAGCCGGTTCACACCGTTGATCCGCATGGCGTCCGAGCCACACACGCCGTGTGCGCAGGACCGGCGGAACGTCAGCGTGCCGTCGAGGTAGCCCTTCACGTACAGCAGCAGGTTCAGCAACCGGTCGCTGGGCAGGCAGGGCACGCGGAAGCTCTGGAAGCCGGCGGCGTCCGGGTTCTCCGGGTTGAACCGGGCGATCTTCAGCGTGACCATGACGGCGCCTTCGGGCACCGGGGGCAGCGGCGGGTCGCCGGCTTCGGGCTTGTCCAATACGGGTGCACTCATGTCAGTACTTCCGTTCCATCGGCTCGTACCGGGTCTGGACGACAGGCTTGTAGTCCAGCCGGATGTCGGACAGGAGGTCGGCGCCCTGCTTGTAGGCCATGGTGTGGCGCATGTAGTTGGTGTCGTCGCGGTCCGGGTAGTCCTCGCGGGCGTGGCCGCCACGCGATTCCTTGCGGTTCAGCGCACCGACGACGGTGACCTCGGCCAGTTCGAGCAGGAAGCCCAGCTCGATGGCCTCGAGCAGGTCGCTGTTGTAGCGCTTGCCCTTGTCGTGCACCGTGATTCGGCTGTACCGCTCCTTCAGCGCGTGGATGTCCGTCAGTGCCTGCTTGAGGGTCTCCTCGGTGCGGAACACGGCGGCGTTGTTGTCCATCGACTGCTGCAGCGCGGTGCGGATGTCGGCGACGCGCTCGTTGCCGTGGTCGGACAGGATGTCGCCGACCCAGCCCACGACCATGTCGGCCGGGTTGTCCGGCAGCTCGACGTAGTTGTGGTTCTGCGCGTACTCGGCGGCCGCGATGCCGGCGCGACGGCCGAACACGTTGATGTCGAGCAGCGAGTTGGTGCCCAGGCGGTTGGCGCCGTGCACCGAGACACAGGCGCACTCGCCGGCGGCGTACAGGCCCGGGACGATGTTGACGTTGTCGCGCAGAACCTGGCCGTTGATCGTGGTCGGGATACCGCCCATGACGTAGTGGCACGTCGGGTACACCGGCACCAGTTCGGTGACGGGGTCGACGCCCAGGTAGGTGCGCGCGAATTCGGTGATGTCCGGAAGCTTGGCCTCCAGCACCTCTTCACCGAGGTGACGCACGTCGATGTAGACGTAGTCCTTGTTGGGTCCGGCGCCGCGGCCCTCGAGGACCTCCAGCACCATCGAGCGGGCCACGATGTCACGCGGCGCGAGGTCGACGATGGTGGGGGCGTAGCGCTCCATGAAGCGCTCGCCTTCGGCGTTGAGCAGACGCCCACCTTCACCACGCACGGCTTCCGAGATCAGGATGCCGAGGCCGGCCAGGCCTGTCGGGTGGAACTGGTGGAACTCCATGTCCTCCAAGGGAAGTCCCTTGCGGAAGATGATGCCCAGGCCGTCACCGGTGAGGGTGTGGGCGTTGGAGGTCGTCTTGTACATCCGGCCCGAGCCGCCGGTGGCGAAGACGATCGCCTTGGCGTGGAAGATGTGGATGTCGCCGGTGGCCAGCTCGTAGGCGATGACGCCGGTGGCGACGGGGCCGCCGGGGGTCTCGGTGAGGACCACGTCGAGCGCGTAGAACTCGTTGAAGAACTGGACGTCGTGCTTGACGCAGTTTTGGTACAGCGTCTGCAGGATCATGTGGCCGGTGCGGTCGGCGGCGTAGCAGGCGCGGCGGACCGGGGCCTTGCCGTGGTCACGGGTGTGACCGCCGAAGCGACGCTGGTCGATGCGGCCCTCGGGCGTCCGGTTGAACGGCATGCCCATCTTCTCGAGGTCCAGCACGGCGTCGATGGCTTCCTTGCACATGACCTCGACGGCGTCCTGGTCAGCGAGGTAGTCGCCACCCTTGACGGTGTCGAAGGTGTGCCACTCCCAGTTGTCGTCCTCGACGTTGGCGAGTGCGGCACACATGCCGCCCTGCGCGGCACCGGTGTGCGAACGCGTCGGGTACAGCTTGGTCAGCACGGCGGTGCGCACGCGCGGGCCGGCTTCCACGGCCGCGCGCATGCCTGCGCCACCGGCACCGACGATGACGACGTCGTAGCGATGTTCCTGAATCATCCTGCGAGCCCCTATTTGATGTTCGCGTCGAAGGTGACGAGCACGTAGCTGCCCAGCACCAGGGTGAATCCGGTGGCCAGCAGCAGAATCGAGTTCAGCCAGAACTTGGTGGTGTTCTTGCGGGCGTAGTCACCGATGATGGTGCGCATGCCGTTGGCGCCGTGCACCAGCGCCAGCCACAGCAGGGCCATGTCCCAGATCTGCCAGAACGGCGAGGCCCAGCGCTGCGCGACGTAGTTGAAGTCGATGCGGTAGACGCCGTTCTGCCAGATCAGCCCGATGAACAGGTGACCGAGGGCGAGCAGCACCAGCGCGGCGCCGGAGAAGCGCATGAACAGCCAGGCGTACTTCTCGAAGTAGGGGATGCCACGGGCGCGCCGGGGAGCGCGCGGGTGATCGAGGGCTGCGGGGCGGTCGTGCTCGCGCTCCATGACCGGGGCCGGACGGCCCCCGCGGCGCGCCTCGGCGGCGCCGGAATCGGTGTGCGTGGTCACTTGAGCCACCCGTAGTGCTCAACCATGTGCATGCCCTCTACCCCAACTGCGGCGATGACGACCGCGATCCAGATGGCCAGGATGGTCCACAGCATGACCCGCTGGTACTTGGGTCCCTGCTGCCAGAAGTCGATCAGAATGACTCGCACGCCGTTGAGGGCGTGGTAGAGCACCGCCGCGACCAGGCCCATCTCCATGAACCCGATGATCGGTGTCTTGTAGGTGTTGATCACCTCGTTGTAGGCCTCGGGGCTGACCCGGACCAGAGCCGTGTCCAGAACGTGGACCAGCAAGAAGAAGAAGATGGTGGCACCGGTGATGCGGTGTAGCACCCAGGACCACATGCCCGGGTCTCCGCGATACAGGCTCCGTCGCTTCTGTGCTGAACGCGGCGCGGGTATGGCGGATTCCGCGGCTGCCGCTGTACTCATTTCGACCTCCAACGCCGTCGGTGGACGCGTGACCCGGCAGCAACTTTTTCGCGTGCCGAGCCCAAACCTCGGGGCGACTCTAATCCCAATTTGCGCACAGTCAGAACTAGCGTGTGGGGGGAATGGGCAACCCGCGCCGGAAATTAGGTTTGCCTACATTAACTTACTTGGTGGTCGGGTCGGTCCTCGAGGCAGTGTCGGGGTGCCGGGAACGGGGTGTCAGTGATGCCGGAAATTGACTGGAAACTGTTGCGGGACAAGGCCATAGCTGTTTCTCGGGGTGCCTATGCACCCTATTCGCACTTCCCGGTGGGGGCGGCAGCGCTGGTCGACGACGGCCGAATCGTGGTGGGCTGCAATGTGGAAAATGTCTCATATGGCCTTGGCCTCTGCGCGGAGTGTGCTGTGGTCTGCGCCCTACATTCCAGCGGTGGTGGACGGCTGCTCGCGCTGGCGTGTGTGGACGGTTCGGGGGCCGTGTTGATGCCGTGCGGACGCTGCCGGCAGGTGCTGCTCGAGCACGGTGGGCCGGCCATGTTGATCGATCACGCATCGGGTCCGCGGCCATTGGCCGAACTGCTGCCCGACGCCTTCGGGCCGGATGACCTGAACCGCCGGTAACGCCAAGCGGTGCAACACTTCTGATTACCCGCCGGTAACCAGTTTCGATGGGGTCGACCGAGGCCCCGGCAGGAGGATCCCAGCGATGCCGTTCGATGCGCCGACAGTCATTCGCACCAAACGCGACGGCGGTGTGCTGTCCGACGCCGCGATCGACTGGGTGATCGACGGCTATACCCATGGGCGCGTCGCCGACGCGCAGATGTCGGCCTTGTTGATGGCGATCTTCCTGCGCGGCATGACGCCGGCCGAGATCACCCGCTGGACCGCGGCCATGGTCGACTCGGGGGAGCGCTTCGATTTCACCGACCTGCGGCGCGAAGGCCGTCCGCTCGCACTGGTCGACAAGCACTCCACCGGCGGCGTCGGCGACAAGATCACCATCCCGCTGGTGCCCGTCGTCCTGGCCTGCGGCGGCGCCGTCCCACAGGCCGCCGGCCGTGGCCTCGGGCACACCGGCGGCACGTTGGACAAGCTGGAAGCGATCCCCGGATTCACCGCCGAGCTGTCGAAAGACGCTATCCGCCAACAGCTTTCCGGCATCGGCGCGGCGATCTTCGCGGCCGGGGACCTGGCGCCTGCCGACCGCAAGATCTACGCCCTGCGCGACGTCACGGGCACGACGGAATCGCTACCGCTCATCGCCAGCTCGATCATGAGCAAGAAACTGGCCGAGGGCGCCCGCTCGCTGGTGCTGGACGTCAAGGTCGGTCGCGGTGCGTTCCTCAAGACCGAGGCCGAGTCGCGTGAGCTGGCGCGCACCATGGTCGACCTCGGCACGGCCTACGGCGTCCCGACGCGGGCGTTGCTCACCGACATGGACCGGCCGCTCGGTCGCGCGGTCGGGAACGCGATCGAGGTCGCCGAGTCGCTGGAGGTGCTGGCCGGCGGCGGCCCGGACGACGTCGTCGCACTGACTGTCGCCCTGGCGCGCGAGATGCTCGACGTGGCCGGCCTCGACGGCGTCGACCCCGCCCAGACCCTGACCGACGGCACCGCGATGGACTGCTTCCGGCAACTGATCGCCGCACAGGGTGGCGATCCCGATGCGCCCCTGCCGATGGGGACGCACACCGAGACGGTCGTGGCGTCGCGAAGCGGGGTGATGGGCGACGTCGACGCGATGGCGATGGCGATGGCGGTGTGGCGGCTCGGCGCGGGACGGGCCCAGCCCGGAGACCCGGTGCAGGCCGGGGCGGGGCTGTACCTCCACCGGCGCAGCGGCGAGCCCGTCGCGGCCGGTGAGACCCTGTTCACGCTGTACACCGAGACCCCCGAGCGGTTGCCGTCTGCGCTGGCCGAACTCGACGGCGGGTGGTCGGTGGACGACGCGGCGCCGCCGCAGCGTCCCGTGGTGCTCGACCGCGTCGAATAGCCGCGAAACCAACGGTGGTCAGCGACCCCGCCCGCCACTAGGGTCGTCCGCATGGCTGACGATGACCTCCGCGACTTCGAGCGCACCGAGTTCACCCACGATGGCACGACCCGCACGGTCTTTCGGAAGGGCACCGGTCCGGCCGTCATCGTGATCGCCGAGATACCCGGCATCACGCCCAAGGTTCTCGACTTCGCCCGCAAGGTCGCCGACCTGGGTTGTACCGCCGTGCTGCCGCACCTGTTCGGCATCCCCGGCCTGGATCCGAACGCCAGCAACCTGGCGGCACTCAAGGCCATGGGGTCGGCGCTGCCGTCGTGCATCAGCAAGGAGTTCACCATCCTCGCGACCGGGAAGACGTCGCCGGTGGTCGATTGGCTGCGCGCGTTGGCCCGTGCCGAACACAAGCGCTGCGGTGGCCCCGGCGTCGGCGCCATCGGCATGTGCTTCACCGGCGGCTACGCCCTGGCGATGGCCACCGACGACGTCATCCTGGCGCCGGTGCTGTCCCAGCCGTCGATGCCGTTGGGCCTGACCGCCAAGCAGCGCCGCAACATCGACATCTCGCCGGCCGACCTGGAGGTCGTCAAGGGCCGGTGCGCCGCGGGCCTCAACGTCATCGGCATGCGGTTCAAGAGCGACAAGCTGGTGCCCGCAGAGCGTTTCGACTTCCTGCGCGAGCAGCTGGGTGACGCCTTCATCGCCGTCGAACTCGAGGACGCCGACGCCAACCCGGATGCGCGCCTGGCGCCGCACTCGGTGGTCACCGAGCACCTGATCGACGAGCCGGGCCAGGCCACCCGGGCGGCGCTGGACCAGGTGCTGGATCTGTTCCGGACGCGGCTGCTGCTGGCGGACGAGCCGGCGGGCTAAAAGCGACGATCCGGCGCAAGATGGACAGATGACCACCCTGACGCTGGATCAGATCAAGCAGGCACCGAAAGCGCTGTTGCACGATCACCTCGACGGCGGGCTGCGTCCCGCCACGGTGGTGGAGCTGGCCGAACAGAGCGGCTACGGCGACCTGCCCACCATGGACGTCGACGAGCTCGCGAAGTGGTTCCGCACCCAGGCGCACAGCGGATCGCTCGTCCGGTATCTGGAGCCGTTCGCGCACACCGTCGGCGTCATGCAGACCACCGATGCGCTGTACCGCGTCGCGTACGAATGCGTCGAGGATCTGGCCGCCGACAACGTCGTCTACGCCGAGGTGCGGTTCGCGCCCGAACTGCACATCGACGGCGGTCTGGTGCTGGACGAGGTCGTGGACGCGGTGCTGGCCGGGTTCGCGGACGGCGAGAAGGCGGCGGCCGCGGCCGGGCAGGTGACGACGGTCCGCTGTCTGGTCACCGCCATGCGGCACGCTGCCCGGTCTCGCGAGATTGCTGAGTTGGCCATCCGGTTCCGCGACCGGGGTGTGGTCGGCTTCGACATCGCCGGTGCCGAGGCCGGCTACCCTCCGACCCGCCACCTCGATGCCTTCGAATACATGCGGGGCAACAACGCGCGGTTCACGATTCACGCCGGTGAGGCCTTCGGCCTGCCGTCCATCCACGAGGCCATCGCGTTCTGTGGCGCCGACCGGCTGGGCCACGGCGTCCGCATCGTCGACGACATCGAGGAGGGGCCGGACGGCACCTTCCACTTGGGCCGGGTGGCGAACATCGTGCGGGACAAGCGAATTCCGCTGGAGATGTGCCCGAGCAGCAACGTGCAGACCGGCGCCGCGGCCAGCATCGCCGAGCATCCGTTCGACCAGCTGGCGCGGCTCCGCTTCCGCGTCACCGTGAACACCGACAACCGCCTGATGAGCGACACCACCATGACGCAGGAGATGGCGCTCCTCGTGAACGAGTTCGGCTACGGCTGGACCGACCTGCAGCGGTTCACCATCAACGCCATGAAGTCGGCCTTCATCCCGTTCGACGAGCGACTGGCGATCATCGACGACGTCATCAAACCGCGCTACGCCGTGCTGGTCGGGTAGCTGTCGGTCGGGGTGTCGTCGACGAAGCCGGAGCGCCCGGCCGCGCCCGCCGACACCGGCTCGTGCTGGGCGGTCCGCTGGAACGCCTTCGGCACGAACTTCTCGGTGTTGTACCTGCCGCGCGGGTGTACCACCTGCGGCCACCAGAACCAGCGGCCGAGCAGCACCGCGATCGACGGCATCAGCAGCGACCGCACGATGAAGGTGTCGATCAGCAGACCGATCGCGATGGTCGAACCCATCTGCGCCAGCACGATCAGCTTGCTGGCCATCATGCCGGCCATGGTGGCCGCGAACACCAGCCCGGCCGAGGTGACGACACCGCCGGTGCCGGCCATGGACCGGATGATGCCGGTCTTGAGGCCGGCGTGGATCTCGTCCTGGAACCGCGAGACCAGCAGCAGGTTGTAGTCCGAGCCGACCGCCAACAGGATGATGACCGACATCAGCATGACCAGCCACTGCACCTGAATCCCGAACAGGTCCTGCCACAACAGCACCGAGATGCCGAACGACGCGGCGATGGAACTGCCCGCCGTGCCGACGATCGTCAGGGCCGCGACCGCGCTGCGCGTCAGGATGAGCATGATCATGAAGATCAGCGTCAGCGATGACACCACGGCGATCATCAGGTCGTAGCGGGCGCCGTCGGCCATGTCCTTGTAGGTCGCCGCGACGCCGCCGAGGTAGATCTTGGCGTCCGACAGCGACGACATCTTCAAGGCGTCCTGGGCGGCCTTGCGTTCGGACTCGACGCGGTTGATGCCGTCGACCGTCGCGGGGTCGGTCTGGTGCGTGATGAACATGCGCGCGGACTTGCCGTCCGGCGACATGAACATCTTCAGGCCGCGCTGGAAGTCCGGGTTCTGGAAGGCCTCAGGTGGTAGGTAGAACAGGTCGTCGTTCTTGGCGCCGTCGAATGCGGCACCCATCGACAACGCGGTGTCGTTCATGGCCTGCATCTGGTCGATGAGGGCCTTCTGCGAGTTGTACGACGCCAGCGACAGGTCGCGGCTGGTCTTCATCGACGCGATGGTCTGGGGGAGCAGCGCCGTCAGCTTCGGTGCGAGGTCGGCCAGCTTGTCGGTGTTGACCTGGACGTCGCCGGTCCGGTCGGTCAGCTCATCGATGCCGTCCAGGGAGTCGAACACCGACCGCATCGCCGCGCACATCGGGATGTCGAAGCAGTGCGGTTCCCAGTAGAAGTAGTTGCGCATCGGCCGGAACTGGTCATCGAAGTTGGCGATGTTGTTGCGCATCTCCTCGGTGACCTCGAGGAGCGCCTGCGACTTACGGGCCGAGTCCTGCGTCAGCTTGGTCTGCTCGAGCGACAGCGCGTACTGCTTCTCGAGGATGCTGATCGACACGTTGGTGGCGTCGACCATCCGGAGCTGGTCCTCCAGCTGCTTGCGCTGGAACGGCAGGTTCATGTTGCTGGTCTGGCCCGAGACGCTCGTCTGGAACGGAATCGAGCTGTGCTGGATGGGAATTCCCAGCGGCCGGGTGATGCTCTGCACCATCGCGATGCCGTCGGTGTGCATCACGTTGCTCGCGATCTTGTTGAGCACCAGCATGTCTGCGGGATTGCGCATGTCGTGCGTCGACTCGACCATCAGGATGTCGGGGTTCATGCGGGCCTGCGTGAAGTGCCGGTCGGCGGCGGCGAAGCCGACGTTCACCGGGGCGTCCTCGGGCAGGTAATAGCGGTCGTTGTAGGCCGGTTTGTAGCCGGGGATGGCGACGATGCCGACCAGCACGACGAACAGGCTGGCCACCAGAATCGGTGCGGGCCACCGCACGACGGCCGTCCCGATGCGGCGCCAGAAGCGACTCTGCGGCGGTCGCTTGGACTCGTACATCCCGACGCGGCTGCCGAGGTACAGCACGGCCGGGCCGAGCGTCACCGAGATCGCCACCACGACGAGCATGCCGATCGCGACCGGTGCGCCCATCGTGGTGAAGTACGGCAGGCGGCAGAAACTCAGGCAGTACGTCGCGCCGGCGATGGTCAGGCCGGAACCCACGATGACGGGTGCGACGGACTTGAACGTCGCGTAGTACGAGTCGTCCCGGTCCAATCCGATGCCGCGGTCTTCGCGGTACCGCCCGAAGATGAAGATGCCGTAGTCGGTGGCCGCGGCGATGGCCAGCATCGTCAGGATGTTGCCCGCGAAGGTCGTCAGCCCGAACACGTCGTGGGTCGCCAGGACCGACACCACGCCGCGCGCGGTCAGTAGCGCCAGGAACGTCAGGAACAGCTGAACCAGGGTGGTCCGGACCGAGCGGTAGACCACGAGCAGCATGCCGGCGATCGCGGCCAGGGTGATCACCGTGATCATGACCAGGCTGGCGTTGCCAATGACGTGCATGTCGTTCGTGAGGGCAGCGGGCCCGGCGACATGCGCCTGGACTCCGGGCGGAGCCTTGGTCTCCTCGATGACCTTGCGGACGGCTTCGACACCCTCGTTGGCGAGCGTCATGCCCTGCTCGCCCGCGAGGTTGATCATCACGTAGGACGCCTTGCCGTCGGCGCTCTGCGCGCCGGCCGCGGTCAGCGTGTCACCCCAGAAATCCTGGATGTGCTGGATGTGCTCGGAATCCTGCTGCAGCTTGCGGATGATCTCGTCGTAGTACTTGTGGGCGTCCGGACCCAGCGGTTCCTTGCCCTCGACGACGATCATGATCGTGCTGTTGGAGTTGAACTCCTTGAAGTTCGCGCCCATCAGCTTCATCGCGTGCATCGACGGGGCGTCCTCGGGCGCCATCGGCGCGGCGTGCAGTTCACCGACGACTTCCAGTTGCGGCGCGATCACGTTGACCAGGACGGCGATCGCGACCCAGAACAGGATGATCGGCACCGACAGGATGCGCAGCGCATGGGCGAACTTCGGCCGCTTCTCCGCCGTCTTGTGCTGTGTCTCAAGTGTTTCGGTCATGCGGACTTCACCAGGCAGTAGGTCTGGGCGTTGACGCCATCGGCGGACTGCTCCTCGCGGACGGTCCCGTTCACCGTGACGCGGCAGCCGATGTGGTCGCTGCTCTGCTCACTGTCGCTGCGCGCCATCAGGTTTGCGCTGACGGTCGGCAGCGTGGTGGACAGGGTGACGGACCAGGGCAGCACGGCGCTCACCGAGTGCACGTTGGCGTCGGGATCGAAATAGCTGATCTCTGCCGAACTTCCCGGCGGCCCATAGACCTCGTACACCAGGACCTTGGGGTTGAACTGGACGATCTCGACGCCTGCGCCGGCATGGGCGTTGAGGTTCTCCGACCCGAACTTCGCGTGCAGGCGGGACACCACGAGGCCCGACACCGCCAATACGGCCACCAGGACGAGCGGTATCCAGACTTTCTTCAGCAGGCCCTTTGATTCCGACCGCACCCGACCACCTTCCGCTCAACACGCGCTGACCGAATCCCCGACGATCAAGCTGCTGCCTTCGCCTGCGCTCGGCAGGCGGCTCCGCTCACTCAGCGGATTCTTGGGAAATTCTTACGCCTTGCTAACTAATTTTGCAACGCGGCGTAGTTGTGTGTCGGCTGTGAGCGCGCGCGGTGGCCGGGCGCGACTCGGGGTTTCAGTCGGACAGAACGGCCCGCAGCGCGTCGGCGAATTCGCCGGGCGCACTCATGAACCCGCCGTGATCGCCCGGGTAGACGACGGGCTCGACGCCCAGCAGGCGGCACAGCGCCAGCGAGGTGCCGTAGGTGATGAGATGCTCCGACTCGGCGCCGATGCCCACCACGACCCGGCTGGCCCGCAACCCCTCAATATCAGGCAGATACGTTGTGGTGCAGAGCAATTCATGGTTGAAGAACCGGGACAGGTCGGCGAGTTGCTTGGTCATCTCGTCGGGAGCGGGCGGCGGCCCCTGCGGCCCGGGAGCGCCGTCGTCGGCCTGATCGAAGCCCGCCGTCGCCATGAACTTCGCCATGGCCGCGCCCGGCCCGTCGCTGTGGAAGGTGTCGATGATCTCCCGCGTCGCGGCGCGTTGCTTGGCGGCTTCCGAAGCCGGCAACAACTCCAGCAGCGGCGGCTCGTGCGCGATCAGCGTCCGAACCCAACCGGGGTACTTGGCGGCCAGTGCCAGGCCGGTGACCGCGCCGCCGCTGGAGCCGAACACGTCGGCCGGACCGGCACCGAGATCCTCGAGGATCGCGGCGACGTCGTCGGCCCGCAGTTCGGGCGTCGAGTCCTGCGCGGGATCGTCGATGGGGCTGGCACCGAGTCCACGCGGGTCGTACGTCACGACGGTGTGGTCGGCGGCCAGGGCGTCGGCCACCGCGGCGAACTCCGATGCCGTCATGGGCGAACCGATGACGGCCAACACCGGCCCGCTGCCCCGCACCTCGTAATGCAGCGTGGCGCCGGGAACGGCGAGATTTCGGACGATGGGCTGGGCGCTGGTCTGGGTCATGTCAGTGCAGACCCGACCAGTCGCTCTAACTCATCGCACCGCGCGTCATTCCTGACGCAGGCGCGACTCGACGAAACGCTCCAGGGTTTCCCACTGGGCCACGGCCTCGGCGTACGGCTTCGACGGGGCGCCGACGGTCTCGGGCTCCAGCACATGACCGACGAACTTGCCCAGCGGCTGGCTGGTGGTCAGGTACTTGTCGGCGGTGCCGTCCTCGGCGTAGTCGCACACGTCGCGCACGAACTCGACCGCCAGGTCCAGCTGCTCGCGGTCGACGGCCTCGGGGCCGTCGGCGATGTCGTCGGACAGGCCACTGAGCACGTAGACGTTGTCCTCGGTGACGCGGATCTGCAGCGAGCCGTCGGTGGCAGCGGTGCGGATGTCGCTGTAGGCCTCGAAGCTGGACAGGTCGCTCTCGTGCTCGTCGGCCAGGTAGCGGGCCAGCGTGCGCTCCGAGCCGAACACGCTGATCCGGCCGTTGCGGCCGAGGAACCGCGGCTGGTCGTTGTAGTAGCAGCGCAGCGTGTAGAGGGTGGCGCCCTTGGTCATGATACGGATCGGGTCGATGCCGACGCGCTCCCAGAAGTCCTCGTCACTGCCGAGCAGCTGCCGCTCGGCCTGCGCGGTGAGGGCCGCCTCTTCGGAGTCGGTGTCGACCTCGTCCTCGATGACGACGTCGTCGACGTCGGTCTCGTCGACCTCGTCGAGTTCGTCTTCCTCGGGCTCGGGTGCGGGCCCATCGAGTTCGGCCTGGGCCTTCTCGGCGGCCTTGGCGTCGACCTCGGGGGTGGTCACCAGGGCGTCGATGGCGTCGAGCACGTGGTCCCAGCTGCGGCCGACGGCAGCCTCGATGTCGGCCCACCGCTTGCGGCCGGCCCGGCCCGAGTAGGCTTCGGCGCCGCCGCCGAGCGTCGACAGCACGGGGTTGCCGTTGAAGAACTTCGCGACCGCGATCAGGTCGCAGACCGAACCGAGCGCGCCGACCACCTGGAGCGTCCGCCGCAGCGAGGTGACGGACTCCTCGGTGGGCTTCTCGGCGACCAGCTCGGGCACGCCGACCAGGTCGTGGATGTGGCTCTCGTCGGGGTTGAGGCGGTGTGCGTTGGCCTCGCCGAGCGCCTTCCACTTCGGGTGGTCGGCGAGGTCGTTGTCGGTGTTGGTCCGCACGAAAGCGGCCAGGTCCGCGACGGATTCGAAGGCGTAGAGGTCGTCGCCGTGACCCAGGAACGCTTCCCACTCGTCGTCGGAGTCGCGCCACAGCGGCGCCCACAGGGTGTACAGATCGCCATTGGTCAACCCGAGCCGAACCGGCACGATGTCAGCAGCCATGCGGCACAGCCTATCGACGTGTGGGTCGGGCCACGCTGGGGGCATCTTGTCGGTGCAGATCGTCGCGCAGGTGGCGCAGGGCCGTGGTGACATCAGCGGTGGCGTCGGCGTTCGACAGCTCGGCAGCCGTGCGCCGGAACACCGCGAGCGCCGCGCGGGCGCGGGCCATCGCGTCGTCGTATTCCGGCTTCATCTATGGGCCGCATTCCTCATCGCGCTCGTTCCTCGCTGCTTGATCGTCATGCGGCGGGTCATGCCGTCGGGCGGAAGAAGCCGTGGAAACCCTGATTCAGGTTGGTCGTCCGGATCGGGGACAGCTGAACCGGATCGCCCGCTTCGACCATGAGGCCGTTCCCGACGATCATCGCGACGTGGCCATCCCACACCGCGAGGTCGCCCGGGCGCAGCGAGCCACGGTCGACGGCGGCGCCCACATCCTGCTCCTGCGCCAGCCTCGGCAGGTCGAGTCCCGCTTCGCGGTACGCCCACTGCGTCAGGCCGCTGCAGTCCAGGCCCACGCCGGGCGTCGTGCCACCCCACACGTACGGCACGCCGAGCTGGGTGAGGGCGTGCCGCACCGCGTCGGCGGCGACCTTGTTCGGTGCGGTGGCGGTGCGGCCGTCGGGCAACGTGACGGCCTCGCCGGCGCCGAACTTCCCGGGGTCGGGTGGCCGGCGGTGGTTCCGTGTGCTGAGTGCCGCTTGCGCGGCGTGCGCCGCGGGAGTGGCGAGGGCGCCGAGTCTGCCGGCCCCGGTCGCACCTTGGCCACCGGACGCGCCCAGGCTGGGCAGGCTCACGGCCGGGCGTGATCCGCTTGTCTCCCAATCTGATCCGTGGCTCTGGGGTGCGGCGGCGCTCGTCGTCGCGGTGATCTGCTCGGCCTGCGTGGCGAGTTCGGTGTGCAGCTCGTCGACGACGCTGATGGCCTCAGCCAGGGCCCGGCCGGCTTCGTCGACGAGCGCGGCGGCGTCGGCAGGGGATTCGAGAGTGGCTTCCAGTTCGGTCGCGCGGGCCTCGAAGTTCTGGAGGATGGTTTGGAGGCGCTCGCGGGCCCGGGCCACCGCGGCAGCGGCCCGTTCGGTGTGCGTGCTCAGTTGCCCGGCCGTCATCGCCATCGCCACGATGGCGGTGACCGCCGCGCTCGCGAACTGGCCCGCACTGCCTGCTGCCGTGCCGGTCCACTGGTCCTGGGTCCGCTGCCACCCGTCGTCGGCAGCGGCGGCCACGCCGTCGAGCCCGGTTTGCACCGCACGCAGGGCACCGGCCGGATCCGCGCCCGAGAAGCCGGGGCCCACCAGTGCCTGCACGTCTCGGATCGGCGCGGCCAGCGCGGCTGTCAGGGAGCCCGTCACCACCAGGTTCCGATCCGGCCGCCGACGTTGTGGTCGGCGTCGACGAAGGTGTTCGCGGTGGCGACGGCGGTCGTGGCGCCGGCGTCGAGATGCGCGCTGAGGCGGTACGCCAACTGGGCCTGGTGGTGCGTCGCCTGCGCCAGGGCCGCGGCGAAGGCCTCGCCCACGGGGCCGAACACGTCGAACTGTCCGGCGATGGCGGTCAGGTCCGCGGCGTGCGCGGCCAGTTCGGTGCTGTGACCGCGGTAGTCCGCGGACAGGTTGTGCAGGGCTGACGGGTCCACGGTCAGGTTTCGGATCATGTGGATAAGACGGGCGCCGCGCCCGTTCGGTTCCATTAATGTTGGCGCCCATGGACGTCCGGGTCGTCGATCACCCTCTGGCCGCGGCGCGGCTGACCACTCTGCGCGACGAGCGCACCGACAACGCCGGGTTCCGGGCGGCGCTGCGCGATCTGACGCTGATGCTGGTCTACGAGGCCACGCGCTCGCTGGCCAGCGAGGAGTTGCCGGTGCAGACCCCGGTCGCCGCGTGCACCGGCTCGCGTCTGTCGAACCCGCCACTGCTGGTTCCGGTGCTGCGGGCGGGCCTGGGCATGGTCGACCAGGCACACGCGCTGATTCCGGAGGCCCAGGTCGGCTTCGTCGGTATGGCGCGCGACGAGACGACGCACCAGCCGACGCCGTATCTGGAGTCCCTGCCGGCCGACCTGAGTGGCCGGCCGGTGATGGTGCTCGACCCGATGCTGGCCACCGGTGGGTCGCTGGCGTACACCCTGCAACTCCTGGTCGACCGCGGGGCCGACGACATCACCGCGGTGTGCGTGGTGTGTGCGCCGGAGGGAATTGCGTTGGTGGAGAAGGCGGTTCCGTCCCTGCGACTGTTCACGGCCACCATCGATGCCGAGTTGAACGACGATGCCTACATCGTGCCGGGCCTGGGCGATGCGGGGGATCGGCAGTTCGGTCCGCGCTAGTGGACGATCGGCCCGGTCGGGGTCGGTAGCGGGGTTTGGCTCGGCCGGGGAACCGCGTCGGGCAGGTTCGGCTTGCCGGTGGAGTCGACGGACACCGTGCCGCCCCAGGCCATGAGAGCGCCGGTGTTGCAACCGCCTTCGATTCCGGTGGCGAAGACGCTCACCTGCATCGCGCCTGCCGACATGTGGGCATGCGGGCCCACCGCGGTCTGGCCCGGGCTGAGCCGGTAGCTGCTGCTGAGGGTGCCCGGAGTTCCCGCGGGACTGACCGAGAAGCGCACCGAGATATCGGAACAGCCGTCGGCGGCATTGGTGAAGGACGGCTGCACCCAGTCGTCGGTCGGAAGGTCGAAGCGGAGCACCGCCGGCTGCCGGCAGTCCTGCATGGTGGCAGGCCGACAGTACGTCGAGATGTACTGCTCGGCGTGGACCGCGGCCGCCGGCGGGGCGAGAGCGATGCCCGCAGTACCGATTCCGCCGATCAGGACCGTCGCGGCGCCACCCCAGCGGCGAGCGAGTGTGTTGTCCGACATGCCGACACCTCTTTCCTCCGATGAATCGAGGCTAAGTCGCACAGGAGCCCGCCGGATATAAGGGATCTCCCTACGGTTCGGCGTCAGGCCGGGGCCAGCAGGCCGGTGACCACGGCCTCGACGTCGCGTAGTTCGGCTGCGGCCGACGTCCGACCGGTCGCCAGATCGGCGGTCGGCGGCTTGCTGACCTCGATGTAGCACTTGATCTTTGGCTCGGTTCCCGACGGGCGCACCGCCACCCGCAGGCCATGGCCGGTGAAGACCAGGGCGTCGGTGCGCCGTTTTCCCCGCAGCTCGGCCAGGTCCTCGGTCCGGACCGGGACACCGGCGATCTGGGCCGGCGGCTCGGCCCGCAGGCGGGCCATCACCGCGTCGGCGTCGGTGCGCACCGAGACCGCGCCGGTGGCGTGGACACCGAATTTCGCGGCCAGGGCGTCCAGCCGATCCTGCACCGTCTGGCCCTGATGGCGCAGTGCCACAACCAGATCGCAGAACACCACGGCCGCGCTGATGCCGTCCTTGTCGCGTACGGCATCGGGGTCGACGCAGTGCCCGATGGCCTCTTCGTACGCGTACCGCAGCGTGGCGCCAGGGATGTCCTGGTCGGCGCGCGCCAGCCATTTGAAGCCCGTCAGCGTTTCGACGTGGTGGGCTCCGTGGTCGGCGGCGATCTTCGCGAGCAGCTGCGACGAGACCAGCGAGCTGGCGACGACAGTGGTCCCGGCTTCCTCGGGAGTCAGGTTCGACAGCAGATAATCGCCCAGCAGCCAACCGGTTTCGTTACCGGACAGCAGGCGCCAGCCACTCGTGGTCGGGATGCCCACGGCGCAGCGGTCCGCGTCGGGGTCCAGGGCGATGGCGACTTCGGCGCCGGCCTCGGCGGCGAGGGCGAGCAGCAGGTGGGTGGCGCCGGGTTCCTCGGGGTTGGGGAACGCGACGGTGGGGAAGTCGGGATCGGGTTCGAATTGTGTTGCCACCGTCCGGATATCGCTGACACCGGCGCGGTTCAGGACGTCGATCGCCAGCGCGCCACCGACACCGTGCATCGCGGTCAGCGCCACCCGGACGTCGCCTTGCGTCCGGCGTAGTGACCCGGCCCGGCGCGCGTACTGCTCGATGAGGGTTTCGTCGACGGGCGTGACGGGCTGCCGGGCGATGCCGGTCGGTGCCTGCCGCATGGCCGTTTCGATGTCCCGGTCGGTGGGTGGGACGATCTGGATGCCGCCGTCGAAGTACACCTTGTAGCCGTTATCGGCAGGGGGATTGTGCGAAGCGGTGATCTGTACGCCGGCAACGGCGTCGAGCTGCCGCACCGCGTAGGCCACGACCGGGGTCGGCGCGGGGTGGGGGAGAAGGATGACGGAAAACCCTTCGGCGGCAAAGATTTCCGCGGTCGCGGTGGCGAATTCGTCGGAGTGGTGCCGGGCGTCCCGGCCGACCACGACCGTCGACCCGCCCAGGCAACGGTCCTTGAGCACCTGCGCCACGGCCCACGTCGCGCGGCTGACGGTGGTGACGTTCATGGCGTCGAGGCCCTCACGCATGGGGCCACGCAGGCCCGCGGTGCCGAAGGTCAGGGGTGTGTGGTTCACGGGGCCATTGTGCTCGCAGTGGGCGGACGTATGCGGCGACGTTGGAAAGATGACGACGGGACTATCTACGAGTGGGACAGCCAGCACGGCAAGGTTGAGGTCTACAACAAGCGTGGCGTTCATCAAGGCGAATTCGACCCGGACACGGGTGCGCAGACAAAGCCAGCAGATCCCGGACGGAAGGTGGAGCCGTAGTGCTTACGTGGTGGCTTCAGGGTTTTGACCGCACGACGGAGCGACTAGTGCAGGAAACTCATCTGACCCGTCTGACGGTGGCTGCGATTCGCGAGATCCTGCGGGTCGACGATGACATTCCTGTGGAGCCCTTTGACTTCGATGTTCCGAACCTCGATGCGGTTCGATCACTGGCGGAGTATGCGGATCAGCCGATTGCAATCGATGAAGCGCTCATCTATCAGTTGGGTTGCTACGAGGGCTCATAGAAGTTTCGAAACGCCTGAATCGGCTTTCGTTGGGCGTTGCCTCCATCAAAGCTTGGTGTCGCTGTCTCACAACCGCGCCAACACCTCGGCCAGCAGCGTCCCCATCCGGGTCGCTGACTGGCGCCCCGCCTCCAGGACTTCGGCGTGGCTCAGCGGCTCACCGGTCATGCCGGCCGCCAGGTTGGTCACCATCGAGATGCCGAGCACCTCGGCGCCGCCGGCGCGGGCCGCGATGGTCTCGTGCACCGTCGACATGCCGACCAGGTCGGCGCCCAGGGTGCGCAGCATCCGGATCTCGGCGGGTGTCTCGTAGTGCGGGCCGGGCAGCCCGGCATACACGCCTTCGGTCAGCGACGGGTCGACCGCGCGGGCCAGTGCCCGCAGCCGCGGCGAATAGGCGTCGACCAGATCGACGAACTGGGCGCCGACCAGAGGCGACCGCGCCGTCAGGTTCAGGTGGTCGCTGATCAGCACCGGCTGGCCCACCGAGTACTCCGCGCGCAAGCCGCCGGCGGCATTGGTCAGCACCACGGTGCTCACACCGGCCGCGATGGCGGTGCGCACCGGGTGCACGACATGGCGCAGGTCGTGGCCCTCATAGGCATGGATGCGGCCCAGTAGGACCAGCACGTCGCGGCCGCCGACCTGCAGCGCGAGTGCCTGGCCGCCATGACCCGACGCGGTCGGTGGGGTGAATCCGGGCAGGTCACCCATGGCGATGGTGGCTGACGGCTCGCCCAGCACGGCGGCGGCCGGGGCCCAGCCGGAACCGAGGACGACCGCCACGTCGAAGCCGGCGATTCCGGTGCGGTCACGGATGGCGGCGGCGGCCGCAGCGGCGGCGGAGTCAGGGGTGGCCTGCGGATCGGTCACGGCGTCCACCTTAGTTGCCAGCTGCGGCCGAACAGGCCGGTGCGATACTTCCATGATGCTGACGGGAGACGCCATGCAGACGGTCACCGATGCCGTCGCGCGTCACCGTGCCGATTTGATCGAGCTGTCCCACTCGATCCACGCCGAACCGGAACTGGCTTTCGCGGAGCACCGCAGTTGCGCGAAGACCCAGGCGCTCGTGGCCGAGCGCGGCTTCCAGGTCACCCCGGCCGCCGGCGGCCTGGATACCGCGTTCCGTGCCGACTACGGCAGCGGCGAGCTGGTGATCGGCGTCTGCGCCGAGTACGACGCGCTGCCCGGTATCGGACATGCGTGCGGGCACAACATCATTGCCGCGTCGGCGGTCGGCACGGCGCTGGCGCTGGCCGAGGTCGCCGACGAGATCGGCATCACCGTGGCATTGATCGGCACGCCCGCCGAAGAGGCCGGCGGCGGAAAAGCGTTGCTGCTGAACGCCGGGGTGTTCGACGACGTCGCGGCATCGGTGATGCTGCACCCCGGTCCGGTCGACATCGCGGGGGCGCGGTCCCTGGCGCTGTCCGAGGTGTCTGTGGCCTACCGCGGGCGCGAGTCGCACGCCGCCGTCGCGCCCTACCTGGGCATCAACGCCGCCGATGCGGTCACGGTCGCGCAGGTCGCGATCGGGCTTCTGCGTCAGCAGTTGACGCCCGGTCAGATGGTGCACGGCATCGTCACCGACGGCGGTCAGGCACCGAACGTCATTCCGGCGCATACGGAATTGCTGTACACGATGCGGGCCACGGACTCCGCGTCACTGGACGAACTGGAAGTACGCATGTTCTCGTGCTTCGCGGCCGGCGCCTTGGCGGCGGGCTGTACGCACGAGGTGACGGAGGTGTCGCCGCGGTATGACGCGCTGACGCCCGATCCGTGGTTGACGACGGTGTTCCGCGCCGAGATGGAGCGTCTCGGCCGGACGCCGCTGCCGGTGGACCTGGAAGTGTCTGTGCCCCTTGGTAGTACCGACATGGGCAACGTCACGCAGGTGATGCCGGGAATCCACCCGGTCGTCGGGATCGAGGCCAATGGCGCGTCGATCCACCAACCGGAGTTCACCGCGGCGGCGGCGGGGCCGAGTGCGGACAAGGCCGTCACCGAAGGCGCGATCATGTTGGCGCGCACGGTGGTTGCGCTGGCGCAGGCGCCTGACGAGCGGGCTCGGGTTTTGCAGAAGATGGCGGACCGGGCGGCGGTTCAGCGACAAGTGAAGGCAGGGCGCGGATGACCCTCTCGGACCACGCCGAGCGCTGGCTGGCCACGAACTACGACGACCTGGTCGGCTGGCGGCGGCATCTGCACGCCAACCCCGAGTTGGGCCGGCAGGAGTTCGAGACCACCAAGTTCGTTGCGACGCGGCTGGCCGAGGCCGGGTTGAACCCGAAGATTCTGCCCGGCGGTACCGGCCTGACGTGCGATTTCGGTCCCGAGGACCGGCCGCGGATCGCCCTGCGCGCCGACATGGATGCGCTGCCGATGGACGAGCGCACCGGCCTGCCGTTCGCCTCGACCGTGCCCAATGTGGCGCACGCCTGCGGACACGACGCGCACACCGCGGTGCTGCTCGGCACCGGGTTGGCTCTGGCGTCGGCGCCGACGCTGCCGGTCGGTGTGCGCCTGGTGTTCCAGGCCGCCGAGGAGCTGATGCCCGGCGGCGCGCTGGACGCCATCTCCGCGGGTGCACTGGCTGGTGTGTCGAGAATCTTTGCGCTGCACTGTGATCCGCGGCTCGAGGTCGGCAAGGTCGCCACCATTCCGGGTCCCATCACCTCGGCCGCCGATCAGATGGAGATCACCCTGCACTCGCCGGGCGGCCACACGTCGCGCCCGCACCTGACCGGTGATCTGGTCTACGCGCTCGGCTCGCTGATCACCGGGGTGCCCGGCATCTTGTCCCGCCGCGTCGATCCGCGGCACAGCACCGTCATGGTGTGGGGCGCGGTCAACGCCGGATTCGCGTCGAACGCCATCCCGCAGACGGGCACCCTGGCCGGGACCATCCGCACCGCCAGCCGTGATGCCTGGGTCGAGATGGAATCGATTGTCCGCGAGATCGTTTCGTCCCTGCTGGCGCCGCTCAACGTGGATCACACGGTGCTGTACCGCCGCGGCGTCCCGCCGGTGGTCAACGAGGAACTCTCGACGCGCATCATGACCCACGCCATCGAGGCGCTGGGCCCCGATGCCCTGGCCGACACCAAGCAATCCGGTGGCGGCGAAGACTTCTCGTGGTATCTCGAGGAGGTGCCGGGGGCCATGGCGCGCCTCGGCGTGTGGCCCGGCGTCGGCCCGCAGTTGGACCTGCACCAGCCGACCTTCGACCTCGACGAACGCGCCCTCGCCGTCGGCGTCCGGGTCCTCGTCAACATCATCGAACAGGCCGCCGCTTTCTAACTGCGAGCGTGGGTGTCTGCTCCTAACCGCGAGCGGCCGTGTTTGTACGCCGACACGCCGTGTTTCGCGTGCATCTTGGGGCCGCTCACGCTCGCCGAGGGGCCGTGAACTGCGCACCTGATCCACGTGCCGCGAAATTCCACAGTTCGTGATTGATCCACAGATCGTCTGATGCGCCTTTCGGCCACAGCCGTGGAAGCCGAGCATCAACGACGTGGACGCCGACCTTCAAGCACTACTCGACCTCCAGGACGGGGTAGCCACCAGCGCTCAGATCCTGTCGAAGCTGTCCCGCAGGACCTTTGACTCGTATCTGAAAACTGGTGCGCTCGAACGTATCTGGCAAGGGATCTACTCGCGGGGTGAACCCGACGACTGGACGCGGCTGCGCGGCCTGGACCTCTCGGCCGGCAAGCCGGTCCCGGTGTGTCTGGGGACGGCGGCGGCCCTCTACGGATTCGACACCGAGAATCCCAAGGACCTGCATGTGCTCAATCCCGCAGGTTCACATCTGCGGCACGCTGATGGACTGATGATCCATCGCCGCGACGGCGCACCGATGGTTGTGGAGCAGGGCCGGCCCGCGACCGCGCCGGCGTGGACTGCGATCGAAGTAGCACGCTCGCTGCGAAGGCCACGTGTACTGGCGACGCTCGATGCTGCTCTGCGTTCCGGCACCTGCGACCGGGTGGAGTTGTCGCGGGCGGTGACCAGGCAGGCCGGACGTCGCGGAATCGTCATCGTGAGGGAGATGTTGCCGATCGCAGATCCACGCGCGGAGTCGCCGATGGAGAGCGAGGCGCGCCTCGTGATGATCGACGGCGGCCTACCGATGCCCGAACTGCAATACGAGGTCATCGACGGCCGGGGAAAGCTGCGTCGGCTGGATTTCGCGTGGCCGCAGTACATGGTCGCCGCAGAGTACGACGGATTGGATTGGCACAGCGGACCGGACGCGATGTTGGCCGACCGCGAGCGCAGTTCGGCACTGATGGACGTCGGATGGACGGCGATCTCGATGGTGTTCGAGGACGTCCGCTACCGCCCGGACGACCTCGTCGCGCGCATCAACGCGAACTTCGGGCGCGCTCGCGCCGCCTGAGCGGCCCCAAATTGCACGCGAAACACGGTGTGTCGCTGTACAAACACGGCCGCTCGCGGGAAAGAAAAAGGGACTAGGGCCCGATGTTGCGGGAGGGGCGGGTGCGGAGGTGGTGGACGTAGTCCGCGGGGGCGCCGGCGATCTCGGCGGCCTCGGCCATGACGCCGAGGTACCGCGCCGAGGGCAGCCCGCCTTCCCAGGCGTCGACGACGTACATCCAGGCCAGCACGGGGTCGGTGGAGGTGTCCGACGACACCCGGTGCACCCGGCAGCGGATCTTCTTGTGGATCCCCAGCTCGGAGCCTTCCCACCGGTCCAGGCGTTCCTCGTCCTCGCGCGTCATGTCGTAGAGCACGACGAAGACCTTCGAGAGCGGATCCTCGACCAGCGTCGCCAGCGCGCCCTCCCAGCCGATGTCGGCGCCGGCGAACGTCAGTCGCCAGCCGTGCAGCCACCCCGTGGCCGCCATCGGAGAATGAGGCGCCCGCTGAAGCATCTGCTCCGGATGCATGTTCGATCCGTAAGCGGCGTAGAGCGGCACTCGGCAAGCCTACGGCTTGTTGTCCGGCGACCAACACCCAACTCGGGGTTAGATGTAGCCGTGGCTACCCGCATCGTGATCATCGGCGGCGGTCCCGCCGGATATGAGGCCGCCCTGGTTGCCGCCGGTTACGGCCGTGAGGCAACCGAGGTGACCGTCGTCGACCGCGACGGCATCGGCGGTGCCTGCGTGCTCTGGGACTGCGTGCCGTCCAAGACCTTCATCGCGTCGACGGGCGTGCGCACCGAGCTGCGCCGCGCCGACGGGCTGGGCTTCGACATCAAGATCGAGGACGCCAAGATCTCGTTGCCGCAGATCAACAACCGGGTCAAGACGCTGGCTCGCAGCCAGTCCGTCGACATCGGCGGGCAACTGCTGCGCGCCGGCGTCAACGTCGTGGCCGGCCGCGGCGAGCTCGTCGACAGCATCCCGGGAATGGCGCACCACCGGGTCAAGGTCACGACGCCCGACGGGCGGTCCGGCGTGCTGAAGGCCGACGTGGTGCTGATCGCCACCGGCGCCAGCCCCCGGGTCCTGCCCAACGCGGTGCCCGACGGCGAACGCATCCTGAACTGGCGGCAGCTGTACGACCTCACCGACCTGCCGGAGCACCTGGTCATCGTGGGCTCGGGCGTCACCGGCGCCGAGTTCTGCAACGCCTACACCGAACTGGGCGTCAAGGTCACGGTGGTGGCCAGCCGCGACCAGATCCTGCCGCACGAGGACTCCGACGCCGCCGCGGTGCTGGAGGAGGTGTTCTCCGAGCGCGGTGTGACGTTGGTCAAGAACGCGCGCGCCGATTCGGTGGTCCGGACCGAGACCGGCGTCAAGGTCAGCCTCGCCGACGGCCGCGTCGTGGAGGGCAGCCACGCGTTGATGAGTATCGGTTCGGTGCCCAACACCTCGGGCCTGGGGCTGGAGAAGGCCGGCATCGAACTCGGGCCGGGTAATTACCTGACGGTCGACCGGGTGTCGCGCACCAAGGCGCCGGGCATCTACGCCGCGGGCGACTGCACCGGCCTGCTGCCGCTGGCCTCGGTGGCCGCCATGCAGGGCCGCATCGCGATGTATCACGCACTGGGTGAAGGGGTTTCGCCGATCAGGCTGCGGACGGTCGCCGCCGCGGTGTTCACGCGCCCGGAGATCGCCGCGGTCGGCGTGCCGCAGTCCGCGATCGACGCCGGCACGGTGCCGGCCCGCACCCTGATGTTGCCGCTGAACACCAACGCGCGAGCCAAGATGTCGCTGCTCGAGCACGGTTTCGTGAAGATCTTCTGCCGCCCGGCCACCGGTGTGGTGATCGGCGGCGTCGTCGTCGCGCCGATCGCCTCCGAGCTGATCCTGCCGATCGCGCTGGCGGTGCAGAACCGGATCTCGGTGACCGATCTGGCGCAGACGCTGTCGGTCTACCCGTCGCTGTCGGGCTCGATCATCGAGACGGCCCGCCGGCTCATGGCTCACGACGATCTGGACTGACACGCGAACCGCGCCGACCACGTAGGCTCGGTCACGCAAGGCCTACCGACGAGTAACCACGAGGAGTTCCGCCGTGAGTGACCCGATTCCCGGTCCGGGCAATGGTCAGACCCTGCTGAGCCCCGCACAGCGCGACACCGCGTGGAACCGGTTGGGCTCCGAGCAGTTCGACGTGATCGTGATCGGCGGCGGTGTCGTCGGCGCCGGTGCGGCGCTCGACGCGGCGACGCGCGGGCTGAAGGTCGCCCTGGTCGAGGCGCGCGACTTCGCCTCCGGCACCTCCAGCCGCAGCAGCAAGATGTTCCACGGCGGCCTGCGCTACCTCGAGCAGCTCGAGTTCGGCCTGGTTCGTGAGGCGCTGTACGAACGCGAACTGTCCCTGACCACGCTGGCGCCGCATCTCGTGAAGCCGCTGCCGTTCCTGTTCCCGCTGACCAAGCGGGTCTGGGAGCGCCCCTACATCGCCGCAGGCATCTTCCTGTACGACCAGCTCGGCGGAGCGAAGTCGGTGCCCGCGCAGAAGCACCTGCTCAAGGCCGGCGCGCTGCGCCTGGCGCCCGGGCTCAAGCGCAGTTCGCTGATCGGCGCGATCCGCTACTACGACACCGTCGTCGACGACGCGCGGCACACCATGACCGTCGCCCGCACCGCTGCGCACTACGGCGCCGTCGTCCGCACTTCGACGCAGGTCGTGGCGTTGCTCCGCGAAGGCGACCGGGTCACCGGTGTACGGGTCCGCGATTCGGAAACCGGTGCGGTGACCGAGGTCTGCGGCCACGTCGTGGTCAACGCCACCGGAGTGTGGACCGACGAGATTCAGGCCCTGTCGAAGCAGCGCGGCCGGTTCCGGGTCCGCGCCTCGAAGGGCGTGCACATCGTCGTCCCGCGGGACCGCATCGTCAGCGAGGTGGCGATCATCCTGCGCACCGAGAAGTCGGTGCTGTTCGTCATCCCGTGGGGCACGCACTGGATCATCGGCACCACCGACACCGACTGGAACCTCGACCTCGCGCACCCGGCGGCGACCAAGGCCGACATCGACTACATCCTCGGGCACGTCAACAAGGTGCTGGCCACGCCGCTCAACCATGACGACATCGACGGCGTCTACGCGGGCCTGCGTCCGCTGCTGGCCGGCGAGAGCGAGGAGACCTCCAAGCTGTCCCGCGAGCACGCCGTCGCGGTGCCGGCTCCCGGCCTGGTGGCCATCGCCGGCGGCAAGTACACCACCTACCGGGTCATGGGCGAGGACGCCATCGACGCGGCCAGCGAGTTCGTGCCGACGCGCGTGGCGCCGTCGATCACGGAGAAGGTGCCGCTGCTCGGGGCCGACGGCTACTTCGCGCTGATCAACCAGACCGAACACGTGGGCCAGCACTATGGGCTGCATCCCTACCGGGTGCGGCACCTGCTGGACCGCTACGGCTCGCTGATCGGCGAGGTGCTGGACATGGCGGCCGACCGCCCCGAGCTGCTGGAGCCCATCACCGAGGCGCCGGTGTACCTGAAGGTCGAGGCCTGGTACGCGGCCGCGGCCGAGGGCGCGCTGCACCTCGAGGACATCCTGGCCCGCCGCATGCGGATTTCCATCGAGTACCAGCACCGCGGCGTCGACTGCGCCCGCGAGGTCGCGGAAGTCGTTGCGCCCGTGCTGGGTTGGAGTGCCGAGGACATCGACCGCGAGGTCGCGACGTACCTGGCCCGCGTCGAAGCCGAGGTGCTGTCACAGACGCAGCCCGACGACGAATCGGCAGATGCGCTGCGCGCGGCGGCTCCCGAGGCCCGTTCGGAGATCCTCGAGCCGGTTCCGCTCGATTGAGCCTGCCCGTCCGTCCCGGATACGAGGGGATCGGGCCTGCCCGGCTGCGGGTGCACGGCGGGCCGGTGCTGGCCGAGTTGCAGGCGCGGTTCGGCGACGACGCGGCCGCGAAAGTGCTTGCCGGCGAGGTGGTTTGCGCCGACGGGTCGGTCGTCTCGGACGCGACGGAACTGCCGGCCGGCGCGTTCATCTACTGGTACCGCGACCTGCCCGACGAGGTCGCCGTCCCGTTCGACGTGCCGGTGCTGTACCGCGACGAGAACATCGTCGTGGTCGACAAGCCGCACTTTCTGGCCACCATGCCGCGCGGTGGGCACGTGGTGCAGACGGCCCTGGTGCGGCTGCGCCGGGCCTTGGGATTGTGGGAACTGTCCCCAGCGCACCGGTTGGACCGGCTGACCGCCGGCGTCCTGGTGTTCACCGCGCGACGCGAGGTCCGCGGGGCGTATCAGACGATGTTCGCTTCCGGCGGGGCGTCCAAGACGTATCTGGCGCGGTCGTCGGCCGGGACACTGACCGAGCCCGTCGAGCTGCGCAATCGAATCGTGAAGCGGCGCGGGTCTTTACAGGCCGTCATCGAGCCCGGTGAGGTGAATGCGGTGACGCTGATCGAGCCCTTGGGTTCCGGGTTGTTCCAGCTGTCGCCCGCGACCGGACGCACCCACCAACTGCGGGTGCACATGAACTCACTGGGGCTGCCGATCGACGGGGATCCGTTGTACCCCACGGTGCTCGACGTCGCCGCCGGTGACTTCTCGACGCCGCTGCAGTTGTTGGCGCAGCGGCTCACGTTCACCGATCCGGTGACCGGGGTGAAGCGGGAGTTCGTCAGTGAGCGAACGTTGGAGACGTAAGGGACCACGTGGGTCACGCGCCCTGACCGCAGAATCACCGACACTTGCATTGACTCTGTACCGACGGCGTTGGCTACTCGAACTTTCTCGCCATTGCCGCGGGATCAACCAGGCAGACCCCTGTGTTCTACTGCTAGCCATGGACCGCACCACATTTGACCGCCTGTTCGACATGACCGGCCGCACCGCCATCGTGACCGGCGGGACCCGCGGTATCGGCCTCGCCATGGCAGAGGGCTTCATCCTGGCCGGCGCCAACGTGGTGGTGGCGAGCCGCAAGCCCGACGCCTGCGAGGCCGCCGCCGAGCACCTGCGCGGGCTCGGCGGCAAGGCGATCGGCGTGCCGACGAACATGGGCAACCTCGACGATCTCGACCAGCTGGTGGACGCCACCGTCGCGGAATTCGGCGGCATCGACGTCCTGGTCAACAACGCGGCCAACGCACTCGCTCAGCCGCTGGGGGAGATGACGCCCGAGGCGTGGGCCAAGTCCTACGACTCCAACCTGCGCGGCCCGGTGTTCCTGGTGCAGAAAGCGTTGCCGCACTTGAAGGCCAGCCCGGCCGCCGCCGTGCTGAACATGTCATCGGTCGGGGCGTTTCAGTTCGCGCCGTTCGTGTCGATGTACGCCGCGGGCAAGTCGGCGCTGCTGTCGTTCACCCGCTCGATGGCAGCCGCCTACGCGGCCGACGGCATCCGGGTCAACGCCATTGCGCCCGGTCCCGTCGATACCGACATGGTGCGCAACAATCCGCAGGAGGTCATCGACGTGATGGCGTCCAACACGCTGATGAAGCGGTTGGCCAATCCGGACGAACTGGTGGGCACGGCACTGCTGTTGTGTTCGGGCGCAGGCAGTTACATCACCGGACAGGTCGTGATCGTCGACGGCGGCGGGACTCCGCGGTAGGGCTCGTCAGTACGTGTGCAGGGGACCGTGCGATTTTCCGTACATCACCCGCAGTGTGGCGTCGCGGACGAATCCTTTGTCGAGGAGCTTGATACCGGTGTTCGGGATGGCCGGGATACCGGCGAGCTTGTGGCCGAAGCGGCCCATGCGGTACTCCCTGCCCCAGGCCGCCTCCAGGCGCCGGGTGTAGTTGGTGAAGTCGTCGGGGCCACCGTTCTGCAGTGCCGCGATCACACTCTCGCCGGCGCCCAGGCCGGCCTCGAGCGCCTTCGAAATACCCGCGCCCGAAACCGGTTTGGCGGCACCGAGGGCATCGCCGGTGAACACCACGCCCGGACGCCACGGTGGCCACGCGGTGAAACCCATCGGCAACCGCCATGCCCGCACGCTCTTGCTCATCTTCAATTCCGCGATCGATGGCAGCTCCCAGTCCCGCGGCAGGGACCCCAGGAATTCGCCGAGCAACTGTGTGGCGTTGATCGCCTGCCAATTCCGGTAGCAGTTGACGTAGCCCACGCCGATGTTGAGCACGCCGTTGCCCATCGGGAACACCCAGCCGTAGCCGGGCAGCTGATCGCCCTGGAACTGCAGCTTGAGGTAGATGTCCAGCGAATCGGTGTCCGGCCGGTTGGCGTGCATCTCCGCGCGGATCGCGATGGCCGAGTAGCCGTTGTACTCCGAATCGATGTGCAGGGCGCGCTTGATCGGTGAATACGCGCCGTCGGCGGCGATGACCGCGTCTGCCGAGATCTTCTCGCCGGTCTTGAGAACCACGCCGACCACCCGGCCGCCGGCATCGAGTTCGGGTCCTGCCACTTCGGCGCCCTCGCGTACCTCGGCTCCCGCCTTCTCGGCATGACTGAGCAACACGGTGTCCAAATGCGTTCGGCTGACGGTATGTCCGTGATCGGGCATACCGGGACGCTGTGGGAAGGACATCTCCCACCGACTCGGGCTGAACACCGTGACACGGTCGACCCGGTGGAAGGTGGAGACCTCGTCGGCCAGGCCCATCTTCTGCAGGTAACTGACGGCGCGGGCCGTCAAGCCGTCGCCACATGGTTTGTCGCGCGGAAACTCCGCCTTGTCCACGACCAGCACCTTGGCGCCCACCTGCGCCGCCTGCCAGGCCGCGGCGGCGCCCGACGGACCGCCACCGGCGACGACGACGTCATACCGCTGTGCCATCGTGCCCGCCCCGTTCCTCCCCGAAGTGGCTCCAGTTCATCAGCTTTCGCGTGGAGCCGCCAGGCGGACAAACTTACCGAAGCGGGTCGTCGACCTTAAGTTCGTCCCCGGTGTTCGAGACGAAGACGACGAGGAGCCTGGCGGGTTCCGTCGGGCTGGTGACCGGGCCGAGATGCTCCCGGCCGACGTGTCGAGCGCGCACGGGTAATCAGGGCGCAACGGGGCTACCGTGGATGTCGCGGCATCCATCTTCGGCGTCCGCACTTGACGAACAGTCCGCCTGGTCACTCCGCAGACCGCAAAGGGCCGCCAGGACTGCATCGCCGCCGGCACCCGTTGGGCGCACCTGCGGCTTTGTCTGGCATGTGGTCCGTCGGGTGCTGCGATTCGTCGCCGATGCGCCATGCCAGTGCCCATGCGAAGACGCCGGGCCACGAGATCGTGCACTCCATAAGTCTTAGCACTGTCGGTTGGATGCCTCGGAGGGCACGACTTTGTACTCCGTTGTGGGTATGACTCGTCTGATACTGGCTTTCCATACGATCGAAGTCGATAAGCTGTGCTAATGAGCGACGTGGGGGACGATTCTCGGCTGCCGGCCGAGGCGCGTGCGCGACGGCTCATCGATGAGCAGCTCACCCAGGCGGGCTGGGTAGTCCAAGATAAGAAGGGCCTGAACCTCTTCGCGGGTTCGGGCATTGCTGTTCGCGAAGTGGTGATGAAGCCAAGCCACGGACGGGTCGACTATTTGCTTTACGTCGATAAGGCAGTCGTCGGCGTCATTGAGGCGAAACCAGTCGGTACGCCGTTGTCTGGGGTCGAGTGGCAGTCAGCCATGTATGCCGAGGGTTTGCCAGCCGATGTGCGGATCGCCGCGAAGACGCGTGAAGGACGCTTGCCATTCGTGTTCGAGGCTTCGGGCGTCGAAACTCATTTCACGAACGGTTTCGATCCGGAACCACGCGCGCGGCTGATCTTCAATGTGCCTAGGCCCGAGGCGTTAGCCCGCGTTCTGCGTGACGCCGAAGGGGACCCACGTCGACCGACATGGCGGGCTAAGGTGCAGAACCTGCCTGCGCTCGATACTGCTCCGCTCCGCCCGGCCCAGATAGAGGCTATCAATGGCGTCGAAAAGAGTTTGGCTGCACAGCAGTTCGATCGGTCGCTGATCCAGATGGCGACTGGCGCCGGCAAGACGTACACCGCGGTGACGCAGTCGTACCGCGTGCTCAAACACGGTAGTTTCAATCGAATTCTGTTCCTGGTCGACCGAAACAACCTGGCCGACCAGACACTTGCTGAATTCCAGAACTATCGCACGCCTGACGACGGTCGGCGTTTCACGGAGCTGTACAACGTCGCCAAGCTGTCGAAGGCGGGATTGTTGGGGTCGACGAAGGTATCGATTTCGACGATTCAGCGGGTTTTCAAGGCCATCAAGGTTGGCGAAGTCAGCGACACCGACGACCCGGACATCGACGATTACATCCCGGAAGTGCCGGTGACTGTTTCGTACAGCGGTGAAATCCCACCGGAGACATTCGATCTCATCGTTGTCGATGAAGCTCATCGGAGCATCTACGGGGTTTGGCGGGGTGTCCTCGAGTATTTCGACGCCCACGTGGTCGGGCTAACGGCCACTCCTGGTAAACAGACGTTCGCGTTCTTCCGGCAGAACCTGGTGTCGGACTACACCTATCCCGAATCCGTAGCTGACGGCGTCAACGTCGACTTCGACGTGTACCGGATCCGCACGAAGATCAGCGATGCGGGATCGCGGATTGAGGCAGGCACCATCGTGCCGAAGGTTGACCGGCGTACTCGTGAACAGCGGCTTGAGGCACTCGACGATGATCTGGATTACGGTGCAGCACAGCTCGATCGGGCAGTGACCGCGACCGATCAGATCCGGACGGTGCTCGAAACATTCCGGGACCGGCTCTTCACCGAGATTTTCCCGGGACGTAGCGCGGTGCCGAAAACGCTGATCTTCGCCAAGGATGACAACCATGCGGAGGAGATCGTAAAACAAGTACGTGAAGTGTTCGGTAAGGGCAACGATTTCGCTGCGAAGATCACCTACAACGCGCGAAATGCCAAGGAGCAGTTACAAGCCCTGCGGACCAGCCCGAGCCTTCGCATCGCCGTCACTGTCGACATGATCGCCCACGGTACCGATGTTAAACCACTGGAATGTGTGTTCTTTATGCGCGATGTGCGCTCAGCGCAGTACTTCGAACAGATGAAAGGTCGTGGGGCACGGACAATTCCGGACGCTGACTTTCAATCGGTCACGCCGGATGCGCAGACGAAGACGCGGTTTGTGATAGTCGACGCCGTCGGCGTCACCGAGCACGACTTCGTCGAGCCGCCCCTGAACCGGCAACGGTCGGTGCCGCTCAAGAAGTTGCTGGAGAAAGCGGCCAATCTAACGATCACCGAGGATGAAGCAGCCACTCTTGCTTCGCGTTTAGCCAAATTGGAGCTCGACCTCACCGACAAAGAGCGGGTTGAACTAGATGAAGTCGCATCCGGTTCGGTTCGCGACATCATCCGGAATCTCGTTGATGCGGTCGAACCAGCGGCCACGACACGAGAAGCCATTGATCGTGCGATTGAACCGCTGGCCTCGAACCCTGAGCTGCGCAACCGTATTTTGGAGCTCCGGGCTGCGCATGATCGAGTGATTGACGAGGTCAGTCGCGACGAATTGATCGAAGCTGGGGGTGTGGTCAATACGGACAAGGCTCGCTCGGTGGTGGAGTCGTGGGCAGCCTATCTGGCTGAACACCGCGACGAGATCACAGCATTGCAGGTCGGTTATGAGGCGGGGGAACGGCGGATAGACTTCGCGGTTATCGAAGGGCTGGCGGCGAGAATCTCACGGCCGCCCCATAATTGGACAACTGACGTGATCTGGAACGCCTATGCCGCGGTGGATGGGTCGAAGGTGCGCACGAGTGCGACCCATACGGTGACCGACCTGGTGTCGCTGATCCGCTATGCCACTGGTATTGATGACGAGCTGGTGCCCTACGGTGAGCGGGTGCGTGAGCGATATGCCGCCTGGTTGGTGCAGCAGGAGCAGTCGGGTGCGGTCTTTGCCGAGACCGAGAGGTGGTGGCTGGACCGGATGGTGTCGGTGATCGCGAGTTCCGCGGGTATCCGGGTCGAAGACCTCGACGACGCGCCATTCACCGAGCGTGGCGGAACTGATGGAGCGATAAGGGATTTGGGTGAGCGGGCAGCGGAGTTGATCGACGAATTGAACGCGGAGTTGACGGCGTGAGCTGGCCAGTTAAGCCGCTGGGTGAGGTCGCCGATACGGCACTTGGGAAGATGCTGGACAAGGGCCGAGATTCGGGCAAGCCTCGGGTTCAGTATCTTCGCAACGTCAACGTTCAGTGGGGGCGTATCGACGCGGACGACTTGCTGTCGATGGAACTTGCCGACGCAGAGCGCGAACGGTTTGAGGTTCTTGAAGGCGATCTCCTCGTTTGTGAAGGTGGTGAGATCGGCCGCTGTGCTATTTGGCGCGGCAGGCCCGAGTACATCGCATTTCAGAAGGCATTGCACCGGATTAGACCCTCCCCAGTGTTGAATGTGCGCTTTCTGCGTTACCTGCTTGAGCACCAAGCGAATAACGGAACGTTAGCGGCGTTTGCCACCGGCTCAACAATCGCGCACCTTCCGCAGCAGCAGTTGAGGAGAATTCCGGTGCCGTTACCTCCTTCGGATGAGCAGCACCGCATCGTAGAGATTCTTGAAGACCATCTGTCGCGCCTCGAGGCTGCGCGAACTGAACTTGATCATGCGCGATCAAAGCTCGCGGCCCTACGCGAGCGCACTGTGGTTCAAGCCCTGACTGGCGGTACTGCGATTGATCGCATCGACACAGGTTTATCGGATGTGGGCACTGTCGACGGGATTCTTCCGCCGTTGCCAGTGGGATGGGTGTGGTCCCGGCTTGGAGACGTTGCAGAAGTCGTTGGTGGCGTCACGAAGGACTCGAAAAAGCAGAACGATCCGTCGTTTGTCGAGGTGCCCTATTTGCGAGTGGCCAATGTTCAGCGAGGACACTTGAACCTCAGTGAAGTTGTCACGATTCGCGTGGCGCCCGCTAAAGCGATGTCTCTCCGTTTGGAGCGTGGCGACGTGCTGCTCAACGAAGGCGGCGACCGCGACAAGCTTGCGCGCGGCTGGGTGTGGGAAGGACAGGTGCACAACTGTATTCATCAGAATCATGTATTCCGTGCTCGCATTACCGAGCCTCGGCTTGATCCTTACTTCTTGTCCTGGACTGCAAACACATTCGGAGGACGTTGGGCTGAGCGCAATGGCAAGCAGAGCGTCAATCTGGCCTCCATCAGTCTGTCGATGATTCGGAAGATGCCGGTGATTGTGCCCTCGCCGGGCGTGGCTGCGCGTATCGCTGATACCTTGAACGACAAGCAAGCAGATTTCGATCGACTTGAGAAGTCGATCGATGACGCGGTTGGTCGAGGAGCTGTGCTCAGAACATCGCTTCTAACCGCAGCTTTCTCCGGTCGCCTCACCGCTCCCTTAGCTGACGTGAAAGAACTCGAAACTGTATGAGCGGCAAGCAGATCAAGCTCTTCCTTGTAGACGGCAGCGCCGGCGGACTCACCACCGCTGAGATCACCAATTGGACTGGGCATGTGCTGTCGGCGCCGCGGTCAGAACTGGCCGATCTCCTCAAACGCGAAGAGGCTCAACGCACCGGCGCCTACCTGTTGATGGGCGAAGACGAAGCTGTTGTTGGAAACACTCGTTGCTACATCGGTGAGGCCGACGTCGTCGCTGAGCGCTTGCGGTATCACCAACGGGAGAAAGATTTTTGGGATCGCGTCGTCGTGATCACGTCGAAGGACGCGAATCTGACGAAGGCCCATGGTCGCTATCTTGAGTCACGCATCATCGATCTGGCGACAAGAGCTGGGCGCGTCAAGGTCGAGAACGGTACGGCTCCGTCGCCGCCGGCGTTGCCCGAAGCGGATGCCTCCGACATGGACTACTTCGTTTCGCAACTTGAGATCGTACTGCCGGTTCTTGGCGTCAATGCCATCCGCATCCCGCTCCCGAAGCCCGGAATCCGGGACGTCGTGGACTCGGATTCGCCGGTATTTCACCTGCGCAACGCCAAGCAAGGCGTCGACGCTAAGGCCCAGCAGATCGACGGCGAGTTCACCATGCTCGCCGGGTCAATTGTCGTGGCGGTTTGGCAGGGCATCGGCAAGGCTCAGAGCACGATTAAGTCGTATGCGTCGTACCGTGCGCATCATGAGCAGTTGATCGCCGACGGGGCGGTCGTCATCGAAGCTGGGAAGGGCGTGGTCACCCGGAGCATCCCGTTCAGCTCACCTTCCACGGCGGGCGCTGTTGCATGGGGGCACTCCTGCAATGGACGCCGAGAGTGGATCGCCTCGGACGGTTCAACCTTTGGCGACTGGGAGAGTCGCGGCGTCGAGTAGCGGCGCGAGCAGCTTGTCGGTGGGCACTGCAATTATTCTGGTAAGCGAGAGCGGCTTCGCGCGGCACAATGGTCCGGAGGCAAACGACCGACCTCATGGAATCGCAGATGGGAGGCGATGGTCATGATCAAGCAGATCGAACTGCGCCTCGTCGGAGGCTCTGCGCCCAGCGGCGAGATCACACTGAAAGACCTGAGCGCCATATCGGCTGCGCTGCAGGAGTTGGTCACCAGACTCAGCCGTGATGCAGCAGATGCGGCTGGCCCTGGGCGATCCAAGCAGTACGTGGAGGAGTTCGCCGAACTGCGGTTGGGCGCCATTCAGCAGGGGAGCACGGTGCTCCAGTTCAGCAAAGGGCCGACCGAAAAGCTCGACGTCGAGGTTCCCGGGCTGGCCGATGCCGACGACAGGTTCTGGGAGGTACTGACGGCGATCAGCACCGACCATCGGCCGGACTGGGTCAGTGAATTGATCGCCGAGTCGGCAGGCAAGCTGACTCTCGCGATGAGGGCTGCCGCGGACACCGTCGTCGTAGCCTCGCCGTCCCGCGGTGACATTCGTATCGAGGCCTCAAACGCCCATCCCGAGACTTGGGCAACGGCCCGACAGACTGCTGGTGGCGCCGGCACTGCGGCTGGGCGGCTGGAGAAGGTGGACCTGCATTCCCACAAGTTTCGACTCCGCGACGACGTCGGCAACACAGTCGAATTGCGCCGCGTCGCCGATGATGCAGCTGCTGCGCGGCTCGTCGGACAATGGGTTCACGCCGAGGGCATGGCAACGCTCAGTCCGTCTGGACGGGTAGTGATCTTGGATGACGCACGGGTACACGAAACAGTCGATCCGGTCGCAGAGTTTCGGCAGCACGACGTCGTTTCGCCGGACGAAATTCTTGCGAGTGCTCCCGGGCCGGATCCGAACGGCGGTGTTGATCCCACAGAGGAGGAATGGGCCGCTTTCCTTCAGGCAATTCGCTCATGAGCCGGCCGGGAGCGACCGTCGTGGATACCGATGTGTTTAGCCGTATCTACGTCAATCCAGTAGCTGCAGATTCGCGCGCGCAGGAATGGCGTGAGGTCTTGGCGGGGCGGCCCACGGTCATTTCCTTTCAGACTCGAGGCGAGGTCCTCAGCGGTGCCCGCCAAGCGAATTGGGGCGCTCCCCGGATGGCGCGTCTGCTTGAAGTGCTTCAACGCACGCCGACGATCTATGCAGATGTCGACGTAGTCGGGGCGTATGCCAAGCTTTCGGCAGATTGCCGCGCCGGGGGTCACCCGCTCCACGACAAGATTCATACCGCTGATCGCTGGATCGCAGCTTGCGCTATCGCCAAGCACTTCGAGCTGTTGTCTGGAGACGCAATTTTTCAGGGTGCTCCAAACCTCGATGTTATCAACTGATTTCAAAGGAACGCATGTCTGAATCGCGTCGCCTCGTCGACAAGCTGTGGTCGTACTGCAATGTGCTGCGCGACGACGGCGTCGGCGTCATCGAGTACACAGAGCAGCTCACGTACTTGCTATTCCTGAAAATGGCGCATGAGCGGTCGACGCGAAAACTAAACCCGCAGAAGATCGTTCCCAACGAGTTCTCCTGGCAGAAGCTCCTTGATGCCGAGGGAACCGACCTCGAAGTCGAGTACACCAAGATTCTCGTCGGGCTCGGTCAGCAGCCGGGAACATTGGGGACTATCTACCGCAAGGCGCAGAACAGGATTCAGGATCCAGCCAAGCTCAAGCGACTGATTGTTGACCTCATCGACAAAGAAAACTGGTCCGCGTCGGGTACGGACCTCAAAGGCGACGCATATGAGGAGTTGCTTGCCAAGGGTGCCTCGGACAAGGGTTCTGGTGCCGGGCAGTACTTCACGCCACGTGACCTCATCCGTGCCATCGTCGACGTCATCGACCCGTCGGTGGCAGACACCGTCGTCGATCCTGCGGCACAGGCGGATTCCTCCTTGTCGCGCATGAGCACGTGGCCGAAGCGGCAGGCAAGCTCACCCCGACGCAGCGAACCCACCTTCGCGACAACTTCGTCGCCGGATACGAACTCGTCGATGGCACTGCCCGGTTGGCTGCGATGAATCTGCTGTTGCACGGCATCGGCGCTGCTGACGGCGCGTCGTTGATTGAGGTGCGTGACGCGTTGATTGCTGACCCCGGCCGTCGGTGGTCGGTCGTCCTATCTAATCCTCCGTTCGGGCGCAAGTCGTCGCTGACGATGATTGGCGCGGACGGACGCGAGGTTCGCGACGATATCGAAATCGAGCGTCAAGACTTCGTCGTCACTACGAGCAACAAGCAGCTCAACTTCCTGCAACACATCATGACGATCTTGGATATCAATGGCCGCGCGGCGGTTGTCCTGCCGGACAATGTGTTGTTTGAAGGCGGCGCAGGGGAAACACTGCGCCGGAAACTCCTGGCAGACTTCGACCTTCACACCATGCTGCGACTGCCGACAGGTATTTTCTACGCTCAGGGCGTGAAGGCCAACGTGCTCTTCTTCGACAAGAAGCCGGCGTCGGAACACCCGTGGACCAGTAAGCTCTGGGTGTACGACCTGCGTACCAACCAGCACTTCACGCTCAAGCAGAATCCGTTGCGGCGCAGCCACCTGGATGACTTCGTCGAGTCATATCTGTCGGGCAAACCCCGCGACGAGCGGGTCGAATCCACTCGCTGGCACGCGTACTCCTACGACGATCTCCTCGCCCGCGACAAGGTCAACCTCGATATCACCTGGTTGCGCGACGAGTCGCTTGAGGACGCGGACAACCTTCCGGCGCCTGAGGTGATTGCCAGGGAAATCGTTGAAGACTTGACGGCGGCGCTCGCCGAGTTCGAGGCAGTAGCCTCGGCCTTCGAAGCTTCGGCCGGCGGCGAGGCTCTGTAAGCACGGTGCGTGTGCTTGTTGCTTCTCGATGAGTTGCCGGGTACGCGGCTGCTAGATCGTGCTCAGTGGTATTCGCGTCGCTTGTAGCCGGATTGTCGGGCGCGGTATTGGTGTTGTCGGCGTTATCGTAACCAGGCCAGCAGGGTCGTGACGGTGTTGCTGGGAGGGAAGCCTGGGCCGCTGCCCAAAGGCAAGGAACTCAGCCAACCCACCGGAATGGGGTGGTGGCGGAGCGGCTCTCGTAAAGCTGGCGACGACCCGGATCCAGGTAAACGCAACGGCGCGTGCGGTCCACGCGGAGATGACGTAAAGCTCGACCAAGATACTCGCGCGCAGTCGCCGCAGCCCCGGCAGCGTCCTGAGCGTATCTCGACGAAGCGGATGGACTTTTCGCGCGCTACGGTGGATTGATCGCGGGTGCGGTACCGCAAGCGTCGACAGTCGGAGGAGGGCACGGCCGTGGCATCCATCTTCGGCGACTCGCACTTGAAGAACGTCCGCCTGGTCACCCCGCAGACCACCAAGGGCTGCCAGGACTGCATTGCGGCCGGCACCCGCTGGGTGCACCTGCGGTTGTGTCTGACGTGCGGGCATGTGGGCTGTTGCGATTCGTCGCCGATGAAACACGCGAGTGCGCACGCGCAGACGCCGGGGCACGAGATCGTGCAGTCCTTCGAGCCGGGTGAGAACTGGCGGTGGTGCTACGTGCACGAGAAGTACGTCTGATCATGTCCTGATCTGTGGGATGCGTGGCATTGCGCGCCCTGTAAGTCTGGTCGATCCGCGGACAAAATGGAATGTATCCAATTTAGTCCGATGGAAGGTTGACGATCATGACCGAAGTCATTGCAGGAGTGACGATTCCGGATACCGAGCTGGTCCGGGAGGCCACCTCGATCGTCCGGAAGGCGACCGACGACACCTTGTTCAACCACTCCCGCCGGGTGTTCCTGTGGGGATCGTTGAAGGCCGCTGCGCGCGGCCTCGATGTCGACCCGGAACTTGCCTACGTGGGCGGCATGTTCCACGACCTGGGCCTCACGACGGAGTACGGCACCAAGCATCAGCGGTTCGAGATCGACGGCGCCGACTTGGCTCGAAAACTGTTGCTGGACTTCGGCCGTAGCGAGCAGGAAGCGACGAACGTGTGGTTGGCGATCGCGCTGCACACCACGCCGGAGGTCCCGCATCACCTGGCGCCCGAGATCGCGGTGGTCATCATGGGCGTCGAAACCGACGTCATCGGTCTGGGGCTCGACGAGATCAGCGACCGGCAGCGCGCCGAGGTGGTAGCCGCCCATCCGCGCCCCGATTTCAAGAACCGCATCCTGCGGGCGTTCAACGCCGGCATGGTCGATCGTCCGCTCACCACGTTCGGGACGATGAACGACGACGTGCTGGCGCACTTCGACCCGTCGTTCGAACGGATCAACATGGTTGACCTCATTCAGGGCAATGCCTGGCCGGAATGAACGCAGATGATGGCGATGGACAACGCCGGGCCGGGCGACAGACAGGGGAAAACCCGGCCCGGCGTCGTCTCTTCGATCAGGCCTGCTTGACGGCCTCGATGTCGAGGGTGATGGTCACCTTGTCGCCGACGACGGCGCCACCGGTCTCCATCGGCAGGTCGAGGTCGACGCCGAAGTCCTTGCGGTTGATGACAACTGACGCTTCGTAGCCGGAGACCTCGCCGTTGCCCATGCCGGGGCTCACGCCGTTGAATTCCAGGTTCAGGGTGACCGGGCGGGTGTTGCCCTTGATGGTCAGGTTGCCGTCGAGAAGGTACGACGAGCCGTTGGGCCGCACGGCGGTCGAGACGAAGGTCGCGACGGGGTGGTTCTCGGCGTCGAAGAAGTCTGCCGACTTGACGTGGCCGTCGCGCTGTTCGTTGCCGGTGTTGAGCGATGTCACATCGATCTCGGCGGTGACCGACGGCGTGCCGTCCGCGTCGACGGTGATGGTGCCACTGAAGTTCTCGAACTTCCCGCGGACCTTGCTGACCATCAGGTGGCGTACCGAGAACTCGACTGTCGAGTGGGCGGTGTCGATCGCCCAGGTGCCGACGCTGAGGGGAGCGGTTGCGGTGGTCATGTGCCTGTCCTTTGTCTCTCGTGTGTGAGCACCGGCTCGTCCGGACTCTGCACTGCCCAACCGGACCGCAGTCCGGATTATTCCGGCGGTCGACTCGCATTCCTTAATGAAAATGATTATCGTTAAGGTCATGTCCTCGACCTCAGCTGACCTCATCCCGGTGACCGTGCTTTCGGGCTTCCTGGGAGCAGGCAAGACGACGCTGCTCAACCACATCCTCGCCAACCGGGAGGGGCGCCGGGTGGCGGTGATCGTCAATGACATGAGCGAGGTGAACATCGACGCGGCGCTCATCGCGGGGCAGGGGCATCTCGACCGGACCGAAGAGAAGCTCGTCGAGCTCACCAATGGCTGCATCTGCTGCACCCTGCGTGAAGACCTCATCACCGCGGTCGCGGATCTGGCCCGACAGAACCGATTCGACCAGATCGTGATCGAATCGACGGGCATCTCCGAGCCGATGCCGGTGGCGGCGACCTTCAGTTGGGAGTTCGAGGACGGTTTCATCCTGTCCGAGCTGGCCCGACTCGACACGATGGTCACCGTCATCGACGCGTGCACCTTCCTGCCGGAATTGGCGCGCGGGGAGGCGCTGGCCGACCGGAACCTGGCGGTGGCCGACGGCGACGGCCGCAACATCGCCGATCTGCTGGTCGATCAGGTCGAGTTCGCCGACGTCATCCTCGTCAACAAGACCGACCTGGTGAGCGCGAAGACGATTGCGACCGTCGAGGCCGTCGTGCGGCGCCTCAACCCCACCGCGCGGATCGAGCACACCGAGCACGGGATCGTCCCGCTGGCAACCGTTCTGGACACCGGGTTGTTCGATCCGGAACTGGCCGCGGAAGCGCCCGGGTGGGACGAGGAGATCGCCAATGGGCACACTCCCGAAACCGAGGAATACGGCATCAGCAGCATGACGTTCCGTGCTGCTCGCCCGTTTCATCCGCAGCGTCTCGCCGCGGCCCTCGATCAGGTGCGAGGCCTGTTGCGCAGCAAGGGTTTCTGCTGGATCGCGACCCGCCCGAACATCGCCGCCATCTGGTCGCAGGCCGGTCCAAATCTCACGATCGAGCCCGCGCAGTACTGGACGAGTACCGACATAGATCCCGGTCAGGAGATCGTCTTCATCGGTATCCGCCTCGAAACCAGCTCGGTACGAGCACTTCTCGACTCAGCGCTCCTCACCGACGACGAAATGGCGGCCGGCACGAGTGCCTGGCTGCGTTATGCGGACCCGCTGCCGGCCTGGACCGCCGCGCACAGTCACGTCTGAGGCGTGTCATTTGAAGCAAGCCCGCCGCGCAGGGGCATCACGCACTACCTTGGGCTGTATGACACGCGTCCGCGGTGCCGGCCCGGTCCGCCATGATCACGGCCGCCACTCGTGCCTCATCGCCGGGGAACGCGTGAAAATGACAACCGCACAACACATCACATGACGAGAGGGACCGCCTGATGTCGATTCACCCAGCACTGATCAAAGCCACCAGGACGGTGGCCACCGGCGTCATCGGCGTGGCGGCATACGATGTGCTGCGGAAGGCGCTGCGCGCGGCGCCGGTCCACGAAGCCAGTGTCACCACCGCAGCGTGGGCGCTGCGCGGCACGCGCAAAGCCGAGGAAGCCGCAGAGAACGCCCGGCTCAAGGTCGCCGATGTGATGGCCGAGGCGCGCGAGCGGATAGGCGAAGAAGTGCCCCCGCCGTCGGTGGCCGACGCCGAACATTCCCATGACCACTGATGTGCTGACCGACGTGGCCGATGCGCCCAGCATCGATGCCGACGCCGAACTGACGGTGATATCCGTTGCGGCGGGCCGGATTCGGGTGCATGTCCCGTGGCTGCGGGGTGACGCCGTCCGTGCGGTGGCGATCGAAGACGCCGCCGACAAGGTCGGTGGCGTCAGAACCGTCCACGCGTACCCGCGCACGGCGTCGGTGGTGATCTGGTACTCGCCGCAGCGCTGCGACACCGCGCAGCTGCTGACCGCGATCCGGGCCGCGCAAGCCACCCCCGCTCAGCTGGTCCCCGCCCGCTCGCCGCGTTCGGCCGACATTCACAATGCCGATGTACTTCGGATGGCGCTCGGTGCGCTGGCTCTGGCACTCTTGGGATTCCGTCGCTACGGACTGTCCCGACCGCGGCTGCTCGGGCCGGCCGCGCGGACGTTCGCGACGGGCGCGACCATCGTCACCGGGTACCCCTTCCTGCGCGGGGCGCTGCGCGCCCTGCGCGGCGGCAAGTCGCCCGGCACCGATCTGCTGGTATCCGCGGCGACCATAGCGAGTCTGGTCCTGCGCGAGAACGTCGTCGCACTGACGGTGCTGTGGCTGCTGAACATCGGTGAATACCTTCAGGATCTGACGCTGCGTCGTACGCGCCGCGCCATCGCGGACCTCCTGCGCGGCGTTCAGGACACCGCCTGGGTGCAGTTGGACGACGGCACCGAAGTGCAGGTCAATGCCGAAGCGCTGCGGATCGGCGATCTGGTCGTCGTTCACGAGCAGGTCGCGATTCCCGTCGACGGCGACGTCGTCGCGGGCGAGGCGATCGTCGACCAGTCGGCCATCACGGGCGAGACCCTACCTGTGACCGTGGCGCCGGGTGCGGCCGTCCACGCCGGATCAGTGGTCGTGCGGGGCCGGGTGGTCGTGCGGGCCCGGGCGGTGGGCAGTCACACCGTGCTGGGCCGCATCGTGGCGAGAGTCGAAGAGGCACAACGTGATCGGGCACCGATCCAGACGGTGGGCGAGAACTTCTCCCGTCGCTTCGTGCCCGCCTCATTCGTTCTGGCAACGGCGACGTTCCTCGTCACCGGCGACGTACGCCGGGCGATGACCATGCTGCTGGTGGCGTGCCCGTGCGCCGTGGGGCTGGCCACTCCGACCGCGATCAGTGCGGCCATCGGCAACGGCGCCCGGCGCGGGATTCTGATCAAGGGCGGTTCGCACCTGGAAGCGGCCGGCCGGGCCGACGCCGTGGTCTTCGACAAGACCGGAACCTTGACTCTCGGCCGGCACATTGTCACGAATATTGTTTCCTTCCGGGAGAGTTGGACTCCCGAGGAAATTCTCGCGTACGCGGCGAGTTCGGAGATTCACTCACGGCATCCGTTGGCCGAGGCGGTGATCCGTTCGACCGAAGACAAACACATCGTGATTCCGCCGCACGAGGAGTGCGAGGTGCTCGTCGGTCTGGGCATGCGGACCCGCGCCGATGGCCGCACGTTGCTGCTCGGCAGCCCGTCTCTCCTGGATCGGGAAAATGTCACCGTGTGCGGCGAAGCCGAAGAGTGGGTGCAGCGCCTGCGCCGTCAGGCCGAGACGCCGCTACTGCTTGCCGTCGACGGTGAACTGGTGGGTTTGATCAGCCTTCGCGACGAGGTGCGCCCCGAAGCGGCAGAAGTGCTTGCGCGCCTGCGGTCCTCGGGCGTACGCCGGATCGTCATGCTCACCGGTGATCACGCCGAGACCGCGCAGGCAGTCGCCGCCGAACTCGGCATCACCGAATGGAAGGCCAACGCGCTACCCGAGGACAAGCTCGCGCTGGTGCGCACCCTGCATGACGAGGGCTACATCGTTGCGGTGGTGGGGGACGGCGTCAACGACGCACCCGCGCTGGCCGCGGCGGACATCGGTATCGCCATGGGATTGGCCGGCACCGACGTCGCCGTCGAGACCGCAGACGTGGCACTGTCGACAGACGACCTGCGACGGCTGCTCGACGTCCGAGGGCTCAGCAACCACGCGGTCGGCGTGATCCGGCAGAACTACGCCATGTCGATCGCGGTGAACGCCGTCGGGCTGCTACTGGGAGCGGTCGGCGGGCTGTCCCCGGTCCTGGCCGCGATCTTGCACAACGCGTCGTCCGTCGCCGTTGTCACCAACAGCTCGCGGCTCATCCGCCACGAGCTGGCTCAGTCCGGCGCGAGCTCGCCGAGCAGATAACGCTGGAGCGTCACGCCGAGGTCGGCGGCGAGTTGTTCGTTCGAGCGGTTGGCGAGCGGTTCGAGGCCGATGACGTAGCGCGCCATGGCGAAACCGTTGACCTGTGACATGACCAGCGCGGCACGGTAGTCGGCATCGGCGGAGCCCAGTCCCTCGGCGATGGGCGCAATGATCTTGCGCGCCAGGAAGTCCCGGACCAGCTTCGCGGCTTCCGGCTCGGCCGTGGCCGCGCGCACCATGCCGATCATGGGCCGGCGCCGGACTTCGTCGTCCAGCACCTCGATGATGAATGTCGCCAGTCGCAGGCCCGCCGAATTCTTGTCGCCGTCGAGCACCCGGCCGATGATCGCCGACGGTTCCACCGGAAGCTCGACCACGGCAAGGAACAGGTCCCGCTTCTTACCGTAGAAGTGGCTGACCAGCGCGGGGTCGACGCCCGCTTGCAACGCGATCTGCCGCAGGGATGTCCGCTCGTACCCCAACTCCGCGAACAGCTTTCGTGCGGTCTCCTCGATCGCCTCGCGGGTTCCGTTGGGTCCCGGGCGGCGTCCACCCCGGGTGGGTCGCTGGGTCATTCGACTCCCTACTCACAGAATTCTTTACGTGTTGAATTATAGCCCCGGCGGGGTTAATGTCATACCGTCAACCTCGTTGACGAACGACGCAACCGGATACGTTCCCGCGCAGTTCGCGCCCACCCGTGCGAAAGGTTCACGGATGCAGCGATTTTCGATCAGACGCCGGCTCGGTCAGCACTGGATGTACGTGGTGGCCGTGATGGTGGTCGTGGTCGCCGGGTTCGCGGTGTACCGACTGCAAGGCATCTTCGCTTCGCATGACGTCACCTCGACCCCGAGTGGCGCGGTGAACGACATCGTGCCCTTCAACCCCAAGCACGTGGTGATGGAGGTCTACGGACCGCCGGGAACGGTCGCCACCGTCACCTACCTGGACGTCAATGCCCAACCGCAGCGCGCCGACGCCGTCACGTTGCCGTGGACCTACGACACGACCACCACACAGCCCGCGGTGTTCGTCAATCTTCAGGCCCAGGGCGACAGCGGCTCGATCGGCTGCCGCATCACCATCGACGACGCCGTCAAGGACGAGAGAACGGTCAACACCGTGCACGCCTTCACCTACTGTCTGGACAAATCAGGATGAGCGCGGGCCGCGTTCCCGACTTCATCCGCCGATACTCGGTGCTGATCGCCTTCTTCTGGCTGGGCCTGGCCGTCGTCACGAATGTCTTTGTGCCGCAGCTGGAGACCGTGGCCGAGTCGCACAACGTGTCACTGAGCCCGACGGACGCACCGTCGCTGCAGGCGGCGAAGCAGATCGGCAAGGTGTTCCACGAGTTCGATTCCGACAGTTCGGCCATGATCGTCCTCGAAGGCGACCAGCCGTTGGGCGCCGCTGCGCACCACTACTACGACGGCTTGATCGACAAGCTCACCGCCGACACCAAACACGTCCAGCACGTGCAGAACTTCTGGGGTGACCCGCTGACCGCGGCCGGTTCGCAGAGCGCCGACGGCAAGGCCGCGCTGGTACAGGTCTACCTCGCCGGCAATCAGGGTGAATCCTTGGCCAACGAATCCGTCGACTCCGTCCGCAGGATCATCGAAACCACGCCGCCGCCAAGAGGTTTGAAGGTGTATCTGACCGGCGCCGCGCCCCTGATCACCGACCAGTTCGAGGTGGGCCGGCACGGCACGCTGAAGACCACGCTGATCACCATCGGCGTCATCATGGTGATGCTGTTCTCGCTCTACCGCAGGATCACGACGGTCATCATGGTGATCTTCACGGTGATGATCGAGCTGACCGCATCCCGCGGCGTCGTCGCGGTGCTCGCCAACGCCGGCATCATCGAGCTGTCGACGTACTCGACAAACCTCTTGACACTCTTGGTCATTGCCGCCGGCACCGACTATGCGATCTTCATCCTCGGCCGGTTCCACGAAGCCAGATACGCCGGTCAGGATCGGGTCACGGCGTACAACACGATGTATCACGGCACCTCGCACATCATCCTGGGGTCGGGCCTGACCATCGCGGGCGCGGTGTTCTGTCTGACGTTCACTCGGCTGCCGTACTTCAAGAGCCTCGGAATCCCGGCCGGCACAGGCGTTCTCGTCGCGGTCGTCGCCGCGTTGACGCTCGCGCCCGCGCTGCTGTGCATCGGCCGGCACTTCGGCCTCTTCGAACCCGTGCGTCAGCTGCAGACGCAAGGCTGGCGGCGCATCGGCACGGCCATCGTGCGCTGGCCCGGCCCCATTCTCGTGGTGACCGTCGCGGTGGCCCTCATCGGCCTGATCGCTCTGCCCGGGTACAAGACGAGTTACGACACCCGCCCGTATATGCCCGCCGACGCTCCGGCCAATATCGGCTACGCCGCCGCGGAGCGGCACTTTTCTCAGGCCCGACTCAATCCCGAACTGCTGATGATCGAAGCCGACCACGATCTGCGCAACTCCACCGACATGATCCTGCTGGAGCGCGTCGCGAAAGCGGTGTTCCACACCGACGGCATCGCGCAGGTGCAGTCGATCACCCGGCCGCTGGGCACGCCCCTGGACCACTCGTCGATACCGTTCCTGATCAGTGCCGGAAACGCCGGGCAGATCAACAACCTGCCCTTCCAGCAGGCGCGCAGTGCTGACCTGCTCAGGCAGGTCGACGTGATCAACAAGTCGATAGACATTCTGCGCCAGCAGTATTCGCTGCAGCAGCAATCCGGGGCACTCACCCACGAGCAGGCCAAGGCATTTCAGCAGACCGTCGCCACGGCGCAGGACCTGCGCAACAAGATTGCCGATTTCGACGACTTCTTCCGGCCGATCCGTAACTACTTCTATTGGGAACCACACTGCTACGACATCCCGATCTGCGCCGCGTTGCGCTCGGTCTTCGATTCGCTCGACGGTATCGATGACCTGACCGACCAACTGGGTGATGTCGCCGGGAGTATCGCCAAACTCGATGCGCTGCAACCGAAGCTGCTCGCATTGATCCCGCCGCAGATCGCGAGCCAGGAGACCAACCGCGATCTGACGATGACGAACTACTCCACGAACTCAGGTCTCAACGACCAGGCGGCCGCGTCATTGCAGAACGCCACCGCACTGGGGCAGGCCTACGACGCGTCGAAAACCGACGATTCGTTCTATCTGCCGCCGGAAGCGTTCACGAACCCCGAGTTCCAGCGCGGCATGAAGTTGTTCATGTCGCCGGACGGCAAGGCCGCCCGCATGATCATCACGCACGAAGGCGATCCCGCCACGCCCGAAGGCATTTCGCACATCGCCGCCGTCCGGCACGCCGCGCAGCAGGCGGTGAAGGGCACGCCCCTGGGTGGATCGAGGATCTACCTTGCCGGTACCGCGGCCACGTACAAGGACATTCAGGAGGGCGCGAAATACGACCTCATGATCGCGGGGATCGCGGCGCTGAGCCTGATTCTGTTGGTGATGATGTTCATCACCCGCAGCATCGTCGCGGCCCTGGTCATCGTCGGTACCGTGGCGCTGTCGCTGGGCGCCTCCTTCGGGCTGTCCGTGCTGATCTGGCAGGACATCTTCGGCATCGACCTGTACTGGATTGTGTTGGCGCTGGCCGTCATTCTGCTGCTGGCGGTGGGGTCGGACTACAACCTGCTGCTCATCTCGCGGTTCAAAGAAGAGATCCACGCCGGCATCAACACCGGCATCATCCGCGCGATGGCCGGGTCCGGCGCGGTGGTGACGTCGGCCGGGCTGGTGTTCGCCGCGACCATGGCGTCCTTCCTGTTTGCCGATCTGCGGGTCCTCGGCCAGATCGGTACGACCATCGCCCTCGGCCTGCTGTTCGACACGCTGATCGTGCGGTCGTTCATGACGCCGGCCATCGCGGTGCTACTCGGTCGGTGGTTCTGGTGGCCGCTGAAGGTGCGGCCGCGCCCTGCGAGCCAGATGCTGCAGCCGTACGGATCGCGGCAATCGGTGCGTCAACTGCTGCTGTGGGAGGACGGCGATCCCGCGGTCAGCGGGTCGGGTGTGGGTTCGCGAAGCCACGGAGGAGACGCATGACGGACATGGAGCTGTGGGGCGGGCTGACAATCCTCGCCGGAATGCTGGCGCTGATCCTCATCACGTGCGTCTTCGTGTACGTACGCGGGTTGGAACGACGACCACCCGCACCATTGGGTGAACAGGTGGGCGCCCACAAAGCCGTACTGGCCAAAGTGCGTCAAGGCCAACCGATGTCGCAGGACGAGATCGACTACGCGAAGGAACTGGTGTCCGACGCCGGCTCACCGCTTGCCTACGCGATACCTGCGCTGCTGTTCACCATGGGCTTCTTCTACGTGGTCGGCTGCATGTACGAACTCCAGGTCCACGGCGGCCACCCCTCGTTCCGCACCTTCGTCGGCGGCATCCCGATGTTGACGTCGCTCAACATCTTCGGTCAGTTGCACCGGGTGGCACGATTGAAGAAGCGCGTGCCCTAGTTACCGGTTACCGAACGCCTTTGCCGCCAGATCGATGTGGGCCGAGGCCGCGAGAATCTGGCTGCGGTTCTCGACATGCAGTGCGGCCTGCAAGCTGGGAGCCTCGAGGTTGGCCCACAGCACCTGCTTGGTCGATTCGACACCGAACTTTCCGTAGCCGCACAGGGTTTCGGCGATGGCCAGGGCATCGGCGACGACGTCGTCCGCGGACAGTCGTGAGACCAGCCCCAGACGCAGCGCCTCGTCGGCCTCGACCGTCCGGGCCGTGAGGATCAGGTCGAACGCCTGCCCGGCGCCGACGATCCGGGGGAGGGTGTAGCTCACCCCGATGTCGCAGCCGCCGATGCCCAGCTTGATGAACTGGGTGCAGAACCGTGCGCCGGGTCCCGCGATCCGGATGTCGGCGGCCAGCGCGATGGCGAAACCGCCGCCGTATGCCGGCCCGTTGACCGCGGCGATCACCGGCTGGCGCAGATTCTGGATCCGCGTGGTCAGCTCGGCGATACGTTCCTGCCAGCGCATGCCCGAGCGTGGAAATTCCAGTCCGCCACCGGCTTCCGGCGGGTTGGGGTCGGAAAGGTCCAGGCCGGAACAGAATCCGCGGCCGGCGCCGGTGAGTACGACAACACGGCACTCGTTGTTCCGGTGGATCTCCTCGAGGGTGCTGTGCAGGGCCTCGACGAGTTCGAGGTTCAGCGCATTGAGTTTGTCCGGCCGGTCCAGCGTGAGGACGGCGATATCGGGGCGAGGATATGCGAGCGACAGCGTTGTCATGCGCCTGACGTTAGCCGCTGTGCCACCCGGCCACGCCGACGGCGATCATGCGCAGCTGCTTGCGTGCGGTCCGTTTGACGTCGTCCAGGGCCTTGGCGTCGTTGGCGTCGTCGATGGATTCGGCGGTGGTCATCATCGTGTTGACGAAGAGTCCGGCCACGATGTTCAGGTCCTCGGCGCTCCAGGTGGTGAGCCCCGGCAGCCGGCCGAGGTCGATCGCGAGCTCCGAGGTGATCAACCGGATTTCCGTGCGAATCGCGTAGCGCAGCGCGGTGACGCCGCTGTTGCGTTCGCGGCTGATGAAGCGCCAGTGCTCGGGGCGTTCGGCGACGCTGTTGAACAGGATGTCGACCGAGGACTCGATGATGCGCTTGGGATCGAGTTGGCCGGCGCGGGCGCCACGAAGCATCTCCCGCAGGGCGCGGAACGACTCGTCGATCAGGACCAGGCCGAGGGCGTCCATGGTTTCGAAGTGCCGATAGAAGGCTGCCGGCACGATGCCGGCCTCGCGGGTGACCTCACGCAGGCTGAGCGCGCTGAAACTGTCCTCGTCGAGCAGCTTGAGGGCGGCCGCGATGATGGCGCGGCGGGTGGCTTCCTTGCGCTCTTCGCGAGAGAGGTTGTCCTGGACGCGGGAGCTTGATGAGCGGCTGGACCTCCGGTCGCGTGAACCAGGGGTACGACTGTTCACCGAACAAAGTTTACACAGCGCACCGAAACCGCAGATCGATACAGATGTGTATGAGTTATCGATACGGATGTTCACCCTGTGATCCGGGCAACAACCTGCACTTTAAGTCTTGACGCAAACGGTTGGAGTCGGCCACTGTGTACACATGTTCACCGAAACTTTGAGCCGCCGAGTACGGCGCTCCGCCCTGGTTGGCATCCTCACCGGCCCGCATGGCGTGGACCGGTACACCGAGGTTTTCGACCGCACCTGGACTGTCAACGATGCCCGCGCCAAGGTCGTCGCGGTCCGTCGGCAGACGCCGCGCAGCGTCACCCTGACCCTGCAGCCCAACGACGCCTGGCAGGGCTTCAAAGCCGGCCAGCACATCAACCTGACCGTCGAGATCGACGGCCGTCGCCGCACCCGGTGCTACTCGCCGGCCAACTCCGAGGGCAGCCCGGTCATCGAACTGACCGTCGGCCTGCACGACGGCGGCCTGGTCTCCACCCACCTGTTCGAGCACGCCGAGCCCGGCATGGTCGTCCACCTCGACTCCGTCGGTGGTGACTTCGTCCTGCCCGAGCAGCGCCCCCGGCGCATCCTGCTGGTCTCCGGCGGCAGCGGCATCACCCCGGTGCTGTCCATGCTGCGCACCCTGCGTGAGGAGAACTTCGACGGTGAGGTGGCCTTCATCCACTACGCCCGCAACCCCGAAGAGGCCGCGTACGCCACCGAGCTGGCCGCCACCCCCGGCGTGAAGGTGCTGCACAGCTACACCCGGTCCAACCGCGGCGACCTCAGCGGCCACTTCGGCCCGGATCACCTGGCCGCCGCCATGCCGAACCCCGATGCGGTGTTCGTCTGCGGCCCGCCGGCACTCGTCGATGCGGTCAAGGACCTGCTGCCGGGCGCGCAGTCCGAGAGCTTCGTGCCTCCGGTCATCGCGGTCCCGACCGAGGCCTCCGGAGGCAGCGTCGCCTTCACCGAGAGCAAGGTCGACGTCGTCGACGACGGTCGCTCGATCCTCGAGCAGGCCGAGGCCGCCGGCCTCAACCCGACCAACGGCTGCCGCATGGGCATCTGCCACACCTGCACGCGCAAGAAGATCAGCGGCCCCGTGAAGAACCTGATCACCGGCGCCGTCTCGACAACCCCCGACGAAAACATCGAAATCTGCGTGACCGCCCCGTGCGGCGACGTCCAGATCGACCTCTAGACCACCCACCCAGCCCACACACAAAGGAGACGAACCATGGCTCAACGTCCCGCCCCCATGACCGCCGAGCAGTTCGACGAATTCGGCCGCGCGCTCGACGCCATCCGCGAACGCCACCTCGCCGACCTCGGTGACCGCGACTCCGACTACATCCGCAACATCATCGCCATGCAGCGCAAGCTGGAGGTCGGTGGCCGCGCCCTGCTGTTCCTGCCGCCGGCCTGGCCCATCGGCACCGTGATGCTCGGCCTGTCGAAAATCCTGGACAACATGGAGATCGGCCACAACGTCATGCACGGCCAGTACGACTGGATGGGTGACCCGGCGCTGCGCGGCCAGAACTTCGAATGGGATTCGGCCTGCCCGTCCAACCAGTGGCGGCACTCGCACAACTACATGCACCACACCTACACCAACATCGTCGACATGGACCGCGACATCGGCTACGGCATCCTGCGCATGAGCGAGGACCAGAAGTGGAGCCCGTACTTCCTGGGCAACCCGGTGTACGCCTTCCTGCTGATGGTGTTCTTCCAGTACGGCGTCGCGCTGCACGAGCTGGAGGCCGAGCGCATCCGCACCGGTGAAATCCGCCTGCGCGACAAGAAGGACATGCTGCGCGAGATGTGGGCGAAAGTCCGTAAGCAGACCATCAAGGACTACGTGGCGTTCCCGCTGCTGGCCGGGCCGTTCCTGCCGTTCGTGTTCGCCGGCAACATGACCGCGAACCTGATGCGCAACGTGTGGTCGTACGTGATCATCTTCTGCGGCCACTTCCCCGAGGGCACGCACGAGTTCACCATCGAGGAGACCAAGAGCGAGACCCGCGGCCAGTGGTACTACCGCCAGCTGCTGGGTTCGGCGAACCTGTCCGGCGGCAAGTGGTTCCACATCTTCAGCGGCAACCTGTCGTTCCAGATCGAGCACCACCTGTTCCCCGACATCCCGGCGCACCGCTACGCGGAAATCTCGCCCGAGGTCAAGGCACTGTGCGAGAAGTACGACCTGCCCTACAACACCGGCCCGATCCACAAGCAGTTCTTCTCGGTGGTCAAGAAGATCTGCCGCCTGGCCCTGCCGGACTCATGGCTGACAAAGCGGGCACCAGAAGGTGATCCGGTCACGGAGGTTGTTGAGGTCGCCGACGACGTCGAGGTTCTGGTGCCGGTTCCGGTCGCCTGATTCGATCAGCGTCCCGCACCTGCGACACGCCTGCCCGGCCCGGCCGTAAACCCAGAGTTGACGGCCGGGCCGGGTATCGCCCGTTGTAGTCCTGCTCCATCGGTTTCTGTTCAGCCACAACATGTCCCGGGCCCGCTGCGCCAGCCGCAGCGGGTCTTTCACTGTGCTGACCGGGGCGGTCGGGCGGCGGCCGACGATGAAACACAGCTCATTGGCGTAGACGTTGCCGACGCCGGCGAGGTTGCGTTGGTCGAGTAGTGCTTCATGCAGTGGCCGGTCGGGGTCCTGGGTGAGGTTCTGGGCAGCCCGGTGTGGATCCCAGTCCGGGCCGAGCAGATCCGGGCCGAGGTGCTTGACGGGCTCCTCGTCGTGGTCCCGCTTGAGGACTTCCAGGATGCCGAGTTCTGAACCCACCGCTTGAATGTCCTTGGTTTCCAGGATGATTCTCGTCTTGTGGTCGGGCCGGCGGGGCCTGGTGTTGACCTGCCACTTGCCCTCCATCTTGAGATGCGAGTGGATGCTGGCTTCGGCCGTGCGGATGAACAAATGCTTGCCGCGGCTGATGACGTCCTCGACCGTCTGGCCCGTGAGGTCGACGGTGGCGAACTTCGGGACGCGAATGTCGCAGCGCGTCAGCGTCTTTCCCTGCAGCGCCTCACGGAGGATCGCTGCGGTGTGAAAAACGGTGTCGCCTTCGGGCATCAGCGGATGTAGGCGTGGGCTCGGGTCAGCGCGCGTTCGGCGTCGTGCGCGATTTTCTGGACCAGGGGAGCGGCCAGTTCCAGCTCGTCGATCAGGTCGAGGGCCTCACCGGCCCAGATCGGCACGTAGTCCATGTCCAGCTCGGCGACCTTGGTGCGGAACTCGTTTTGTGCCTTGGGATCCGCGTCGAGCTCGGCGTCGCGGTCCTGCCACGTGTCGGTGAAGACGCTGCGCAACGTGCGCGCCGGATACTCGGCGGGCCAACGCGTTTCGACGGGCCGGGCGGCGATGTCGATGGCGCGTCCGCTCGTGGTGTCCGCCGCCTTCGCCTTGAGCATGACCTTCGACTCGGCGGCGCTGAGCAGGGACTCGTGGGTGGCCTCGAATCGGGTGCCGATCATGGCGCCCGCGGCGCCGAGCGTCAGTGCAGCGGCCAGGCCGCGGCCGTCTGCAATCCCACCGGCGGCAAGAACCGGGATGCCGTGCGCGATGTCGACGACCGCGGGGACGAACGGCAACGTCGACCGGCCGCCGTGGTGGCCCCCGGCTTCCCGGCCCTGCGCGACCAGCACCTGGACTCCGGCGTCGAGGGCCTGCTTGGCCTCATCGAGGCTGTGGACCTGGGACAGCAGCGGAATGCCGGCGTCGTGGATCGCTTTGGCGAACGGGGCCGGGTCGCCGAACGACAAGATGATGGCGGCGGGCTGCTGCGCGATCACCCAGTCGATGATCTCCTGATTGACCGCCCAGGTGAGTAGGCCGACGCCCCAGGGTTTTTCGGTGCCCTGCTTGGCCAACTGGCATTCGGTGGCGAGCATCGTGAGGTCGCCGCGGCCGCCGCCGATCAGGCCCAGCCCGCCACCCTCCGACACCGCGGCTGCCAGCCGGCCACCGGATACGTCGCCCATCGGGGCCAGGACGATCGGGTGCTCGATGCCGAACAGTTCCGTCAACGGGGTGTGCAGGGCCATGGCTTCACTCTAGGACTCGGTGTGAGCGGGTCCCGCGGCCGCGGAAGTTGACCTTGCCCCCGGCGGCAATGTTTACCCTCTCGATTGAGGACATTGACCATGCAGATTTCCGAGCTGGCCCGGCGGACGGGCGCGTCGACCAAGGCCGTGCGGTACTACGAGGACCTCGGCCTGCTGGCGCCGTCGCGCCTGCCCAACGGCTACCGGGACTACTCCGAAGAGGATGTGCAGATCGTCAGCGAGGTGCGTGCTCTCGCCGCCGTCGGCATCGCCCCGTCGAAGGCCGGACCGTTCATCGACTGCCTTCGTCATGGCCACGAACACAGCGACGAGTGTCCCGAGTCGCTCGTGGCGTATCGGGACAGCATCGCCGTCCTCGACGAGACCATCGCGTCGCTGACGCGGCGCCGACACGACCTCGCGGCGCGGCTCGACGCCGCCGCATGCCGAGCATTCGACAAGAAGGACGAACCGTTGACAGATTTCACGACGCTCCCCGCCGGCCTGCCTGTCCCCGAAAACGACGGCGCCGCTGATCATCTCGTCGGCCTGGAGGTCCCCGACATCACGCTGAGGTCGAGCGGCGGTGGGGAAGTCCAGCTGCGGCAGCTGCCGGCGGGGCGGACGATCGTGTATCTGTATCCACTGACCGGCCGTCCCGGTGCTGACCTCCCCGCGGGCTGGGATGCGATTCCCGGGGCCCGAGGGTGTTCCACCGAGGCATGCGACTTCCGTGACCACTTCGCCGAGCTGAAAGCCGCTGGGGCGAGCCAGGTCTGGGGACTGTCCAGCCAGGACGTCGACTATCAGGCAGAAGTGGTGCGTCGGCTGCGACTGCCCTTCCACATGCTGTCCGACGAGACGTTCGTTCTGGCCGACGCGCTGCGGCTCCCGACGTTCGCTGCCGACGGGCACCCGCGCCTCTACACCCGACTCACCATGGTGATCTGCGACGGCCGCATCGAGCACGTCTTCTACCCGATCTTCCCGCCGAACACGCACGCACAGCAGGTGCTGGACTGGTTGCGCCGAGCGTGAACTCCATCGTCGACTTTCCCGGGCAGATTCATACGGTCAAGACAACATCCATTGATTTGGGAGGTTGTCGTGCCCAGTGGGTATCCGCATTCGAAGCA
>NZ_JBJIAO010000010.1:0-173916 GCF_045310825.1 Mycobacterium sp. SMC-21 | reverse complement strand
CGACCCACCCGGGTCACAGCCAAACGTAACGCTCAGCAATACGAAGTAACTGCAACTACAAACTTAAGGACAACATGCCCAAGCTGATCCAGACCCTCGCCGCCGTCACCGCGACGACGGCCTGCGCCGTCGCGCTCGCCGCACCGGCCGCCGCCCACGTCAAGGTGACCGGCGACGCCACCCAGGGTGGCTGGGGCGTGCTGAACTTCCGCGTGCCGACCGAGTCGGACACCGCGTCCACCACCGGCCTGCTCGTCGTGCTGCCCGACGACCAGCCGATCATCTCGGTCAGCACGCAGCAGAAGGCCGGCTGGACGGCGACCATCACCAAGAAGAAGCTGCCCGCTCCGCAGAAGGACGACGACGGCGCCGAGGTCACCGAGTACGTCTCGTCGGTCGAGTGGAAGGCCACCGCGCCGGACGCGCCCATTCCGCCGCATCAGTTCAACGTCTTCGCCATCTCGGCCGGCCCGCTGCCCAAGGTCAACACGCTGACGCTTCCCGCGGTCCAGACCTACAGCGACGGCAAGACCGTCAACTGGAACGAGAAGGCCAACCCGGGCCAGCCCGAGCCCGAGCACCCGGCGCCGGCCCTGCACCTCAAGCCTGCCGGCGGCGGGGACCACGACCGGCCCGCGGCCGCGGCTCCGGCGGCTGCGGCGCCGACGTGGCCGGGCCTGACGGCGCTGGCCGTGTCGGTGGTCGCGTTGCTGGTGGCGATCGCTAGCCTGGCAGCCTCCCGACGAAAGACGAGTCACGACTAGAAAACTCAGACCGGTCGCGGCGCTGCTCGCGGCGCTGCTCGCGCTCCTGCTGCCGGTTCCCCTCGCACACGCGCACGCCGTCCTGGTCTCCAGCGATCCGGTGGACGGCGCCACCCTGCCCGCCGCGCCGAGCCGGGTCACCTTGAGCTTCGATGAGCCGGTTCGCCTGATTCCCGGTGCGGTTCAGGTGATTTCGAACTCCGGCGCGCGGGTCGACCGTGAGGTGCGGCAGCGGTCGGGCAACACCGCCGTGGAACTGGACCTGCCGCCGGACCTGCCGCGCGGCAGCTACACCGCGACGTGGCGGCTGATGTCGGCCGACGGGCACGAGGTGTCCGGGTCGGTGAGTTTCGGTGTGCAGCAGGCGCCGGACGCGCCGCCGGAGGTTCGTCCGGTCGCGTCGTCGTCGGTAGCGTCGGATGTCGCTCGCGGTCTGACGTATGCCGGCCTGGTGCTGTGTGTCGGTGTGCTCGCGGCGGCCCGGCTGGTGTGGACGTGGGCGCTCGCCCTGCGTCGCACCCGCATCCTGGCCGGCATCGGCTGGCTGCTGCTGGCCGCCGCGACCGTCATCAACGCCGTCACCACCGGCCCCGATATCCAGCTCTACGTGCAGGCGGCCCTGCTCGTACTGCTGGCGGCGACCACCCGCGCCGGCACCGCGCTGTTCGTCGTGATCGCGACGGCACTCGCGGCCGGTGTCGCCGCGTCCGGGCACGCCTCGGCCGGCCCGGACCCCTGGCTCGCCACCACCGTCACCACCGTCCACCTGTTGGCCATGGCGCTGTGGCTGGGCGGGCTGGCCGTGCTGACACTGGTGGTCCTGCCCGCCCGGCGCAGCGACGAGCTGCAGCGGTGGTCCCGGGTGGCGTTCGGCTGCGTCGCGGCGGTCCTGCTCACCGGCGAGTATCAGGCCTGGCGGCAGGTGTCGCCGATCGAGTCACTGTGGTCGACCGGCTACGGAATGGCCTTGTGCGCCAAGGTTTTCCTGGTGACGCTCATGGCCGCCCTGGCCTACCTGGGCCGGCGCCGGCTCACCCCGGAGCGGCTGCGCCGAACCGTACCGTGGGAGACCGTGCTCGCGGTGCTGGTCTTGATCATGACCACGGTGCTCACCGGCGAGCCGCCCGCCCGCACCACGTACGGCCCCGCGTTCACCGCCACCGCCGCACTCGATGAGGGTCGGCAGGCACAGGTGCATCTGGACACCACGCGGCACGGCGCCATCCCGATCGACGTCGCGGTGCCCGGCGCCACCGGGCTCCGGGGCGCTCTGTCGAGCGCCGAGATCGCCTCTCTGCCGGTGCGTTTCACGGCGGGTCCCGACGGTCACTGGCACAGCACGTATGCCACCGCGCCGCGGCCGGGACTGTGGACGCTGCAGCTGACGGTCCAGTTCGGCCCGAACGACGCCGCCGTCACCAGCGTGCCGTTCCGGGCCTGGTGACCTGAGCTACCGGGGCGCCGTCATCATCTCGGCGATCAGTCGGTAGCGGTGCAGGTTGTGCCGGGCGTCCACCAGCGCGTCGTGGGAATCGCGCGGCCGCGGTGGCATCCGCGGGCTGCCGCAGTCCTCCCAGAACTGCCGCAGTTCGCGGGTGAAGCGCGGCATCGCCGGCGGCAGGTCGGCCATCGGGCCCCACAGCTGGCACAGCACGACGTGGTCGTACGCGCCGACCCAGGCCCACAGTTCGATCGGCTCGTCACCGTCGATGTTGAAGAAGTCCTCGAGCTCGGACCGAATCTGCCGCCGCGACCGCCACACCTGCGACGACGGTGACGGCAGCTTCGGCAGCACGTTCTTGCGCACCCAGGAGCCGGCCCGGTCGGGGTCGAACTCCGAGGAGACGGCGTAGTACTCGCGCCCGTCCTCGGCGGCCACACCGATCGAGATCAGGTCGATGGTGCGACCGTCGTCGATGAACTCGGTGTCGTAAAAAAACTTCATTCAGGCAACCTCGGTCGGCGTTCGGTCCGGCGGCGCGGGTGCCGCGTGGATCTCGCGGTCGAGCTGTTGGTCCACGTCCGCGTCGTCGGGAAACTTTGGCATACCGGCGATCGCATCCTGTAACCACAGCTTCGCCCGCACCACCGGCCGGCGCAGCCACCGCTCGCGTTCCAGCGCTTTGTGCATCTTGCGCGGCCGGCTCGTGTACCTCCAGCGGGCCCACGGCGCGTGCGGTCGCGACAGCCGGATTGCGCCGATGACCAGCAGCGGTGTGATGAACATCCCAATCAGACCGGTCCACACCTTGCCCTTGAGCAGCACGATGACGGCCATGGCGAGCGTGATGAGGGCCAGCGCGACGACCATGACGCGGGCCGCCACGTCCTGGTCGTCACGCCAGACGGTGATGTCGAAGAACGACAGCGGGTTGAACCCCAGGATCAGCAGGCCGGCCACCGCGATGGCGACGAAGACCGCGTCGACCGAGGTGCGGCCGTCCTCGGCCCAATACACGTCGGACAGGTGCAGGATCAGCGCGAACTCGTCCAGGACCAGGGCCGCACCGATACCGAAAAAGATTGCCGCCACGGTGAATTCGGGGACGCCGCCGTCGACCGCCAGCGTCACCATCGTCACGCCCGACACCATCACCAGCACCACGCCGATCACCGCGTGATGGATGTGCAGGCCGCCGTGCCCGATGTTGCGCGGCTGCCACCACTTGCGCGGCGCCGGGTTGTCGGCGTGGGCCCGGATATACCGGACCACGGTGCGGGTGACGAAAAACGTCAGGATGAACGCAATCAGGCACCACAACAGTGGCAGCCGCCCACTCGATACGAACTCCGTAGGTAAGGGCGACCGCACGGGCAGAAACTTACGCCCGTGCATGCGTGTCACTGCCCCGCAGGGCGTCGACGCGCCGGTCCCCCCGATAGGCTGTCCGGCGAGATGCGTATGGGAACTTGGTCGTGGCCCTCCTCCGGTCAACGGCTGGCCTGGCTGCTGTTGCAGTTGCTGGCCATGTTGACGTTGGTATGGGGCGCCTGGCGGCTGCTGGGTCATACGCCGTACCGGATCGACATCGACGTGTACCGCATGGGCGGCCGCGCCTGGCTGAACAACACGCCGCTGTACAGCGAGAGCACCATCTTCCGCACCGAGGCCGGCATCGACCTGCCGTTCACCTACCCGCCGCTGGCCGCGATCATGTTCGCGCCGTTCGCCTGGCTCCCCCTGCCCGCGGCAAGCGTGGCCATCACGGTGACGACGTTCGTGTTGTTGCTGGTGTCCATCGTGATCGTGCTGACCCGGCTGGATGTCTGGCCGCAGTCGCGGCTCGGCGGATCGGCCCTGGCCCGCCGCTGCTGGCTTGCCGTCGCCATCGTCGGGCCGGCCGTGCTGTTCCTCGAACCGGTGCGGTCCAACTTCAACTTCGGTCAGATCAACGTCGTCCTCATGACGCTGGTGATCGCCGACTGCGTCCCCCGCCGTACGCCGTGGCCGCGCGGCGTCCTGCTCGGCGTGGCGATCGCCCTCAAGCTGACCCCGGCCGTCTTCCTGCTGTACTTCCTGCTGCGCCGCGATTTCCGCGCGCTGCTCACCACGGTGGCGTCGTCGGTCGTGGTCACGCTTGTCGCGTTCGCGCTGGCCTGGGGCGACTCGTGGGAGTACTGGACCAAGACGGTCCGCAACACCGACCGCATCGGCACCGCGACGCTGAACACCAACCAGAACATCTCCGGCACGCTGGCGCGGTTCGGGATGTCGGCGACGCCGCGATTCGTGCTCTGGGTGCTGCTGTGCTTCGCGGTGCTGGCGCTGACGGTGTGGGCGGCCCATCGGGTGCTCCGCGCGGGACAGCCGGTGCTGGCTCTCATGTGCGTGGCGATGTTCGGCCTGGTGGTGTCGCCGGTGTCGTGGTCGCATCACTGGGTGTGGGCCCTGCCGACCATGGTGACCATCACCGTGATCGCCTACCGCGAACGCAGTGCCACGCTCGCCGCGGTGAGCGCGCTCGGCGCGTTCCTGCTGATCTTCACGCCGATCCGGCTGCTGCCCGAGCACCACGAGGTCGACGCGACGGTGTGGCGTCAGGTGATCGGCAGCTCGTACGTGTGGTGGGCGCTGGCCGTCATCGCCGCGGCGGGCACCATCACCGGCCGCGGCACGCCGTCAGCCGACGCGGCCGAGCACGTCGCACCGGTCTCGGCGACGAACTGACCGCGCCGGGGGCCCGGCCGGCGCGACGGTGACGACACGGCGGTCCGAGAGCCGATTTTCCGCCACCGCGTCACGTTGGCGACGCGGCGTGCCGGCCCACGAAATCACGTAAGCCGAGGACTGCCGTTTGGTGACGGCAATCCTCGGCTCAGCGTTGTGGCGTGTTCAGCCGGCTTTGATCGCGGGCGGCGGTGTCTTGCCCTCTTTGACGTCGGCCGCGTAGAGGTCGACGTACTCCTGGCCGGACAGCCGCATCAGCTCGTACATGACCTCGTCGATGACGGCGCGCTCGATGAAGCGGTTACCGGCCAGGCCCTCGAAGCGGCGGAAGTCCATCGGCTTGCCGAACTTCACCTCGACGCGCGCGAAGTGCCACATCTTGCTTCCCGGCGGGTTCACGACGTCGGTATTGATCATGGCGACGGGAATGACGGGGATGCCGGTCTCGAGTGCGATGCGGGCCAGGCCGGTCTTGCCCTTGTAGAGCTTGCCGTCGGGCGAGCGCGTGCCCTCGGGGTACATGCCGAGCAGCTTGCCCTGGTCGAGGATCTTGGCGGCGGCGGCCAGTGCGTCGGCCGCGGAATCGGCGTTGGTGCGGTCGATCGGCACCTGGCCGGTCGACGAGTAGAAGAACTTGATCAGCTTGCCCTTGATGCCGGTACCGGTGAAGTACTCGGCCTTGGCCAGGAAGAAGATCCGGCGGCGCAGGACCAGCGGCAGATAGAAGCTGTCGACGACGGCCAGGTGGTTACTGGCCAGCAGAACGGGCCCCTCGTCGGGAACGTATTCCAGCCCCGTCACTTTCGGACGGCCCAGCAGGCGCAGCAACGGGCCCATCAAGATGTACTTGTAGAACCAGAAGAACATCGAACCTCCCGCTGAGGGCCCCCGGACGGTGCCCCCGACAACTTTACCCACCGACTGTCGGCCCGACCACAGCCCGCAGCGGACTGGTCATTCCTCCACAGATACCGGAATGGACTGGTATCGACCCGGCCCTGGTGGGCCGTCCGGATCGTCGGCCTGGCGGTGCCTGCCGCCCGGACCGGACGGGTCCGTCGGCGGCTCGGGGTGCGGGCCGACGGGCCCCTTGTCGGCGAGCGCGGCGCGCACCGCGTCGAGAAAAGTCGTGCTGTGTTCGGCAATGGCCGTCAGCATCGGGTGCTGTTCGTCGTTGGCCAGGGCGACCAGTGCGCACACCGGGCACCACACCTGGTTGCAGTCGCTCGGGTTCTCGCCGTCGGCGAGCATGGCCACGGACAGGCGGACGACGGGGTCGATCTTGTCGAGAAGCGCCTGGGCCAGCAGCCGCAGGTCCACCGGTAGGTCGCCCAGAGCGTCTGCCCCGAAATCGGTGTGCGTCACTTGGGCCACACCTCCGGGTCAGGGCGAAAACGGACGGTCAGTTCACAGCCGCGCAACGACGCGCCGATGACGATGCAGCGGCGCAGGACTGATGCCAACGGGACCCGGCGCCGTGTGCCACCCGAGCCGATGATCAGGTCGTCGTCGACGCGGCCCAGCGTCAGAGACCCCGGGTCGATTTGCGGCAATTCTATCCGCAGCCGGTAGACGGCATCCAATCCTGAGCCCGATTCGCGGTCGACGATGGGGCGCGGCGGCGCGGGCGGCGCGGCGCCGTGCCGCAGCCGTGACGCCTCGAGCAGTTCCCCCAGCGCCTTCGGCCCGATGGGTTCGCCGGCCAGGTGCGGCACCAGCACCAGGCGCACATCACCGACGGCGGCATCCAGGTCGCTGAGCATGCTGCGCTGCTCGGCGATGCGCTCGGCGTACCAGTCGAAGGCGGGGTGCGCGGGCAGGTTCACGTACTCGTACGAATCGTCTTGGATCAGAACCTGATTCACGATCAGCTCCGAGACGTGCACGCCCATCAGGGTGAGCGACGCCAGCGTCCGCACCGCTTCGGCCACCACCACCCGTTCCGGGGTGAGCACCAGGTGCGCGGTGACGTCCGGCTGGTCGAGCAACTCCCCCAGCGCCTCGGTGGCGGCGGCGAGTCGCTCGACGAGCGTGACCATGGCGACGGTCTTGGCGTCGGCCAGACCGACCGACAGGCGCCGGTGCCGCGGCCAGGCCTTCTCCAGGTACAGGGCGAACGCGGCGGGCAGCGTCAGCATCCGCATCGCGTCGGCCGTCGAGGCGCAGTCGACGATCACGTGGTCCCAGTTGCCCGACGCCGCCAGCTCGGCGACCTCGTGCAGACCCAGCACCTCCTGAATCCCGGGTAGCGCCGAAAGTTCCTCCGGTGCAACGTCTCCCACATCGGAGTCCGGGAACCGGGCGACCAGCACCGCGGCCACCTCACGCCACCTGGCCTCGAGCAGCGCCAGGGTGTCGAGCGCCAGGGCATCGAGCACGACGCCGGCGCCGTCGTCGACGGGCACCTGCGTGGGCGTCCGGAGTCCGGTCGGCGGGACGTCCGCGCCGAGCACGTCACCCGTGGAGTGGGCCTGGTCCGTCGACACGATGAGGACCCGCTGCCCGGCGCGGGCATCACGCACCGCGGTGGCCGTGGCCACCGTCGACTTGCCTACTCCACCCTTACCGACGAACAGACTGATCCTGGCACGCCCAGCAGGGTCCGCGTCACTCAGACTCGACTCGCTTCTTGAGGTCCTTGAGCGCCGTGTCGGTCAGGCGGCGCTCTGCCTTGCGTTTGAGCAATCCGATCATCGGAATCATCAGATCGACCGACAGTTCGTAGGTCACCTCGGTGCCAGAACCCTTGGGCGACAACCGGTATGTGCCTTCGAGCGCCTTGAGCAGGGTGCTGGACACCAGGGACCAGCTCACCGACTTGCGGTCGGCGGGCCACTGGTACGTGAACACCATGGTGTCCTTGAGGACCGTGGCGTCGAGGACCATCCGGGCGGTCTTCGGGTAGCCGTCGGCGTAGACGTCCAGGACCTCGGTCTCCGGGTACTCGGCGACCCAGTCGGGATATGAGCCGATGTCGGCGATGACGTCCATCACGGTCGCCGGGTCGGCGTCGATGTAGATGGTCTGCGCAGTCTTGTCAGCCACGTGTCCACTTCCCGAGTTGACGATGCCGGCGCGGGCGTCGTGCGCCCGTCTGCCGAGTTCTCAATGTACCGCCAGCGCCCGGCCCTGGCCGGGCGATGCCGGGGCTCAGGCCAACCGGGATACGCCCACCGGGCGCGACCGCTCGAGATCGGTCTTGATCTCGAAAGCCATGTTCTTGCCGGCCACCCGGCGACGATGGTTGAGGTCCGCCAGGTTCAGCTCGGCCAGCGCGGCACCGGACACGCCCGTCGGCTCGGCGTGCAGGAAGTAGTGCAGCACGACGCCGTCCATGACGGTCTCCAGCCACACCTCCATGGTCCCGGTCAGTGCACCGGTGACGGTCCACCGCTGCCCCGCCGGACCGCGGTCTTCGACGACCGTCAGCTTGAGGTCCGGCCACCAGCGCCGCCAGCTGCTCTGGTTCGCCACGGCGGCACCGACAGCGGCTGGGTCGGCGCACACGAAGGTCTCGTCGGCGATCTGGATGCTGTTCATCCCGACCAGCTTCACATACGCCTCCACAGTGTGATGAAGCACCCGACTACGCTGAGCACGGCATTGCTGTCACGGCACTGCTGCCAGTACTGCTTTGCTCTGACCCGAAAGGCCACATCCGTGCGTGAGTTCAGCGTTCCCGCATCGTTCACCATCGGCGAATACGACAACGTCGTCGCCCCGGTGTACTCCCTCGAGCGCGATGACCCCAAACACGTAGCCATCCAGCGCCTGGTCGGAGACACCTGGACCGACGTCACCAGTGCCGACGTCGCCGCCCAGGTCCGGGCCACCGCCCTCGGCCTGATCGCCAAGGGCGTCAAGCCCGGCGACCGCGTGGTGCTGCTGTCGGCGACCCGCTACGAGTGGCCGATCATCGACTTCGCGATCCTGTCGATCGGCGCGGTGACGGTGCCCATCTACGAGACCTCCGCCGCCGATCAGATCCGGCACGTGCTGGCCGACTCCGGCGCCGTGCTGGCGTTCGCCGAGGCCGACGCCCACGCCGCCAAGATCGAGTCCATCCGGTCGGAGGTGCCCGCGCTCGGTGAGGTGCTGGTCATCGACGGCGGCGCCCTCGACCAGCTGGCCACCGCCGGCGCCGGCGTCGACCGCGCCGAGCTGGACGCCCGCCTGGCCGGCATCAAGTCGAGCGATCCGGCCACCCTGATCTACACCTCCGGCACCACGGGCCGCCCCAAGGGCTGCCAGCTGACCCACGCCAACCTCCTGTCGGAGCTGCGCGGCGTCAAGGCCTGCTTCCCCGACCTGCTCGCCAAGGGTCAGAAGCTGCTGGTGTTCCTGCCGCTGGCGCACGTGCTGGCCCGCGCCGTCGCGGTGGCCGGCTTCAGCAACCAGGTGACCCTCGGCTTCACCAGCGACATCAAGAACCTGGTGCCGATCCTCGGGGTGTTCAAGCCGACGCTCGTGGTGTCGGTGCCGCGCGTGTTCGAGAAGGTCTACAACACCGCCGAGCAGAACGCCCGCAACGACGGCAAGGGCAAGATCTTCCAGATCGCCGCGGACACGGCCATCGAATGGAGCAAGGCGCAGGACACCCCCGGCGGCCCGGGCCTGCTGCTCAACCTGAAGCACACGGTGTTCGACAAGCTGGTCTACGGCAAGCTCAAGGCCGCGCTCGGCGGCAACTGCGTCGGCGCCATCTCCGGCGGCGCCCCGCTCGGCGCCCGGCTGGGCCACTTCTACCGCGGCGTCGGCGTCACCATCTACGAGGGCTACGGCCTGACCGAGTCCAGCGCCGCCATCACCGTCAACCGGGTCGGCGAGTTGAAGGTCGGCACGGTCGGCAAGCTGGTGCCCGGCAACAGCATGCGGATCGCCGAGGACGGCGAGCTGTTGCTGTCCGGCGGCGTGGTGTTCAGCGGCTACTGGAACAACCCGACCGCCACCGACGAGGCGTTCACTGACGAGTGGTTCCACACCGGTGACCTCGGCGCCATCGACGACGACGGCTACCTGTCGATCGTCGGGCGCAAGAAGGAGATCATCGTGACCGCGGGCGGCAAGAACGTCGCCCCGGCCCCGCTGGAAGACGTCATGCGGGCGCACCCGCTGATCAGCCAGGCCATGTGCGTGGGTGACCAGGAGCCGTTCATCGCCGCCCTCATCACCATCGATCCCGAGGCGTTCGAGGGCTGGAAGCAGCGCAACAACAAGGACGCCGGCGCATCGGTGGGCGATCTGGCCGAGGACGCGGCGCTGGTCGCCGAGATCCAGAAGGCCGTCGACGACGCCAACCAGACGGTGTCGAAGGCCGAGGCCATCCGGAAGTTCCGGATTCTGCCGGTCGACTTCACCGAGGACACCGGCGAGCTGACGCCGACGCTGAAGGTCAAACGCAAGGTCGTCGCCGAGAAGTTCGCGGCCGAGATCGCGGCGCTCTACAGCTGAGCAGCGCTACAAGAGCGCTACAACAGCTCGGATAGCCGCTCGCCCTTGAGCTTCCACTGCCAGTTGTCGACGACGAACTGACGGCCGGCGGCGCCCATCGCGGCGGCCAGGTCGGGGTTGGCCAGGACGTCGGTGATGGCCGCGGCGATGTCTTCGACGTCGCGGCCGTCGACCACATGGCCGGTCTTGCCTTCCACGACGGTTTCCGGTGCGCCGCCGGAGTCACCGGCGACCACCGGCACGCCGCACGCCGAGGCCTCGAGGAAGACGATGCCCAGGCCTTCGACATCGAGCCCGTTGCCCCGGGTCCGGCACGGCATGGCGAAGACGTCGGCCATCGCGTGGTGGGCCGGCAACTCGTCGCCGGGCACGCCGCCGGTGAACACCACGTGGTCGGTGACGTCGTAGCGGCGCGCGAGCTTCTGCAGATCGTCGCGGTACGGCCCGTTGCCGACGATGACCAGCGCGGCACCGTCGATCCGTTGCCGGATGACGGGCAGCGCCCGGATCAGCATGTCCTGTCCCTTGCGCGGCACCAGACGGGACAGGCAGACGATCACCGGCCGCTGCCCCAGCCCGTACCGGGCCCGCAGCTCGGCGCGGGCCACCTCATCGGGGACGAAGCGGTCGACGTCGACGCCGGGTGACAGGTATTCCAGCGCCGCGTCCGGCCCGAACGCCGCGGCGAACCGGTTCCGCGTGTAGTGGCTGACGAAGGTCACCACGTCGGTGTTGTTTCCGATGTGCCGCAACGCGTTTCGCGCGACGGGCAGCATCGACCACCCCACCTCGTGCCCGTGCGTGCTGGCCACCACCCGGGTCGCCCCGGCATCGCGGGCCAGCGGCGCCAGCAGCGCCAGCGGCGCGGCCGCACCGAACCACACGGTGTCGATGTCGTGCTCGGCGATGAGGCGGCGCATCCGCAGCGCGACGGTCGGCTCGGGCACCATCAACGTCGTCGGGTGGCGGACCACCTCGTACCCGGCGGCCGCGGCGGCCTTGTCGTATTCCGGCGCGCCCTTCCATTTCGGGGCGTACACCGTCAGCTCGTGCGACCCGCGGACGAGCAGCTCGCCGACCAGACTCTCCAGATACGACTGGATGCCACCGCGGCGGGGCGGAAAATCGTTGGTCAACAGCAGCACCCGAGACATCGCGGTCAGGCTATCGCGTCAGCCCCGGGCCGCGAGCCACCGCTGCCACGCAGCGGTCAACGCGTCGCGATCCGTGCCGAGGGTGGCGGTCAGCGCGGTGTCGAGGTCGGGATGCCCGGCGCCGCACGCCGCCAGATACAGCCGGCGCAGGACCGGATCGCCGAACTGCGCGCCGACGAACCGGGCGAACCACCAGGCGCGGTCGTAGGCCAGCGACAGCGCCGGTCCGGCCACCTGGAAGTCGGCGTTGGTGGGCAGCACCGCCATGCCGGCCGGCGCCGGTCGCGGGGTGCGCGGGCGGCTGACGTAGTCGGCGACGCCCTCGGTCAGGCACCAGGGCGCGTCGGCTGCCGTGACGGGCCGGGAGGCGTAGTGAAAAAGCTCGTGGCGCAACACGATTCGCAGCGCGCCGGGCCCCATCGCGGCGGCGCCGGGCGCGAACACGATGCGGTCGACGGTGGTGGCCGCGGCGAATTCTTCCTTCCCGCCGGCCAGTGCCCGGAACTCCTCGTCGGTGCCGGTGGTCACGATGGTGATCTGACGGCGCCAGTCGGCACCCCAGAATGCGGTGACCGCGGCGGCCGCGCCGTCGAGTTCGGCGGTGATGCGCCCCGGCAGCGTCGACCCGGGATCGAGGACCAGCAGTTCAGCGGTCCGGCCATCGGCCAGCCGGATGGTGGTCGGCGCCGTCGGCATCGGTGGCGCCGTCGGTGGCACGGACGGTGGTGCGGCGGCCGGCACGTCAGCCGCATGGCCGCGGCTCAGCACGAATGCGGCCGCAGCCGACTCTGCGGCGAGAAGGCCGAGAACTACGCGACGGGAGACGCTCAGTAGCGACGCACGTTGTAGATCGGCGCGTTGTCGACCGGCGCCACCCGCACGGGCACACCGAACGTCGAGGCGTGGACCATCATGCCGTCGCCGATGTAGATGCCCACGTGCGAGGCGTCGGAGTAGTAGCTCACGACGTCACCGGGCTGCATCTGGTCGCGCGACACCGGCTGTCCGCCGGCGGCCTGCGCGTAGCTCGAGTGCGGCAGCGAGATGCCGGCCTGCTGGAACGCCCACATCACGAGACCTGAGCAGTCGAACTGGCCGGGACCCGCGGCACCCCAGACATAGGGGTCGCCGATGCGGGTCAGCGCGGCCTGCACCGCGATGGCGCCGGCAGCAGTGCCGCTGCCATCCGACGGGGCGGGCAGACCCTCGACGGGCGGGTTGGGGCCGGCGGCGTTGATGGACGGATCCTGGCCCGGGGCCGGCGGCACCGCGTCCGGGTTCGGCGGGAGGCCGTCCGGGGCCGGGGCGGGCGGCGCAGCGGCCGGAGCCGGCGGAAGGGCGGCCAGCGCCTGCCGCTGGCTCGGCGTCAGCGCGGTGTAGCGGGACTTGACGATGGCGATCTGCACCTGCAGCTTGCTTTGCTTCGACTGCAGATCCGCACGCACGGCGGCAGCCTGCTCGGCCGCGGTCTTGGCTTCGGACGCCAGCTTGGCCGAGTCGGCCTCGGCCTTGGTGGCGGAGTCGGAGGCGCTGTGGAAGTTGGCCATCTGCACGGCCATCTCGCCGGCCATCACGCGCTGGACCGAGAGCTGGTCGATCAGCCCCTGCGGGGAATCGGCGGTGAGGATGGCGTCGATGCCGTCGGTGCGGCCACCCATGTACTGCGCTGCAGCAATCTTGTCGACCGAGTCCTGGTAGGTAGCCAGGTCGTTCTTGGCGACCTCCGCGGCGGCGGCCGCAGCCTCGTGCTTGCTGTCGGCGGCCTTGGCAGCAGCCAGCTTCTTGTCCAGATCGAGCTGCGCGGCGTGCATGGCCTCAGTGGTCTGCTCAGCCTGGCGCGAGAGCTCGTTGAGCTTTGCTACGGCGTCGTCCGCCGGATCGGCCTGGACGTTGCCCGCAAAGGCACTACCAAGTATGGTGAGCCCCGCGATCGCACCGGCTACTGGTCGTTTAAGACCGCAAATGGTGCGGTGCGTGCGGTGGAGACTCAAGATTTCGCGTCCTTCAACTGCGGGTTCGAGCCGCTTCGAACTCAGTGAGGTCTCGAATAGGTTACGAAACGGCATCGGCGTTGTCCAACGGGAATGGCCAATCTATCAGCCCGTCCCCCGATCCCGTTAACCAGCATCACAATGTGAGGGTCGTCACGCTACGCCCGTAGTGCTTGACTTTGTCTCGTTTTGAGTACCCACCCCTCCCTTGGGTCGGCCGATCGGAACCAACCGCAGCCGCGGCGCCATGCCGGCATCGGCGAGCACCTCGAGCGCGCGGCGCTCGTCGTCCAGCAGTGTCTCGGGCACGCCCAGCAAAACACTGACCACGCAGTCACCGCAGCCGGGACCGCGCACCGCGCAGTCGTCGCAGTCGATCTTGACCGGCCCGTTGTCGAACTTCATCTCTGACTCCTTCATCGGTTGAGGCGCACGCTAGCGACGTCCACCGACAAAAAAGTGCGGGTGATCAGCAACCGGATAACGGAATGACATCGATGGGATTTCTTGTCGGTGCCGGCCCCTACTGTCACGTCATGGGCTCCGGCAGCGCCACCGACCAGTTGGCTTTCGACCTCGACGAGGCGTTGCTGCGCGACACCACATTCGTGGTGGTCGACCTGGAGACCACCGGTGGCCGCGCCCGGGCGGACGACACCGGAGGCGGCTGGGACGCCATCACCGAGATCGGCGCGGTCAAGGTGCGCGGCGGCGAGATCATCGGCGAACTGGCCACCCTGATCGACCCGGGTCGCGCCATCCCGCCGCAGATCGTGCAGCTGACCGGCATCACCACGGCCATGGTCTGCGACGCCCCGCGCATCGAATCGGTGCTGCCCACATTCCTGGAGTTCTGCCGCGGCGCGGTCCTGGTCGCCCACAACGCGGGCTTCGACATCGGATTCCTGCGGGCCGCGGCCGAGCGGGCGCAGCTGCCCTGGCCCAACCCGCCGGTGTTGTGCACCGTCAAGCTGGCCCGCCGGGTCCTCACGCGCGACGAGGCGCCGAGTGTTCGGCTCTCGGAGCTGGCCCGGTTGTTCCGCGCCACCACCACACCCACACACCGCGCCCTCGACGACGCCCGCGCCACCGTCGACGTCCTGCACGGACTGCTCGAGCGCATCGGCAATCAGGGCGTGCACACCGTGGCCGAGCTGCGCGGCTATCTCCCGGACGTCACCAGGGCACAGCGCCGCAACCGCAAGCTCGCCGACGCACTGCCCAACTCCCCCGGCGTCTATCTGTTCCGCGGACCGTCCGAGGAGGTGCTGTACGTGGGCACCGCGGTCGATCTGCGCCGCCGGGTGCGGCAGTACTTCACCGGCGCCGACCCCCGCGCCCGTATGAAAGAGATGGCGTCCCTTGCCATTCGCGTCGACCACGTCGAGTGCGCGCACGAGCTGGAGGCCGGGGTGCGCGAACTGCGGCTGCTCGCCGCGCACGCGCCGCCCTACAACCGGCGTTCGAAGGCACCGCACAAGTGGTGGTGGGCGGTGCTCACCGACGAGGCCTTCCCCCGGTTCAGCGTGGTGCGCGCACCGCGACACGACCGGGCGGTCGGCCCGTTCCGGGCCCATGCCGACGCCGTCGACGCCGCGCTGCTGCTGGCGCGCTTCACGGGCGTGCGGACCTGTACGACGCGGCTGGCGCGCGCCGCCCAACACGGCCCGCAGTGTCCGGAGCGGGAACTGTCGCCATGTCCGGCGCCCCGCGGCATCACCGCCGGCGCCTACGCCGAATTCGCCGACCGGGCCGCGGAAAACATTGCCGGCGTTGACGATTCCGCGCTCTGCGCGGCAGTGAAACACATCGACGAGCTGGCGGCCGAGGGCCGTTTCGAGAGCGCGGCGCGGCTCCGGGACCACGCCGCAACCGTCATCGACGGACTGTGGCGCGGCCAGCGCCTGCGCGCCCTGACGGCGCTCCCCGAACTCGTGGCCGCCCGGCCCGACGGCGCCGGCGGCTGGCATCTCGTCGTGGTCCGGTACGGCCAGTTGGCAGCCGCAGGCAATGCGCCGCGGCGAGTCCCCCCGATGCCCGTCGTCGACGCGATATCCGCTGCGGCACAGGTGATCCTGACATCGGAGCGGCCACTGGGCGGCGCGCCCGTCGAGGAGGTCGCACTGATCGTGCGCTGGCTCGCCGCGCCCGGTGTGCGCATCGTGCGCACCGATTCCGGCGCCGGGCCGGAGGTCGGCTACTGCTCGCCGATCACCGCCGCGGGCCGGTGGGCCGAGTGGGCCGCCACCGCCCGGTCGGCCCGGGCGGCAGCGCAGCAGGCAGAGCGGTCAGACCTTCTGGGTGAACCGAGCCCACCGCGCGAGCAGCTGCTCGGCCGCACCCGAATCGATCGCCTCGGTGGCTCGGGCCAGGCCCCGCTCCCACGCCGGCACCCACTGGGCGTCGCTGGATAGCCCGGCATGAGCCACCATGGCCCCTGCGGCGTTGAGCACCACGGCATCCCGGACCGGACCCTTCTGGCCCGCGAACACCGCCCGCACCGACTCCGCGTTGGCCTTGGCGTCACCGCCGCGCAACTCGCTCAGGTCGGCCCGCGCGAAACCGAATGCCTTCGGGTCCAACGTCAGCCGCTCGACGGTGCCCGCCTGCACCCGCCAGATGGTGCTCGTCGTCGTGGTGGTCAGCTCGTCGAGCCCGTCGTCGCCGTGCACGACCAGGACGCTGGAGCCGCGCGCGGCGAACACGCCGGCCATCACCTCGGCCAGCTCTGCCCACGCGCAGCCGATCAGGCCGGCGCGCGGCATGGCCGGATTCGTCAGCGGCCCCAGGAGATTGAAGACCGTCGGCACCCCGATCTCCCGGCGTACGGACGACGCGTGCCGGTACGACTGATGGAACTGCGGGGCGAAGGCGAAGCCGATCCCCACCTCGGCGACCGAGCGGGCCACGTCGCCCGGCGACAGGTCGATCCGGACGCCCAGCGCCTCCAGGGTGTCCGCACCGCCCGACAACGACGACGCCGCGCGGTTCCCGTGTTTGATCACCGGCACCCCGCACGCGGCGACGACGATCGACGCCATCGTGGAGAGGTTGACGGTGTTGGAGCCGTCCCCACCGGTCCCCACGATGTCGACCACATCGCTGCCGATCGCGGCGAGCGCGTCGGCGGGCACTTTTCGGGCGTGTCGCAACATCACATCGGCGAGCTCGGACACCTCCGCGGAGGTGGGTCGCTTCATCTTCATCGCAATGGCGAATGCAGCGATCTGCGCCGGCGTGGCGGTACCCGTCATGACCTGGTCCATTGCCCACCCCGCCTGACCCGCGGCAAGGTTCTGGCCGGTGGTCAGCCGGCCCAGGATCTGGGGCCACAACGGCCCGTCGGTGGTCGGTTCCTGATGAGGATCGGTGGTTGGCACGGACCCGATTATGGCCAATGTCGGCACCCGGGTGGAGTTCAACAACTACAAAGCGTCATACTTACCGCTGTGACGAGCGCTGTAGGTACCTCCGGAACCGCGATCACGTCGCGGGTGCATTCGCTGAACCGGCCGAATATGGTCAGTGTCGGCACCATTGTGTGGCTTTCCAGTGAGCTGATGTTCTTTGCTGGACTGTTCGCAATGTATTTCACCGCGCGCGCCCAGGCAGGCGGCGTATGGCCGCCTCCCCCCACGCACCTGAACCTGGCCGAGGCCGTTCCGGTGACGTTGGTGCTGATCGCGTCGTCGTTCACCTGCCAGATGGGCGTGTTCGCCGCCGAGCGCGGTGACGTCTTCGGCCTGCGCCGGTGGTACGTCATCACGTTGCTGATGGGCGCGTTCTTCGTCGGTGGCCAGGCGTTCGAGTACTTCATGCTCGTCGAAGAGGGCACCACGATTCCGAGCAGTGCCTACGGGTCTGTGTTCTACCTGGCGACCGGTTTCCACGGTCTGCACGTCATCGGTGGTCTGGTCGCATTCGTGTACCTGCTGGCCCGCACGAAGATGAGCAAGTTCACGCCGGCCCAGGCCACCGCTGCCATCGTCGTGTCCTACTACTGGCACTTCGTCGACATCGTGTGGATCGCCCTGTTCGCCACCATCTACTTCGTTCGCTGATCGGCTCGCCGATGCTTCCTATGAGAAGGGGTTCGATGACCAGCAAGTCCCGTCGCCGGCTACACCGGCGCCTCTCGGCAGCGATGCTGCTGCTGCTCGGACTTCTAGTCGCTGGTGGCCTGGCGGCCACCCTGACTCCGCGGCCTCAGGTCGCGAAGGCAGACGAGTCGCAGCTGGCTCTGCTGCGCACCGGCAAGCAGTTGTTCGAAACGTCGTGCGTCTCCTGCCACGGCGCCAACCTGCAGGGTGTGACCGACCGCGGCCCGAGCCTCATCGGTGTCGGCGACGCGGCCGTCTACTTCCAGGTGTCCACCGGCCGCATGCCCGCCATGCGCGGTGAGGCGCAGGCGCCCCGTAAGGACGCGGCGTTCGACGAGCACCAGATCGACGCCCTCGGTGCCTACATCCAGGCCAACGGCGGCGGACCTCAGGTCCCGCGTGACGCCAACGGTCAGATCAACCAGCACTCGTTCATCGGTGAGAACGTCGCCCGTGGTGGCGACCTGTTCCGTCTGAACTGCGCGTCGTGCCACAACTTCACCGGCAAGGGCGGCGCGCTGTCGTCGGGCAAGTACGCGCCTGACCTCGGCAAGGCCGCCGAAGTGCCGGCGCAGGTGTACACCGCCATGCTCACCGGCCCGCAGAACATGCCCAAGTTCTCGGATCGTCAGCTGACCCCGGAGGAGAAGCGCGACATCGTCGCCTACGTCCACGAGTCGGCGAACGCCCGCAGCCAGGGCGGCTACGGCCTCGGTGGCTTCGGCCCCGCGCCCGAGGGCATGGCGATGTGGATTATCGGGATGGTCGCCGTGATCGGCGCGGCTATGTGGATCGGAGCTCGCGCATGAGCGAGAACGTGAACATTCCCAGTGACGACGAACTGCGCGAGATGTCGCGCGAGGAGCTCGTCGAACTGGGCGGGAAGATCGACGGCGTCACGACCGTCTTCAAGGAGCCGCGCTGGCCCGTCGAGGGCACCAAGGCGGAGAAGCGCGCCGAGCGTCAGGTCGCGGCCTGGCTGCTGCTCGGCGGCCTGTCCGGCCTGGCCCTGCTGCTGGTGTTCCTGTTCTGGCCGTGGGAGTACAAGCCGTTCGAGTCCGAGGGCGAGTTCATCTACTCGCTGGCGACCCCGCTGTACGGCCTGACCTTCGGCCTGTCGATCCTGGCGATCGGCATCGGTGCGGTGCTCTTCCAGAAGAAGTTCATCCCCGAGGAAATCTCGATCCAGGACCGCCACGACGGCGCCTCCCCCGAGGTCCACCGCGCCACCGTCGCGGCCAACCTGACCGACGCGCTCGAGGGCTCGACCCTCAAGCGCCGCAAGCTGATCGGCCTGTCGCTCGGCGTCGGCCTGGGCGCGTTCGGCCTGGGCACCGCGGTCGCCTTCATCGGCGGTCTGATCAAGAACCCGTGGAAGCCGGTCGTCCCGACCGCCGAGGGCAAGAAGGCCGTCCTGTGGACGTCCGGCTGGACCCCGCGTTTCCACGGCGAGACCATCTACCTGGCTCGGGCCACCGGCCTGCCGGGCGAGTCCCCCTTCGTGAAGATGCGCCCCGAGGACATCGACGCGGGCGGCATGGAGACGGTGTTCCCGTGGCGTGAGTCCGACGGCGACGGCACCACCCTCGAGTCGCACGAGAAGCTGTCGGAGATCGCACTCGGTGTGCGCAACCCGGTGATGCTCATCCGCATCAAGCCCGAGGACCTGTCCCGCGTGGTCAAGCGCAAGGGCCAGGAGAGCTTCAACTTCGGTGACTTCTTCGCGTACACCAAGGTGTGCTCGCACCTGGGCTGCCCCTCGTCGCTGTACGAGCAGCAGACCTACCGCATCCTGTGCCCCTGCCATCAGTCGCAGTTCGACGCGCTGCACTTCGCGCGGCCGATCTTCGGTCCGGCGGCCCGCGCCCTGGCGCAGCTGCCGATCACGATTGACAAAGAGGGCTACCTGGTCGCCAACGGCGACTTCATCGAACCCGTCGGACCGGCATTCTGGGAGCGCAAATCATGAGTCCCAAGCTCGCTGACATCGCTGCCGCACAAGGCGATGCGATCGACTCGCGGTACCACCCGTCGGCCGCCGTACGCCGGCAGCTGAACAAGGTCTTCCCGACGCACTGGTCCTTCATGCTCGGTGAGATCGCGCTGTACAGCTTCCTCGTGCTGCTGCTCACCGGCGTGTACCTGACGCTGTTCTTCGACCCGTCGATGACCGAGGTCATCTACAACGGCGTCTACCAGCCGCTGCGTGGCGTCCAGATGTCGCGCGCCTACGAATCGGCCCTCGAAATCTCCTTCGAGGTCCGCGGTGGCCTGTTCGTCCGCCAGATTCACCACTGGGCCGCGCTGATGTTCGCCGCGTCGATCATGGTCCACCTGGCCCGCATCTTCTTCACCGGTGCGTTCCGCCGCCCGCGTGAGGCCAACTGGATGATCGGCTCGGTGCTGCTGATCCTCGCGATGTTCGAGGGCTACTTCGGCTACTCGCTGCCCGACGACCTGCTCTCGGGTATCGGTCTGCGCGCCGCGCTGTCGTCGATCACCCTGGGCATCCCGGTCATCGGCACCTGGATGCACTGGGCCCTGTTCGGTGGCGACTTCCCGGGCAACATCATCATCCCGCGGATGTACGCCCTGCACATCCTGCTGATCCCGGGCATCATCCTGGCCCTCATCGGCGCTCACGTGGCGCTGGTGTGGTTCCAGAAGCACACCCAGTTCCCCGGCCCCGGCCGCACCGAGAAGAACGTCGTCGGCGTGCGCGTCATGCCGGTGTTCGCGATCAAGGGTGGCGCGTTCTTCGCCATGGTCACCGGCATCCTGGGCATCATGGGTGGTCTGCTGCAGATCAACCCGATCTGGGAGCTGGGCCCCTACAAGCCCTCGCAGGTGTCCGCCGGTAGCCAGCCCGACTTCTACATGATGTGGACCGAAGGCCTGGCGCGTATCTGGCCGGCCTGGGAGTTCTACCCGTTCGGCCACACCATCCCGGCCGTCATGGGTGTCGCCGTGATCATGGGTCTGGTGTTCGGTCTGCTGATCGCCTGGCCGTTCCTGGAGAAGAAGTTCACCGGCGACGATGCGCACCACAACCTGCTGCAGCGTCCGCGTGACGTGCCGGTCCGCACCGCCATCGGTGCCATGGCCATCGCGTTCTACATGGTGCTGACCCTGGCCGCGATGAACGACATCATCGCGCTCAAGTTCGACATCTCCCTGAACGCCACCACCTGGATCGGCCGCATCGGCATGGTCGTCCTGCCCGCAGTGGTCTACTACCTGACCTACCGCTGGTGTGTCGGCCTGCAGCGCAGCGACCGCGCCGTCCTCGAGCACGGTATCGAGACCGGCATCATCAAGCGACTGCCGCACGGCGCCTACGTCGAACTGCACCAGCCCCTGGGACCGGTCGACGACCACGGCCACCCGATCCCGCTGGAGTACCAGGGTGCCGCACTGCCCAAGCGCATGAACAAGCTCGGCTCTGCCGGCTCGCCCGGTACCGGCAGCTTCCTGTTCGCCGACTCCGCCGTCGAGCAGGCTGCCCTGGCCGACGCCGAACACGCCGCCGAGCACAAGGCACTCACCGCCCTCAAGGAATACCAGGACGAGATTTCGCCCAACGGTTCCAACGGGCATCACTAGTTCGATCTACGGTTTCGGCCCGGTCTGGTTTTTCACCAGACCGGGCCGAAGTCGTTTTCGGGTCCACTCCCCTACCCCGGTGACCCACGCCTATCCGGTTGCCGCGAACGCCGCCTCGATCCAGTTGCTGAACTCGCACGCCAGGTGCCAGCGATGCTGTGCGATCAGGTACGGCGCGGTGAGCCAAGGGAATTCGACGCACAGCCGGGCATGGAAGCCGCCCGCTTCGTCGCGGAATTCATGCCGGACGCCGCCGATCGCCAAGCCGCCCTCGGTACGCGCGACCCCCGCCGCCTCGACGGGGAACGCGGGGTCACGGGGCGTCACGAGCGGTGACGTGTCGTCGTAGTCGACGAAGAACCGCGTCGCCAATGGACTTCCGCCGGTCGTCTCGATGACCTCCTGCCGGCCGTCCGGGGCGGTGTCGATGAGGAAGTGGTCGGGGTTGGCGGCGATCATGCTGCGCGCGTAGTCGGCTCGGCCGTCGTCGGTGAACCAGTCCACGAACGCGCGGGCGCTGCCGCCGGTCACGTACAGGTCGCACACACTCGTCGCACGACGTCCGAACGACAACCGCGTCGTACCACGGGCCACCACGCCGGCCGCCCGGATGTCACGCGCCAAGCGACAACGGATGTCGTCGGCGCCCAGAGCCAGTTTGGCGTCGGCGAAAGCTGTTCGCTGCCGGGCGATATCCCCGGCGGGCACCGGCAGACCGATCTTGCCGGCGGCCTTCGGCAGGCGCCTGGCCTCCCAGGCGAGCACCTCGTCGCGAGCTACCGCACGCCCCCCGATCACGGCGTCGATGGTGAGCGTCTGGTCCGGCATGCGAACACCTCCTACACTAAAAGCATCTGTAGTTGCTTTTATATGATGGAGTGCGATGCCCAGTCAAGACTCCGCAGTCCCCCGGCCGCGACCAGGTGGCCGGTCCGCGCGTGTTGTTGCCGCCGTCCACGCGGCGACCCTCGAACTCCTGACCGAGATCGGGTACGACAACCTGCAACTGTCCGATGTGGCCAAGCGGGCGCAGGTGAACAAGACGACCGTCTACCGCCGGTGGCCGACGAAGGCCGCCCTGGTCGCCGACCTGCTGGCGCGCTTCACGGAGAGCAATGTCGCGACGCCGGACACCGGGTCACTGCAGGCAGACCTCGAGCAGCTGCTCTCGGACATCGTCACCGCACTGTCCGACCGGGCCATCCGCGCCGTCCTCTACGCCGCGCTGACGGGCGCCGACGACAGCGACGACGTGCGAACCACGCAGACCAGGTTCTGGGAGGAACGCTTCCGGCGCAGCGGCGCTGTCGTCGACCGCGCGATCACCCGCGGCGAAATCCCGCCGGGCACCGACCCGCGCGCGGTGCTGGAGATGGCTGCGGGTCCGGTCTATTTCCGCGCACTCTTCACCGCGGACGCGATCACGCCCGACCACCTGAGTGAGACCGCGCGGCGCACCATCCGTGCGTTCGCGGAACGCTAAGCCGCGCGGGCGTCCTCGGCCGACGCCTCCAACACGGCGTGCAGGCTGCGCAGGCAGTACCACGGAATGGCCACCATGGCAGCCGTGATGATCAGGGCCAGGCCGTACAGGATCCAGGCCAACTCGTCGTGGCGGTCGGCCAGCATGTACGCGCCCAGGAAGACGAACAGTGTCGCGCCACCCATGGCCGCGGCGATCCCGAGCGTGCAGCGCAGCCACAGCTGATCCACCGCCGCCACCGGAAAGCCCAGCATGCTCGTCGCCGGCGACGCCGAGTAGCGGCGCACGACCGGATCGTCGAAGGAGCGCAGGGCACTCTGCGGGAGCTCACCGGCGGGACGACGGTCGTCGGCCTCGGACGGCCCGCCGCCGAGCAGCGGCAGCGGCGCTGCCCCACCGCGACGGGCGCGCAACAACAGCGGAATGGCGCCCACGATCACCGCCGCGGATACCGCGATGACCGAGTACAGCAGCCACGGCGTGTGCGACGACCCGGCACCCGACGGGTGCCGGGTGCCGAGGTCGACCATCGCGACGACGGCGGCCACGCCGGCGCCCAGGGCCGCGAGCCACACGGCCACCGAGCCGCCGAGCAGAAGACGGTCCAACTGGTCGGGGCTACCGCCGGTCACTCGCGACCGGGTTGAAGTCTCAGCGTTGTACGGCATTTAACAGCTCGTCTGCCAATCATCGTTGGTCTGCGAGGCCAGTGTCTGGCCGTCGCTCGTCACAATCGAACAGTTCAGGTGGCTCAACCGCAGCAGGCTGGAGGCCTGCACCGAGCCCACGTCGGACATCGAGATCGGTGTCAGAGTGATCATCCACGGGATGTAGACGTTCTGCTGGGTGCGCTGGCGTCCCGCGGCGTCGGTGTACGTCACCGAAATGCGGTCCAGCGGCGCTTTCGTGCCCCAAATCCGGTACGTGACATAGCGCGGCCCGGTCGGCGGCGCGGACGTCGTCGCCGGCGGCGCGGCCGCGGCGGAGCTGGGCGGCGGAGGCGGCGGCTCTTCCGACGGCGGAGGTGGCGGCGGCTGCGTCACGGTCACCGTCGACGGGGGCGGCGGAGGTGGTGGCGGCGGGGGCGCCTCGGTTGTCGTGGGCGGAGGCGGCGGCGTGGTCGTGGTGGTGAACTCGTCCTGGAACGGCGGCGCCGAGGTGGTGCTGGTCGACGGCGTCGCCACATTCTCGGAATCGGTGTTGCGGGTCACCAGGATGGCGACGGACGCCACCAGCGAGATGGCCGCGATGATCGCCACGACGCCGACAACCCACGGCCACCGCGGCGGCGGGGTGTCGTCGGCTTCGGACTTGGCCTCGTAGCTGTCGTAGTCGTACAGCGCGGGCTCCGGCGGCACGTACGGCGCGATGGTGAAGTGCTCGGACTCGGGCGCAGAGTAGGCCTGCGAATAGATCTCGGTTTCGCCGGTGCCTTCACCGACTCCCGATGACTCCCGGGCCGCATCATCCGAGCCCGGGGAATGTGACCCGCTCACGTACGCCTATCCCTCTCGACCACTGTGTCGCTGTAGCTGGTGAACGCCGCTTGCGGCGACAGTCCAGCCTTTGGCAGACATTACCCAACATGGGCCCGGCATGGCCGTACCGGACGGTGCCAGAGGACCATCTGACATACGGTTGTGACCTGACCGCAGAGCGATCAGGTCACAGGGGCCGTAGGTGTCTAGTGCTTCTCGGGACCGGTGTAGTACTCGAAAACCAGGCCGGCGACGGTGGCCAGCACGAAGCAGACGCCGGCGACGATCAGCCAGGGCAGCCACAGGCCGATACCGACCGCGGTGGTCGAGGCCGACAGGGCGATCAGCAGCGGCCACCAGCTGTGCGGGCTGAAGAAGCCCAGCTCGCCGGCACCGTCGGAGACCTCGGCGTCTTCGTAGTCCTCGGGCCGGGTGTCGAGGCGACGGGCCACGAACCGGAAGAACGTGCCGATGATCAGCGACAGACCGGTGGTCAGCACCAGCGCGGTGGTGCCGGCCCACTCGATGCCACCGTTGGCGTACAGCGCGGTCAGCGCGCCGTAGCCGACGGTCGCCAAGGCGAAGAAGGCAGTCAGAATCTCGAAAAGTCGGGCTTCGATATGCATGGCGTATCCCCTACTTGCTCGCCTGAGCCGGCGAACCGACCTGCTCGCCGCGGCGAGAGTCGAACGGATGGGTCGTCTGGGCCACCGGCGGCAGGCCGATCGACACCAGGGCGTCGGCGTTGGTCGCCTTCGGGTGGTCGATGCGGTACTGCAGGTAAGCCTTGAACTGCTCCGGCTCCACGACGCGCACCTCGAAGTTCATCATCGAGTGGTACGTGCCGCACATCTCGGTGCAGCGGCCCACGAACGGACCGGTCTTCTCGATCTCGCTGACCTGGAAGATGTTGTCCGAGTGGTTGGCCTCGGGGTTCGGGATGACGTCCCGCTTGAACAGGAACTCCGGCACCCAGAAGCCGTGGATGACGTCAGCCGAGGCGATCTGGAACTCGATGCGCTTGCCCTTCGGCAGGACCAGGATCGGAATCTCGGTGCTGGTGCCGATGGTCTCGACCTTGTCGAAGTTCAGGTAGCTGCGGTCCTCGGGGTTCTCGCCGCGGATCGCGCCGACCTTCTCCTCGCCGTGCTCGTCCTTGCCCTCGGGCTTGGACTTCATGGCTTCCTTACGGGCCGCGTCGGCGCCGTCGTAAGAGAAGGTGTTGTCCTTGAAGGCGACCTTCTGGTAGCCGAACTTCCAGTTCCACTGGAACGCGGTGACGTCGATGGTGACCTCAGCGGGCTTGCTGTGGTCCATCATCTTCTCCTGCACCACGACGGTGAAGTAGAAGAGCACCGAGATGATGAGGAACGGCACGACGGTCAGCACCAGTTCCAGCGGCATGTTGTAGCCGAACTGGCGCGGCAGCTCGGTGTCCGTCTTCTTCTTGCGGTGGAACGCCATCGCCCAGAAGATCAGCGCCCAAACGATGGCGCCGACGACGAACGAAGCGATAACCGACCACACCCAGAGGTCACGGTTTGCGTGCGCTTCTGGCGTGATGCCGGTCGGCCAACCCAGGCCGAAGACTTCTTGCCAGCTGCATCCGCTGAGCAGCAGCGTCGACGCGCCGAGAATGGCGGACAACGCCACCAAACGGAGCCCGCGAGCGGTCACGTTGAGGCCCTCCTAGGAGTCGGTCAAGCCGGTCGAATACTACGCAGCGTAGACCACGCCCGCAGCGCCGAGCGAAGCGACCGGCCAATCGGCAACGTCGGTTCTGAGTTCACCTGCCTGAACAGGCATACTGGCGCCGTGTGCGGACTGCTGGCCTACCTGGCCGACCCTGTTGCCGACCATTCCACTGACCTGGTGAACGCGGTCTCGGATGCCACGCATCCGATGCGCCACCGGGGTCCGGACGAGTCGGGCGCCTGGGCCGACGACAGCGATCCGAGCGACGGTCATCACACCGTCGTGTTCGGCTTCAACCGACTGTCGATCATCGACATCGCGCACAGCCACCAGCCGCTGCGCTGGGGTCCGCCCGAGGCGCCGAATCGCTACGCGCTGGTGTTCAACGGCGAGATCTACAACTACCTCGAGCTGCGCGAGGAACTGCGCGCCGAGTTCGGTGCCGAGTTCGCCACCGAGGGCGACAGCGAGGCGATCGTCGCTGCCTACCACTACTGGGGCACCGCGGCGCTGAACCGCTTGCGCGGGATGTTCGCCTTCGCGCTGTGGGACACCGAGACCCGCGAGTTGTTCTGCGCGCGGGACCCGTTCGGTATCAAACCGCTGTATCTGGCGACGGGCCCGGGCGGCACCATCGTGGGCAGCGAGAAGAAGTGCATTCTCGACCTGGCGGCCCGTGCCGGCGTCGACCTGAGCATCGACGAACGTGCCGTCCAGCACTACACGGTGCTGCAGTACGTGCCCGAACCCGAGACCCTGCAGCGCGGGATCCGGCGGCTGGAGTCGGGCAGCTATGCCCGGATTCGCCCGGGCCAGCAGCCCGAGGTGACGCGCTACTTCAAGCCGAAGTTCGCCGCTGTGCCATTTGTCACAGGGCAGGAGCAGGCCCGGTACGACGAGATCACCGCCGTCCTGGAGGATTCCGTCGCCAAGCACATGCGGGCCGACGTCACCGTCGGCGCGTTCCTGTCCGGCGGCATCGACTCGACCGCGATCGCCGCGCTGGCGATGCGGCACAACCCCAAGCTGATCACCTTCACGACGGGCTTTGAGCGCGAAGGCTTTTCGGAGGTCGACGTCGCCGTCGCCTCCGCCGAGGCCATCGGGGCGCGGCACGTGACCAAGGTCGTCAGCCAGGCCGAGTTCGTCGCGGCGCTGCCCGAGATCGTCTGGTACCTGGACGAGCCGGTGGCCGACCCGGCGCTGGTGCCCTTGTTCTTCATCGCCCGCGAGGCCCGCAAGCACGTCAAGGTGGTGCTCTCCGGTGAGGGCGCCGACGAGCTGTTCGGCGGCTACACCATCTACCGGGAACCGTTGTCGCTCAAGGCCTTCGACCGTGTCCCGCGGGGACTGCGGCGCGGGCTCGGCAAGGCCTCGAAGTCACTGCCCGACGGCATGCGCGGCAAGAGCCTGCTGCACCGCGGGTCGCTGACGCTCGAGGAGCGCTACTACGGCAACGCCCGCAGCTTCTCCGACGAGCAACTGCAGGCAACCCTGGCGCAGTTCAACCCGGAGTGGACCCACACCGACGTGACGGCGCCGATCTACGCCGAGTCCGCGGGCTGGGACCCCGTGGCGCGCATGCAGCATCTGGACCTGTTCACCTGGCTGCGCGGCGACATCCTGGTCAAGGCCGACAAGATGACCATGGCCAATTCCCTGGAACTGCGGGTGCCGTTCCTGGATCCCGAGGTGTTCGCGGTCGCGTCCAAGCTGCCGTACGACCAGAAGATCACCCGCACCACGACCAAGTACGCACTGCGGCGGGCCCTCGAGCCCATCGTCCCGGCGCATGTGCTGCACCGCGCGAAGCTGGGGTTCCCGGTGCCGATCCGGCACTGGCTGCGCTCGGGCGAACTGCTGGAGTGGGCCTACGCGACGGTCGACGCGTCGCAGGCCGGGCATCTCATCGACCTCGACGCCGTCCGCCAGATGCTCGAGGAGCACCGGGGCGGCGTCAGCGATCACAGCCGCCGGCTGTGGACGGTGCTGATCTTCATGCTGTGGCACGCCATCTTCATCGAGGGCAGCGTCACGCCGCAGATCAGCGAGCCCGTCTACCCCGTCGAACTCTGACCACTACGCCGAAAGTGCGGGAAACGACCGCGAATTCGCACTGAATTCGGTCGTTTCCCGCACTTTCGGCGTAGTGCTTATGCGAGCGCTGCGGCGATCTCGTCGGCCGCTTCGGCGCCGAACGCGGCCGACAGCCGCGGCAGCGCAGTCGTCTTGTCCCAGGTCCACTCCTGCGGACCCGGGGCCTCGAGCACCAGGGTGGCCACGAGCGAGGCCAGCTGAGCGGCCCGCTCGAGGCTCAGGCCGGCGCCGCGGCCGGTGAGGAAGCCGGCGCGGAACGCGTCACCGATACCGGTCGGGTCGACCTTCTCGTTCTCGGGCACGACGTCGACGTGGACGAACGAGCCGTCACGGCCGACGATGTCGACGCCCTTCTCCCCCAGCGTGGTGACGCGCAGCTCGATCTGGCTCATCACCTCGGCCTCGGACCAGCCGGACTTCTGCAGCAGCAGGTCCCACTCGTAGTCGTTGGTGAACAGGTAGGCGGCGCCGTCGATGAGGCGACGGATCTCCTCGCCCGACAGGCGGGCCAGCTGCTGGCTGGGGTCCGCGGCGAACGACAGACCCAGCTTCCGGCATTCCTCGGTGTGCAGGAACATGGCCTCGGGGTCGTTGGCCCCGATGATCACGAGCTCGGGCTCACCCTGAGCGGCGACGAGATCGGCAAGCTTGATGTTGCGCGCCTCCGACATGGCACCCGGATAGAACGACGCCAGCTGCGCCATGTCCTCGTCGGTGGTGCAAACGAATCGTGCGGTGTAGGCGGAGTCGGACACCAGCACCTGCGAGCAGTCGACGCCGTGCGACGTCAGCCAGCCGCGGTAATCGTCGAAGTCCTTGCCCACCGCGCCGACCAGCGTCGGGCTACCGCCCAGGATGCCGATGGCGTAGGCGATGTTGCCGGCGACGCCGCCGCGGTGCACCACCAGGTCGTCGACCAAGAAGCTCAGCGACACCTTCTGCAGGTGTTCGGCCAGCAACTGCTCGGCGAATCGGCCGGGGAAGCGCATCAAATGGTCGGTCGCGATCGATCCGGTCACGGCAATGGTCATTCGGCGAGCTTACCCAGGCTGAGGTCCGGGCTGCCCTGCGCGGGTGCGCTAGCCTGTGGACAACATGGACGGCGCATATCCGTACCCGGAATCGATCCCCCCGCAGCCGGGTCCGGGGAACTCCACCTACGGTGCCCCTTACAGCGGCCCGCCGACGTCGTACCCGACGACTCTCCCACCGGCCGTGGAATACCCGTCGGGCGGCGGTAACAACACCAAGCGAATCCTGCTGGTCGTCGGCGCTGTGCTTGCGGTCGTCGCCGTCATCGGCGGCATCATCTTCGCGGTGCGCAGCACCAGCGATCGCGGCCTGACCGACGCCTCCGCCAAGTCCGCCATCCAGGGCTATCTCAACGCGCTGTTGCAGCAGGACAAGCAGACGGTGGCACGCCACGCCCTGTGCGGCCTGTATGACGGCATCAAGGATCACGCCACGGATTTCACGGTGGCGAATCTGGCCAGTGATGCGTTCCGCAAGCAGTTCGGTCAGGCGGATGTGACGTCGATCGACAAGATCGTGATGCTGTCACCGAATCAGGCGCAGGTGCTGTTCACCATGAAGGTGGCGCCGTCGGGCCGGCTGCCGCGCGGTTCGGGACCGAAGAACAACGAATTGCAGGCTGTCGCACAGCTGCTGGTGCAGCCGCGCGAGACCCTGGTCTGCTCGTACCTGCCGCGTCCGGCGGACTCCCTGTAGGAGACCGCCGGACCAGCACGGTCGGCTATCTCAGTTGAACGAATCGCCGCAGGCGCAGGAGCCGGTGGCGTTCGGGTTGTCGATGGTGAAGCCCTGCTTCTCGATGGTGTCGACGAAGTCGATGGTGGCGCCCTGGACGTACGGGGCACTCATCCGGTCGACGGTCAGGTTGACGCCGCCCACGTTGGTGGTGAGGTCACCATCGAGGGTGCGGTCATCGAAGAAGAGGTTGTAACGCAGGCCGGCGCAGCCGCCCGGTTGCACGGCGATACGCAGCGCGAGGTCGTCACGGCCTTCCTGGTCCAGCAGAGCCTTGGCCTTGGCGGCCGCCGCGTCCGACAAGATCACGCCGTGGGTCTCGGTCGAGGTACCGGTGCTGGTCGCGTCCTCAACAGTCATTGCATCTCCCTGGTGCATCGATTGCCTGGCACTATCCAGGCACCATCAACGGTACCTTGTCGGGCCGGTATTCCCGAGTTCAGCGGCTACGCCCGTAGCTAATCCGGTCAGCTGGTTGGCCGCATCGCTCATGGCCAGTTCCACCGACCCGGCGTGGTCGGTGATCGAATACGCGGCCGTCACCCCGGCGGCGGCCAGCGCGGACGGGTCCAGCGTCACCTGCCCGGCCAGCACCAGCACAGGCGTGCCGGCGGCCTGGCCCACCAGCGCGCTGATCACCTTGCCGTGCAGCGACTGGTCGTCGAACCGGCCCTCACCGGTGATGACGAGGTCGGCGGCAGCCAGGTCCGCGGCCAGCCCGGTGTGTGTGGCGATGACCGTCGCGCCCGACTCGCGCCGGCCGCCCAGCGCCAGCAGTGCCGCGCCGAGGCCGCCGGCAGCGCCGGCTCCCGGTTCGACGGCGACGTCCCGGCCGGCCACCGATTCGAGTTCGCGGGCCCACGCCGTGAGCCGCTGCTCCAGCAGCTCCACCGTGGCGGGATCGGCCCCCTTCTGCGGACCGAACACCGCGGCCGCACCCATCGGCCCCAAAAGTGGGTGTTCGACGTCGGAGGCGACGATGACCTCGACACCGGCCAGCCTCTGACATGCCGGCGTCAGCCCGCCCAATGCGGCGACGAGCCCCAGGCCGCCGTCGGTGCACGAACTGCCGCCGAGGCCCACGACCACCTTCTGCGCGCCCGCCGTCAGCGCCGCGTCGACAAGCTGGCCTACGCCGAAGCTGGTGGCATCCAGCGCGGTCCGCACCGTCGGCGGCCCGCCGAGCAGCGCCAATCCGCAGGCCTGCGCGCACTCGATGTAGGCGGTGTCCTGGTGCAGCACCCAGTGCGCGGTGACGTCGCGATCCAGCGGGCCGCGCACCGTCGCGGTCTGCAGCCCGCCCAGCCGCTCGGCCAGGACGTCGACGAAGCCCGGGCCGCCATCGGACTGCGGGGCGAGCACCAGCGTGTCGGCCGGCCGCGCGGCGGCCCAGCCCGCGGCGATCGCCGCCGCGGCCTCGACCGCGGTGAGGCTGTCGCCGTAACAGTCGGGGGCGACCAGAACTCTCATCGGAGCAGGTTAAGCCGCCCACAGCTCGGGTGCATGACGGCCGAGCCCGGCCACCGAAGTAACCTGACACCGTGAATCTGCTGGGCCGCAAGAAGGACAACGCCGACTCCGGAGACGAGAGCGGCAATGCTGACGACGTCGACGTGACCGTCGACTCGGGCGACGACGCCGGGGCCCGCACCACGGCGCCCAAGGGCCGCCCGACCCCCAAGCAGAGCGCGAACCGCAAGCGCGGCCCGGTCGCACCGGCGCCGATGACGACGGCCGAGGCGCGCAAGCGCCGCAAGGAACTGCGCAACTCGAAGACCAAGGAAGAGCGCAAGGCCGACCGAGTGGCCCGCCGCGCCGACATGGATGCGCGCCGCGCCAAGATGATGGCCGGCGACGAGGCCTACCTGCTGCCCCGCGACAAGGGTCCGGTCAAGCGCTACGTCCGCGATCTCGTCGATTCCCGGCGCAACGTGCTGGGGCTGTTCATGCCGTCGGCGCTGGTGCTGGTGTTCTTCATGATGGCGCTGCCGCCCGTGCAGACCCAGGGCCTGCTGTCGGTCGCGATGCTGGGTCTGATGGTGATCATGGCCATCGACGGTGTGCTGCTGAGCCGGCGCATCAACAAGCGGGTCGACGCGAAGTTCCCGGGCAACACCGAAAGCGGTTGGAAGCTGGGCTTCTACGCGTCCAGCCGGGCTTCGCAGCTGCGCCGGATGCGCGTGCCGAAGCCGCAGGTCAACCGCGGAGACAAGGTCGACTGAGCCCGGTGCGCACCCTGGTGCTCGGCGGCATCCGGTCGGGCAAGTCGCAGTGGGCCGAGGATTGGGTCGCCGGTGCGGCGGGTCCGGGCGGATCGGTGCGCTACGTCGCGACCGGTTCCGTCGCCGGTGACGCCGACTTCGCGGCCCGGGTTTCGGCACACCGGAACCGCCGGCCGGCACACTGGTCGACCGTCGAATCCGCCGATGTGGCAACGACTTTGCGTGGCTCGGCTGCCGCCACCATGGTCGACGACATCGGCGGCTGGCTGGTCGCCGCCATGGACCGGCGCGGCGCATGGGAAGGGGCTCGGTCCGGCGCCTCCCTTCGGACCGATATCGACGAATTGACCTCTGCGGTCCACGAATTCACCGCGCCACTGGCCCTGGTCAGCCCGGAGGTCGGCCTGACCGTCGTCCCCGCCACGGAGTCGGGCCGCCGGTTCGCCGACGAGCTGGGCGCGCTCAACCAGCGCCTGGCCGCCGTCTGCGACCGCGTGGTGCTGGTGGTGGCCGGCCAGCCTCTCACCGTCAAGGAGCCCCGATGAGCGATCCCCGCGCCCAGTTCCCCGACCTCACCAAACCGGACGCCGATGTGCGGGAGGCCGCCCTCGCGCGCCAGCTGACCCTGACCAAGCCGCCGGGCTCCCTGGGACGTCTCGAGGATCTGTCGGTCTGGGTGTCGGCGTGCCAAGGTGCCTGTCCGCCAAAGCAATTCGAGCGTGCTCGGGTCGTGGTGTTCGCCGGCGACCACGGCGTGACGGCGTCCGGCGTTTCGGCATTCCCGTCCGAGGTCACCGCGCAGATGGTGGCGAACTTCGACACCGGCGGCGCCGCCATCAACGTGCTGGCCGAGGTGGCCGGCGCGACCGTGCGCGTGGCCGACATCGCCGTCGACGGCGAGGCCCACTCCCCCGCGATCGGCGCCCACAAGGTGCGACGCAGCAGCGGCAACATCGCTGTCGAGGACGCGCTGTCGACCGAGGAGGCCATCGCGGCGATCGCGGCGGGCCGCACCATTGCCGATCAGGAGGTCGACGCCGGCGCCGACCTGCTCATCGCCGGCGACATGGGCATCGGAAACACCACTCCGGCAACGACTCTGGTCGCCGCCTTGACGGCGACCGAACCCGTCGCCGTGGTGGGCCGCGGCACCGGCGTCGACGACGAGGGCTGGGCCCGCAAGACGGCGGCCATCCGCGACGCGCTGTTCCGCGCGCGTCAGGTGAAGGCCGATCCCGTTGCGCTGCTTGCCGTTTGCGGCGGTGCGGATCTGGGCGCCATGGCGGGCTTCCTGGCCCAGGCCGCCCTGCGGCGCACCCCGGTGCTGCTCGACGGCATGGTGGTGACCGCCGCGGCGCTCGTCGCCGACCGGCTGGCCCCCGGCGCGAAGGCGTGGTGGCAGGCCGGCCACCTGTCGACCGAACCCGCGCATGCGGTGGCATTGCAGCGCCTGCAACTGACGCCGATCCTGGACCTCGGCATGCGCCTGGGCGAAGGCAGCGGCGCTGCGGTGGCGCTGCCCGTGCTGCGGGCCGCGGTCGCGACGCTGGCGTCGATGGCCACGTTCGGCGAGGCGAACGTCACCGACAAGCCCGCACACTGACTGTGATCGGTTCCCTCGCTTCGGCTTTCGCGTTCAGCACCGTCCTGCCGGTGCGCAGTGACCGGCCGTTCGGGCGGGGCACACTGACTGCGCTTCCAGCGGTCGGCATCGTTCTCGGTGGTATCGCCGCGGCCGTCGTTTGGGGCGCCGGGCAGGTGTACGTGACCGGCCCACTGGCCGGGCTGCTCGCGGTGGCGGTACTACTTCTACTGACCCGGGGCCTGCACATCGACGGGCTGTCCGACACCGTCGACGGCCTCGGCTGTTACGGACCGCCCGAGCGGGCGCTGGCCGTCATGCGCGGTGGCACCGCGGGCCCGTTCGGGGTGGCCGCGATCGTGGTGGCGATCGGCGCGCAGAGCATGACGTTCGCCGCGCTGAGCCCGGTGGCGGTCGTCGTCGCTGTCACCGCGGGCCGTGTCGCCGCGCTGGCGGCCTGCCGCACGTCGGTACCGGCCGCGCCGGGCAGCACGTTGGGCGCGATGGTCGCCGGCAGTCAGCCGGTGGGGGTGGTCGCGGCGTGGACGGTGGCGGTGGCCGCGGCGTCCGCGTGGGCGACGCCGCGGCTGTGGCAGGGTCCGGTGGCCGTGCTGGTCGCGCTGGGAATCACCGCACTACTGGTGGCGCACTGCGTCCGCCGGTTCGGTGGGATCACCGGCGACGTACTGGGTGCGGCCGTCGAAGTCACGACCACGTTGACTGCCCTCGGGCTGGCCGTCCACTAGCCGCCGAATGTGAAGAAGATCGCGAGATTTCTCGCGATCTTCTTCACGTTGGCCGTGATCAGCCCAGGCGGGTCATCCAGTTGTGGGTGTCGGCGAAGGTGCCGCGCTGAATGCCGGTCAGGGTGTCGCGCAGCGCCATGGTGACCTCACCGGGCTGGCCGTCGCCGATGGTGAACTCGCCGGCCGATTCGCCGTGCCCGTACTTCACATGCGCGACGGGCGTGATGACGGCGGCGGTACCGCAGGCGAACACCTCGGTGATCTCCCCCGCGGCGGCCTTCTTCTGCCACTCGTCGATGTCGATCTTGCGTTCCTCGACGGCGAAGCCGGCGTCAACCGCCAACTGCAGCAACGAGTCCCGCGTGATGCCGGGCAGGAGCGAGCCGGACAGCTCGGGGGTGACCAGTCGTGCCGAACCACCACTGCCGAACACGAAGAACAGGTTCATGCCACCCATTTCTTCGACGTACCGGCGCTCGATGGCGTCCAGCCAGACCACCTGGTCGCAGCCCATCTCGGCGGCCTGCGCCTGCGCCAGCAGCGACGCGGCGTAGTTGCCGCCGAACTTGGCCGCGCCGGTGCCGCCCGGGCTGGCCCGCACGTACTCGGTGGACAGGTAGACCGACACCGGCTTGATGCCGCCCTTGAAGTACGCGCCGGCGGGCGAACCGATCACCAGATAGCGGTACTCGTTGGCGGGGCGCACACCCAGGCCGGGCTCGGTGGCGATGATGAACGGGCGCAGGTACAGCGACGCCTCACCACCGGCGGCCGGCACCCATTCGTTGTCGACGGCGATCAGCTGGCGCAGTGACTCGACGAAGACGTCGCCGGGCAGCTCCGGGATGGCCAGGCGCCGGCACGACGACTGCAGCCGGGCGGCGTTGGCCTCCGGACGGAACGACACGATCGAGCCGTCATTCCAGCGGTACGCCTTCAGACCCTCGAAGACCTCCTGCGCGTAGTGCAGGACGATCGCCGACGGATCGAGCTCGATGGGCCCGTATTCGGTGACCCGTGCGTCGTGCCAGCCACGGTCGACGGTGTAGTCGATGGCCACCATGTGGTCGGTGTGGAACCGCCCGAATCCGGGGTCGGCCAGAACCTGAGCCCTTACCTCATCGCTCGCCGGGTTGCTCGCGCGCGAAACGGTGAATTCGAGGGGGCCATCGGTCATATGCCGATTGTATCGCCCGTGGCTAGCGCGTTTTCGCCGCGGCTAACGCGTCTTGGCCGCCACGAACGGCGGCGCCACGACCTCGCATTCGAGCGCCCGGCCGCGGACGTCGACGGTCACCCGCGCGCCGTCGGCGATGTCGGCCGCGGTGTCGAGCAGTGCCAGCGCGATGCCGACCTTGAGGCTCGGCGAGAAGGTGCCCGACGTGGTGATGCCCACCGGCTTGGCAGGTACCTCCCCCGTCGCTTCGCTCGCCCCGGCGTCCAACACTGTCAAACCGGCCCGCAGCACGCCACGTCCGACAGCCTTCAGGCCGCGCAGCGTCCGCTTCGGCCCGGCTTCCTTCTCCGCGAGCAGCGCGTCGCGGCCCCAGAAGGCGTCCTTCTTCCAGCCGATGGCCCAGCCGCAGCGGGCCTGCAGCGGCGAAATGTCCAGCGACAGTTCATGTCCGTGCAGCGGGTAGCCCATCTCGGTGCGCAGCGTGTCGCGCGAGCCCAGCCCGGCGAGTTCACCGCCGGCATCCTTGACCGCGGCGACGAGCGCGTCGAAGACCACGCCCGCGCGGTCCCACTCGGGCAGCAGTTCGTAGCCGTGCTCACCGGTGTAGCCGGTGCGGCACACCCGAACCGGGACGCCGTTGTACTCGGCGTCGGCGTAGCCCATGTAGTCCATGTCGGTCGGCAGCCCGAGCGCGGTGAGCACGTCGGTGGATTTCGGCCCCTGCACCGCGAGCACGGCGTAGGAGCGGTGCTCGTCGGTGATGGTCAGTTCGGGCGGGGCGACGCGCTGCAGCTCGGCGACGACGGCGGCGGTGTTGGCCGCGTTGGGCACCAGGAAGATCTCGTCGGCGGAGACGTAGTAGGCGATCAGATCGTCGATCACGCCGCCGGACTCGTTGCAGCACAACGTGTATTGCGCCTTGCCCGGACCGATGCGGCGCAGGTCGTTGGTGAAGGCGGAGTTGACGAACTCGGCGGCGCCGGGGCCACGCACGAGCGCCTTGCCGAGGTGGCTGACGTCGAAGAGCCCGACGGTCTCGCGGGTGGCGTTGTGCTCGGCCACGGTGCCGGCGTACGACACCGGCATCAACCAGCCCCCGAATTCGGCGAAACTCGCCCCGAGTTCGCGGTGACGGTCTTCCAGCGGGCCCTGCAACAGTTCGCTCACGGCCAGTCAGCCTAGTGCTTGCGCCTCGGATCGCAGTCGGTATGTGGCTGTGATCCGAGGCGTTATCGATGGTCAGATCGCCCCGCCGGTCCCCCGGTAGCTGGCAGACTCGTTTCGTGGTCGATTTCGACGCCCTGGAAGCCGCGGGCATCGCCGATGCCCGCCGGCGCGCACCGCTCATCGAGTATCTGGACGGCCTGGGCTTCACCGCGGAGCAGATGGTCACGGCCGAGCGCCAGGGGCGGTTGTTCGGCTTGGCCGGCGACGTCGTGCAGTGGTCGGGGCAGCCCAGCCACAGCCTGACCGCCGCCGCTGAGGCGCTCGGATTACCGCTGGCCGACGTCGAGCAGGCCTGGGCGGTGCTGGGCCTGACGGTCGCCGACCCGAACACACCGACGCTCACCGACAACGACATCGAGGCGCTGCGCACCTGGGCCGACCTGCGGACGGCGATCGGCGACGACGCCGCGACGGGCTTCCTCCGGGTGATCGGCGCCAGTGTGGCGCGGGTGGCCGAGGCGCTGGCGTCGATGAGCCGCGCCGGTCTGCCGGAACTCGACCTGGCCCACAGCCACGACGAACTCGTGACGGCGCAGGCCTACCGATCGGCGGCCGCCTTCATTCCGCGCATCGGCGGCATGATCGACTCCTTTCACCGCCACCACTTGTTCGCTGCCCGAACGTATTTCGATGCCGTCGCCCGCCGCGAGCCATTGACGGTGGACTGCGGTGTCGGGTTTGCCGACCTGTCCAATTTCACGCAGCTCACGCAACGGCTCACGCCGGCCGACCTGACCAGCCTGCTCAACGAGTTCAACGCCATCACGAACGACGTGGTGCACGCCGACGGCGGCCGGGTGGTCAAGTTCATCGGCGATGCGGTGATGTGGGTCAGTGCCACACCCGAGTCGCTGGCGCGGGTCGCCATGGACCTGGTGCACCATCCGCGGCCGAAGATGGCCCACATCAGCGTGCGGGCCGGTCTGAGTTTCGGCTCGGTGGTGGCCACCGGTGGTGATTACTTCGGCAATCCGGTGAATCTGGCGGCCCGCCTGGTGGCCGCAGCCGAGCCGGGGCAGATTCTGGTGGCCGCACCGTGGTACGACATGCCGGGCAAATGGCCGGTGGCGCCGCGGGAGCCTTTGGTACTCAAGGGCTTCAACGACCCGGTGACCGCGTTCGAGCTGTGCCCGGAGGCTGAGCGGGCGGCCCGGCAGGCGTGATGACTAGGGTGGGACCGGTGAGCAGCGCACCCGGTTACCAGTCCCCCGCCGTCACCGTCGCATCCGCCCTGCCGTCCGATCTGGACGCCGCGGTGCTGATCGTGCCGGTCATCACCGGCGAGAACGACGAGGCCACGGTTCTGGCCAACCCGTTCCTGGACGCCGAAGCCACCGGCGAGATCGAGGTGGCATTGAAGACCCTTGGCGCGAAGGGTTCGACCGAGCAGGTGACGCGCGTGCTCGTGCCGTCGCTGCCGGTGGCCAGCGTGCTGGCCGTCGGCCTCGGCAAGGACCGCGACGAGTGGCCGGCCGACGTCATCCGCCGCGCCGCCGGCGTGGCGGCCCGCGCCCTCAACGGCACCGAGACCGTCGTGACCACCCTGTCCGAAGTGGACGTGGCCGCTGCCGTCGAAGGCCTGATCCTCGGCGCCTACCGCTTCTCCGAATTCCGCAGCGCGAAGACCGCCCCGAAGGAGGCGGGCCTCACGGCGCTGACGGTGCTGTCCACCGCCGACGACGCCGAGACCGCAGCGGCCCGCGGCGTCGATGTCGCGACTGCCGTGGCGACGGCCCGCGACTTCGTCAACACCCCGCCGAGCCACCTGTACCCGGGCGAATTCGCCAAGCGCGCAAAGGCTTTGGGTAAGTCGGCGGGCCTCGAGGTCGAGGTGCTGGGCAAGAAGGAACTGGAGGACGCCGGATACGGCGGCATCGTGGGTGTCGGCAAGGGCTCGTCCCGCGGGCCGCGCCTGGTGCGGCTGACCTACCGTTCCGGCAAGAAGAACGCCAAGAAGGTGGCGCTGGTGGGCAAGGGCATCACCTTCGACACCGGCGGCATCTCGATCAAGCCGGCCGCCAACATGCACCACATGACCTCCGACATGGGCGGTGCCGCGGCCGTCATCGCGACCGTCGTGCTGGCGGCGCGTCAGAAGCTGGCGGTCGACGTCACCGCGACCGTCCCCATGGCCGAGAACATGCCGTCGTCGACGGCGCAGCGGCCCGGCGATGTCCTGACGCAGTACGGCGGCACCACCATCGAGGTGCTCAACACCGATGCCGAGGGCCGGCTCATCCTGGCCGACGCCATCGTCCGCGCCTGCGAGGACAACCCCGACTACCTCATCGAGACGTCGACGCTGACCGGCGCGCAACTGGTCGCGCTCGGCACGCGCACCCCCGGCGTGATGGGTAGCGACGAGTTCCGCGACCGGGTCGCGAAGCTGTCGCAGCAGGTCGGCGAGAACGCGTGGGCGATGCCACTGCCCGAGGAGTTGAAGGACGACCTGAAGTCGACGGTCGCCGACCTGGCGAATGTCAGCGGCGCGCGCAACGCGGGCATGCTGGTGGCCGGGGTGTACCTGCGCGAGTTCGTCGCCGACGGTGTGCAGTGGGCACACCTCGACGTCGCCGGCCCGGCGTACAACACCGGCGGCCCGTGGGGCTACACCGGCAAGGGTGGCACCGGCGTCCCGACCCGCACGATGTTCGCCGTGCTGGAGGACATCGCCGCCAACGGCTGACCACGCACACAACGACAGCTCGGCGGTAGCTGAGACGACGGCAGTTACCGAATTTTTCTACCGCCGAGCTTGTCCGAGGCGTACCGTTCCTGCATGAATAAGTACATTCAGCTGGCTGCCGTCACAGCCACTGTTATCGGCATGGAATTAGCCGGGATGAGCGGTGCCGCACAGGCGCTTGCCGATCCCGAAGACGAGGACATCATCGCCGACCAGTTGTGTCCCTTCCGGAATGTGATCGACCGGCTGGGCGGCGACGATCAGTGCGACCCCGGATACAACAACGGCGACAACAACGGCGGCGGGCTGTTCTACAACAACGGCATGCCGTGCGACAGCGTCGCGTTCCAGAACCCGGCCTGCAATCCCACGGTCAACGTGAACGTGAACCACGAGGGCGAAGTCACGCACAACGTCAACGTCAACGGTGAGCCGCCCCGATAGGCCGCCCTAGCCGGCTTTGCTGCCGACCTGAGCCAGTTGCAGCTCTGGCGTGGGCGCGGCGCCGGCGACATGCTCGGCGAGTTCGCGGGCGGCGGTGGCGAGCAGCTCCGGATGTGACATCGGCGACCAGTGTCCCGAGTCGATGTCCCGGCGCCACAACTGCGAGACCCATTGGGGCGTCTCGTCGTAGAGGTACGGGCGCACGAACTGGTCGCCGCGGTTGACGATCACCTGCACGGGCACCGTGACGTAGTGGTCGCGCCGGCCCGAGAACAGGGTGCGCCAGTAGTTGGCCGGGTACACCTTGAGGCTGTTCGCGGCGTCGGTCGCGAAGGTGTCCGAATGCCGAATCTGGTTGTCGGACATGCCATCCAGCCACTTCAGCAGGAGCGGAATGATGGTCGGCACGCTGGCGCGCACCAGCACTCGCGCCACGAGCGGGATCGAGAAGAAACCTTGGTATGTCAGCCGCAGGAACTGCGACACCGATTGCCGGAACCGCGCCGGCCGATACGGCCGCTTGAGACCCTCCATGATGAAGCGCCGGGTGTGGTCGGCGCTCGGCCCCGAGGTCGAGGTGAACGACGCGACGCGGTCCACCGACTCCGGTCGCGACAGGTACTCCCAGATACCGACCGAGCCCCAGTCGTGGGCCAGGACGTGGACCTTCCGACCGGGCGCCAAGGCGGCGATGACGGCCGCGAAGTCGTCGGCGTAGTGCGCCATGGTGTACGACGAAACCTTCTTGGGCACACCGGAATTGCGCGAGCCGCGGTTGTCGTAGCGGATCACCCGGTAGGTCTCGGCGAGGTGCGGCACCGTGGCGTCCCACATGTCGTGCGAGTCGGGCCAGCCGTGCACCAGCACCATCACCGGGCCCTCGGGGTTGCCCTCGTCGTAGGTCGCGATCCGCGTCCCGTCGGCACTGTCCACAAACTGCATCGCCACACCCGCCTGACCTCAAAGTATCCCGTACCGCCGGTACTGGTTCGATTGCGACAGTAGCCTGCTCAGCGAGGGTGTCAACACAGCGGGACAAAGTCCCGACCCGCCCCTCCTCGACTGCGCGAGCATGACAGGATGGGCCCTGTAGACATTCGAAGTGACGAGCGACTTTTCGAGGAGTCAACGTAATGGCCATCTCCGTCCAGATGCCCGCACTCGGTGAGAGCGTTACCGAGGGGACCGTCACTCGATGGCTCAAGCAGGAGGGCGACACCGTCGCGGTCGACGAGCCCCTGCTCGAGGTGTCCACCGACAAGGTCGACACCGAAATCCCGTCGCCGGCAGCCGGTGTCCTGACCAAGATCGTCGCGCAGGAAGACGACGTGGTCGAGATCGGCGGCGAGCTCGCCGTCATCGGTGAGGCCGGCGAGTCCCCGGCTCCGTCCGCCCCCGAGCCCGCCGCGGCACCCGAGCCGGAGCCCACCCCGGCTCCCGAGCCCGCCGCCGAAGCCCCGGCTCCGGCCGCCGAAACTCCCGCGCCGGCACCCGCATCGGCCCCCGCCCCGGCCGCCTCCGACGCGACCGACGCCACCTCGATCGTGATGCCGACGCTCGGCGAGTCCGTCACCGAGGGCACCGTGACCCGCTGGCTCAAGAAGGTCGGCGACTCCGTCGAGGTCGACGAGCCCCTGGTCGAGGTGTCCACCGACAAGGTCGACACCGAAATCCCATCGCCGATCGCCGGCGTGCTCCTGTCCATCACCGCCGACGAGGACGACGTCGTGTCCATCGGTGGCGAGCTCGCCAAGATCGGTGCCGCCGGTTCGGCCCCGGCCGCCGCCCCGGCCCCCGAGGCCCCGGCACCGGCACCCGCCCCCGAGCCTGCCGCCGCGCCGACGCCACCGCCGGCTCCCCCGGCTCCGGCCGCACCGACCCCGCCGCCGGCCCCCGCACCCGCTCCCGCCCCGGCCGCTCCGGCGCCCGCCGCTCCGGCTGCTGCGGCCCCGGCCGCGTCGTCGTCGGACGACGCCAGCCCGTACGTCACCCCGCTGGTGCGAAAGTTGGCTGCCGAGAACAACGTTGACCTCGCATCGGTGCAGGGCACCGGTGTCGGTGGTCGCATCCGCAAGCAGGACGTGCTCGCCGCGGCGGAGGCCGCCAAGGCCCCGGCCGCACCTGCCGCCGCTTCGTCCGCCCCGGCCCCCGCAGCTCCGGCGGCGAAGGCCCCGGCCGCCGCACCGGCTCCGGCCCTGGCGCACCTGCGTGGCACCACGCAGAAGGCCACCCGGATCCGGCAGATCACGGCCAAGAAGACGCGCGAGTCGCTGCAGACCACGGCGCAGCTGACGCAGACCCACGAGGTCGACATGACCCGCATCGTCTCGCTGCGGGCGCGCGCCAAGAACTCGTTCGCCGAGCGCGAGGGTGTGAACCTGACCTACCTGCCGTTCATCGCCCGCGCGGTGATCGACGCGTTGAAGATCCACCCGAACGTCAACGCCAGCTACAACGAGGAAACCAAGGAGATCACCTACTACGACGCCGAGCACCTCGGCTTCGCGGTGGACACCGAGCAGGGCCTGCTGTCGCCGGTCGTGCACAACGCCGGTGACCTGTCCCTCGGTGGCCTCGCGCGGGCGATCGTCGACATCGCCGACCGCGCCCGCTCGGGCAATCTGCGGCCCGACGAGCTGGCCGGTGGCACCTTCACGATCACCAACATCGGCAGCCAGGGCGCCCTGTTCGACACCCCGATCTTGGTCCCGCCGCAGGCGGCCATGCTCGGCACCGGCGCCATCGTCAAGCGGCCGCGCGTCGTCGTGGACGAGAGCGGCAACGAGTCGATCGGTGTCCGGTCGGTCTGCTACCTGCCGCTGACCTACGACCACCGCCTGATCGACGGCGCCGACGCCGGACGGTTCGTGACCACCATCAAACGTCGTCTCGAAGAGGGTGCGTTCGAGGCCGACCTGGGGCTGTAATCCCATGGCGCACGCGGTCATTGCCATCGCGGGCTCGTCGGGACTCATCGGTTCCGCACTGGTGTCGGCGCTGCGCGCGACCGACCACCGGGTGGTGCGCATCGTGCGCCGGCAGCCGGCCAACGCCGACGAGGTGTACTGGAACCCCGACGCCGGCGACTTCGACTGGCGCACGCTGCGTGACGTCGATGCCGTGGTCAACCTGTGCGGCGTGAGCATCGGGGCGCGCCGCTGGTCGGGAGCGTTCAAGCAGAGCCTGCGTGACAGCCGGATCGTCCCGACCGAGGTGCTGACCGACGCCGTCGTCGACGCCGGGGTGCCCGTGCTCATCAACGCCAGTGCCGTTGGCTTCTATGGCGATACGCGCGACCGCATCGCCGATGAGCGATCCCCCGCCGGCACCGGCTTCCTGGCCCGGCTCTGTCTGGACTGGGAGGCCGCCACCCGGCCGGCCGCCGACGCCGGCGTCCGCGTCGTGCTCGCGCGCACCGGCCTCGTGCTGGCACCGGCCGGCGGCATGCTGGCTCGGCTCCGCCCGGTCTTCGGGCTCGGCCTCGGTGCCCGGCTGGGCAGTGGGCGCCAGTACATGCCGTGGATCACGCTCGAGGACGAGGTGCGGGCCCTGCTGTTCGCGCTCAATCACGACGACCTGTCCGGCCCGCTGAATCTGACGGGCCCGGCGCCGGTGACCAATGGCGAGTTCACCGAGGCGCTGGGGCGGGCACTGCACCGCCCCACCCCGCTGCTGATGCCCGGTTTCGCGCTGCGGGCCGCGCTCGGCGAGTTCGCCGAGGAGGGACTGCTCGGCGGCCAGCGGGCCATCCCGGCCGCGCTCGAGGACGCCGGCTTCGAGTTCCACCAGCGGACCATCGGCGAGGCGCTGTCGTACGTCACCGCCCCCAACGCGGCCTGACTCCGGCAGGCGTAGCGTCAGTTCAGTGACGATCCGATCTGCCTGCGGCCCGATCGACGTGCGCCGCCTCGGCACCATCGACTACAACGACGCCTGGGAGCTGCAGCGCGAGCTCGCCGCCGCCCGCTCCGACGAGCGCGGCAACGACACGCTGCTGCTGCTCGAGCATCCGCCCGTCTACACCGCCGGCCGCCGCACCGAACCGCACGAGCGGCCGGTCGACGGCACCCCCGTCATCGACACCGACCGCGGCGGCAAGATCACCTGGCACGGCCCCGGGCAGCTGGTGGGCTACCCGATCATCGGCCTGGCACAGCCGCTCGACGTCGTGAGATTCGTTCGGCTGCTCGAGGATGCGCTGATGACGGTGTGCGGCGACCTGGGCCTGCAGACCATCCGGGTGGACGGCCGGTCCGGTGTCTGGCTGCCGGCCGACGACCTGCGGCCCGAACGCAAGATCGCCGCCATCGGCATCCGCGTCGCCCGCGGCACGACGCTGCACGGCTTCTCGCTGAACTGCAACTGCGACCTGACGGCGTTCGGCGGCATCGTCCCGTGCGGCATCGCCGATGCGGGCGTCACGTCGCTGACGAAGGAGTTGGGCCGCGAGATCACGCCCGAGGACGTCATCGACCGGGTGGCCGAGGCAGTGTGCGAGGTACTCGGCGCTCCGTCCGTCAAGGCGCTCGGCGCCGCGGCACTAACATCGACACCATGAGCGTTGATCCCGGTAACCACAAGCTGCTCCGCCTGGAGGTCCGCAACGCGGAGACGCCCATCGAGCGCAAGCCGCCGTGGATCAAGACCAAGCTCAAGATGGGCCCGGAGTACAAGGACCTCAAGAGCCTGGTCAAGCGCGAGGGCCTGCACACCGTCTGCGAAGAGGCCGGCTGCCCCAACATCTACGAATGCTGGGAGGACCGCGAGGCCACCTTCCTGATCGGTGGCGAGCAGTGCACCCGCCGCTGCGACTTCTGCCAGATCGACACCGGCAAGCCCGCCGACCTGGACCGGGACGAGCCGCGCCGGGTGGCCGAGAGCGTGCACACTATGGGCCTGCGGTACTCCACCATCACCGGCGTGGCCCGCGACGACCTGCCCGACGGCGGCGCCTGGCTGTACGCCGAGACCGTCCGCCAGATCCACGCGCTCAACCCGAACACCGGTGTCGAGCTGCTGGCGCCCGACTTCAACGGTGTGCCCGCACTGCTCGAAGAGGTCTTCGACTCACGTCCAGAAGTGTTCGCGCACAACGTCGAAACCGTGCCGCGCATCTTCAAGCGCATCCGCCCGGCGTTCCGCTACGAGCGCAGCCTCGGCGTCATCACCGCCGCCCGCGACTACGGCCTGGTGACCAAGAGCAACCTGATCCTGGGTATGGGTGAGACGCCCGAGGAGATCCGGGTGGCCCTGCAGGACCTGTACGACGCGGGCTGCGACATCGTCACCATCACGCAGTACCTGCGTCCGTCGCCGCGGCACCACCCCGTCGAGCGGTGGGTGCGACCGGAGGAATTCGTCGAGCACCAGCAGTTCGCCGAGGGTCTCGGGTTCGCCGGTGTCCTGGCCGGACCGCTGGTCCGGTCGTCCTACCGAGCCGGCAAGCTGTACGCCCAGGCTGCCCGGTTACGGCCACCGGTTTCCTGAATCTATCCTGGTGGCATGGCGAAGACCACCAATCCTGCCGCTGTGAAGGCCGCGAAGGCCGAGGCGAAGGCGGCGCGCAAGGCCGCTTCGAAGCAGCGCCGAGCCCAGCTCTGGCAGGCGTTCCAGATTCAGCGCAAAGAGGACAAGCGGCTGCTGCCGTACATGATCGGCGCGTTCGTCCTGATCGTGGGGCTCGCCGTCGCGATGGCCGCGTACTCCGGCGGCATCTTCAGCTGGATCACGCTGCCCATCCTGGGTGTGCTGCTCGGCGCGCTGGTCGCGTTCATCATCTTCGGCCGACGCGCGCAGAAGTCGGTCTACAGCAAGGCTGACGGCCAGACCGGCGCGGCGGCCTGGGCGCTGGACAACATGCGCGGCCAGTGGCGCGTCACGCAGGGCGTCGCCGCCACCGGCAGCTTCGATGCCGTGCACCGCGTGGTCGGCCGGCCGGGTGTGATCTTCGTCGGCGAGGGTTCGCCGCAGCGCCTGAAACCGCTTCTGGCGCAGGAGAAGAAGCGCACCGCACGACTGGTCGGCGAGGTGCCGATCTACACCATCGTGGTCGGCAACGAAGAGGACCAGGTGCCGCTGGCCAAGCTGGAACGGCACCTGACCAAGCTGCCCGCCAACATCACCACCAAGCAGATGGACGCCCTCGAGTCGCGCCTGGCCGCCCTCGGTACCAAGCTGGGCCCCGGCGGCCTGCCCAAGGGCCCGCTGCCCGCGGGCGCCAAGATGAAGGGCATGCAGCGCACCGCGCGTCGCAAGTAGCCCGCCGCCTGCGATTTGTGCACGATTTTCCGCGCTGACCGCGGAAAATCGTGCACAAATCGCTTCGGTCAGCGGCGCAGGACGGCGGTGTTGGTCAGCCGGTCCTGCAGCCCGCGGCCGTCGGCGTCGGTGAACAGCGCCGGCACGGCCAGCAACACCAGCAGCATGCGGACGAAGGCGCGGCCGAGGCCGACGTACTGGCTCCGGCCGACGGACACGACGCGCAATCCCAGTGCGAACTGGCCCGGCGTGAAGGTGAAGAGCCGCACCGACACCGTGCCGACGACGACCCAGGCGATCACCGCGGGTGTGCCGTGCCAGACGTATTGGTATTCGTATTCGCTCAATCCGCCGAACACCACACTCAGGGTGCCGAGGCCGTAGCAGATCAGCCAGTCCACCAACAACGCGGCGAAGCGGCGCCCGAATCGGGCGAGGGAACCCGGGCCGGTTTCCGGCAGGCCGAGGGCTTTACCCGGGTACGTGGAGTCATCAACGGGGCGCTGCGATTCGGGCCCGGACAGCCACGAACCGAGCCGGAATTCATCAGCACCTGCCATGGTGTCAGGATAGGCGTGCGCGCTCATGCAACCGAACCGCGCGGCGGGTGGCCCACGGTTCCAGGAACCACCGATCGCGTAACGTCCGCGAAACATACGGTTGATTGGCGTGCAACATCGTGTCCCTAGGTTCAACCGCGGGTAACACCAGTAAAGGAGATCACTTACGTGGCAGAAAAGACGTCTGACGACATTTTCAAGCTGATCAAGGACGAGAACGTCGAGTACGTCGACATCCGTTTCTGCGATCTGCCTGGTGTTGTCCAGCACTTCTCGATCCCGGCTTCGGCTTTCGACGAGAGCGTTTTCGAAGACGGCCTCGCGTTCGACGGTTCGTCCGTGCGCGGCTTCCAGTCCATCCACGAGTCCGACATGATGCTGCTGCCGGACGCCAACACCGCGCGCATCGACCCGTTCCGCGCCGCCAAGACGCTGAACCTGAACTTCTTCGTGCACGACCCGTTCACGCGTGAGGCCTACTCCCGTGACCCGCGCAACGTCGCACGCAAGGCCGAGAACTACCTGAAGAGCACCGGCATCGCCGACACCGCGTACTTCGGTGCCGAGGCCGAGTTCTACATCTTCGACTCCGTGGCCTTCGACTCGAAGATCAACGGCACGTTCTACGAAGTCGACTCCGAGTCGGGCTGGTGGAACAGCGGCGAGCCCTACGAGGCCGACGGCTCCCCCAACCGCGGCTACAAGGTCCGCCCCAAGGGTGGCTACTTCCCCGTCGCGCCGTACGACCACTATGTCGACCTGCGTGACGAGATGTCGACCAATCTGATCAACGCCGGGTTCACCCTGGAGCGCGGCCACCACGAGGTCGGCACCGCCGGCCAGGCCGAGATCAACTACAAGTTCGACACGCTGCTCGCCGCGGCCGATGACGTGCTGCTGTTCAAGTACATCATCAAGAACACCGCGTGGGCGAACGGCAAGACCGTCACCTTCATGCCGAAGCCGCTGTTCGGTGACAACGGCTCGGGCATGCACGCCCACCAGTCGCTGTGGAAGGACGGCAAGCCGCTGTTCCACGACGAGTCCGGCTACGCGGGCCTGTCCGACATGGCGCGCCACTACATCGGCGGCATCCTGCACCACGCCCCGTCGCTGCTGGCGTTCACCAACCCGACGGTGAACTCCTACAAGCGTCTGGTGCCGGGCTACGAGGCCCCGATCAACCTGGTGTACAGCCAGCGCAACCGCTCGGCGTGTGTGCGTATCCCGATCACCGGCAACAACCCGAAGGCCAAGCGCCTCGAGTTCCGTTGCCCGGACAGCTCGGGCAACCCGTACCTGGCCTTCTCGGCGATGCTCATGGCCGGTATCGACGGCATCAAGAAGAAGATCGAGCCGCTGGCCCCGGTCGACAAGGACCTCTACGAGCTGCCGCCGGACGAGGCCGCCAACATCCCGCAGGCCCCGACCTCGCTGGCCAGCGTCATCGACAAGCTCGAGGAAGACCACGACTACCTCACCGAGGGTGGCGTGTTCACCGAGGACCTGATCGAGACCTGGATCTCGTACAAGCGCGAGAACGAGATCCTGCCGGTGCAGATTCGCCCTCACCCGTACGAGTTCTCGCTCTACTACGACTGCTGAGTCGCGAGCACACGAACTGCCCCTCTCCTCCGGGAGAGGGGCAGTTCTGTATCGGGGTGACGACGTCGGGGGTGCCCGCTTGCCCACCGCGAACAAGTACGGTAGCCTAACCATCGCGAGCGTCACTGCTCGCGGTGCTGACAACCTCACAGGTCAACGGAGAGATTCGTTGGCCTTTTTCGTTTCTCTCCAGCCCTATTCACAAGCGAGAGAATGAGGTTCGCCCATGTTCACGGTTTTCCTGTTGGTCAAGACCAACCCCGAGTGGCTCGGTTTCCCGGTCGCTAAACGGTTCGACGAACTCACGCTGCATCTGCAGCCGATCCTCGATCGCCACAAGGCGGTCAACTTCACGTGGTACGACACGGAGTTCTACACCGCCCGGGTCACCGATGTCTGGATGCTGACGGCCGCAGACCCGCACGAGTATGAGCTGGCGGTCGAAGAGCTGCGCGAAACACCGCTGTGGGACCGGTATTTCGCCATCGTCGAAATCCTGCCCGGAGTCGCGAATGCCTACGCGGACAACTACGGCCGGGCCGCTATCGGATGACCGGTAGCCGGGTTGCCTCTCCCTCCGGGGAGGGGCAGCCCGGTGGCTCAGCACCCGTCGCCGCGGCGCTGTGAGGCAAATCGCGAGAATTTGCTCCCATTCCGCAATCTCGCAGCACCTGGCGCGTCACAGGAACCTCATATGATGTCGCCATGGCTCAGACTGACATCGAATCCCGGCTCGACGCTGTAGCTCCCATCGTGCTCTCCGTGTTCCGGATGGTCATCGGCTTCCTGTTCACGCTCCACGGCGCCACCACGCTGTTCAAGTGGCCCGTCGACACCAATCCCGGCATGGCCGCACCGGATTTCGGTAGTTTTCCGGGCTGGTACGCCGGCGCCATCGAGCTGATCGTCGGCATCCTGGTGTTCACCGGTCTGGCCACCCGCATCGCGGCCTTCATCGGTTCCGGCGAAATGGCTTTCGCCTACTTCATGGCGCACCAGCCGAAGGGCCTGCTGCCCATCGCCAATGGCGGCGAGCCGGCGGTGCTCTACTGCTTCGCGCTGTTCCTGCTGGTGTTCACCGGCGGTGGCGCCATCGCGCTGGACGCGCTGCGCAAACGCTAGTTACAGGCCCCGGTCCACGCGAAACCGCTTGAGTCCGTCGATCTTCTCGGCCAGCGTGGCCGTCGGACCGCTGTAGAACATCCACGGCATCGTGACGTTGCCGGTGATGCCGGCCCGCGCGGCGCGCTCGAAATGCTCCGGCAGATAGGCGTCGGCAAGCGGTGTCAGGATCTCGTAACCCTCGAGCGGTAAACCGTTTTCGACCCGCAGTTCGCGCACCCGCGTCGCCGCGGCGATGGCCTGGTCGGTGGTGATCAAGTCGCCGATCCAGCCGTCGTTGCGCGCAGCCCGGCGCAGGGCGATCTCACTGAGCCCGCCGACGTAGATGGGCACCGGCGGCGGCGTCGGCTCCATCTCGAGCCGCGGCACCTGGTAGAACTCGCCGTCGAACGATGTCCAGCCCGGTTGCCACAGCTGCCGGATCAGCTCCAGTATCTCGTCGGTGCGCTTGCCGCGGCGCTCGAAAGCCTGCCCCATCAAGGCGAATTCGTCGGCACACCAGCCCACACCGACACCGAACTCCACGCGGCCACCGGACAGACAGGCCGCGGTCCCGACCGACTTCGCGACCGAGAACGGGTCACGCATCCCCGGGATGTACACCGTCGTCACGAATTTCACGCGGCTGGTCACCTGCGACAGGGCACCGACGAGCACCCACGGGTCCGGCCAGTGCGTGAACGGCTGCCAGCGCCGCTGCCCGTCGGGTGTGTACGGGTAGGGCGTGCTCAGCGTCTCCAGGTTCACCACGTGGTCCGGGATGGCGATGCCGTCGTAGCCGAGATCATCTGCGGCCCGGGCGATCTCGGTCACCTCGCTGATGTCGAGGAATGCCAGGGAGACGTAGAACCTCACTCGCGCGCCCAGGAGGGCCTGATGAAGATGCCGTCGGCCTCCACGCTGACACCGTCGACATCGGACAGCGTGCCGCGGGCGAACGTCTTGACGCCGTCGACACGGTCGATCCAGGCCTCGGCCCGCACCGGCCCCTGCTTGGTCCCCCGCACGTACCGCAACGTGATGGTCCCCGTGAAATGGGGCTTGGTCAGCCCGTCACTGGCCGCCTCCCCGAGAATGTGGTCGAGCACCAGGGCGCAGATGCCACCGTGCACCAGGCCGGGCGGCCCTTCGTAGGGCAGGCCCAGTTCGAACTCGGCCCAGCACCGGCCGTCCCCTTGCCCGCCCTCGTGGTGGATCTCCATCGGCGGGGCAATCGCATTGCGCACGCCCACAGCCGGATTCGTGTAGGCCAGCGGCCGTCCGGTGTCCGCGTTCCGTAGCGTCGAGGTGCTGTTGTGCTGCACCGCCACGAGCCGGTCGGTGACCGATTCGATCGCCGCCTGCGCCTCGGCGATGGTGGCCTCGTCGACACCGGTCCGGATGCCGGCGTCGATCAGCCTGCGCACCGCATCGGTGAACGGTCGGTACACCGCCAGCTGACGCTCGTATTCCGCATCGCTGATCACGTCGAACGGAAAATCACTCACGCTGCCTACTCCCCAAACACCTTGCGCACCACGGTTTTGGCACGACGGGTCACGCGCAGATAGTTGTCCAGGAAGGCGCCGCCGTCGCCGCTCGGCCACCCGGCCGCCACCGCGACCGCGTTGAGCTGACGGCCCGGACCGGGCAGTTGGTCGGTCGGCTTGCCGCGCACCAGCACCAGGGCGTTGCGCGCGCGGGTCGCGGTCAGCCAGGCCTGCCGCAGGATGTCCGCCTCGTCGCCCTCGATCAGCTGGGCCGCCTCGATGGCGTCCAGCGTCTGCAGCGTCGAGGTGTTGTGCAACGTGGGAACCTGGTGCGCATAACGCAATTGGAGCAACTGCACGGTCCATTCCACGTCGGCCAGGCCACCGCGGCCCAGCTTGGTGTGGGTGTTCGGGTCGGCGCCGCGGGGCAACCGCTCGGCGTCGACGCGGGCCTTGATGCGCCGGATTTCGCGCACCGCGTCCGCCGAGACGCCACCGGGCGGGTACCGGGTCTTGTCGGCCATCAGCAGGAATCGTTCACCCAGTTCCAGGTCCCCCGCCACGCGGTGGGCCCGCAGCAGGGCCTGAATCTCCCACGGCTGCGCCCACTGTGCGTAGTACGACTCGTAGGACGCCAACGTCCGCACCAGTGAGCCGTTGCGGCCTTCCGGCCGCAGCCCGGCGTCGACCTCCAGCGGCGGGTCGCTGCTGGGCTGCCCCAACAACGTCCGCACCTGTTCGGCGACCCCGATCGCCCAGCGCACCGCGGCGGACTCGTCCGCCCCGGCCGCGCCCTCGACGGGTTCGCACACGAACATCACGTCGGCGTCCGACCCGTAGCCCAGTTCGCCGCCGCCGAGCCGGCCCATGCCGATGACGGCGATGCGCGCCGGCGGGCCGGCGGGTCCCGAGCGTGCCCGGATCACCGCATCGAGCGCGGCCTCCAGCACCGCGACCCACACCGAGGTCAGCGCCTTGCAGACGTCGACCACCGGCAGCAGCCCCAGCAGGTCGGCCGACGCCACGCGCGCCAGTTCGCGACGGCGCAGGGTGCGTGCCGCGGCGATGGCGCGGACCGGGTCGGCGTGCCGGCCGGCCGAGGCGACCAGCGCGCGGAACACCGCATCCGGTTCCACTTCAAGCAGTTTCGGCCCCTGCGGACCGTCGGCGTACTGCTGCAGGACTTCCGGCGCCCGCATCAGCAGCTCCGGCACATAGGCCGACGTGCCCAGCACCCGCATCAGCCGCTTGGCGACGGCACCCTCGTCACGCAGGGTGGACAGGAACCAGCGCTGGTCCCCCAGTTCCTCACTGATCCGCCGGTACGCCAGCAGGCCCGCGTCCGGATCCGGGGTGTCCGACAGCCAGTCCAGCAGCGTCGGCAGCAGCACCTGCTGCACCGTGCCGCGGCGACCGCTGGCGCTCGTCAGCGCGGCGAGGTGCGTCAGGGCGCTCTGCGGGCCTTCGTAACCCAGTGCGGCCAACTGTCTTTCGGCCGCGGCGGTGGTCAGGCTCGGGCCGAACTGGTTTCCCACTTCGAGCAGCGGCTGATAGAAGAGCTTGGCGTGCAGGCGGGACACCCGCATGTTCTGCCGCTTCAGGTCCTCGCGCAGGACGCCGAGCGCGTCGTGCTGACCGTCGGGCCGGATGTGCGCCGCGCGCGCCAGCCAGCGCCACGCCTCGTCGTCGCCGTCCTCGGGCAGCAGGTGGGTGCGCTTGAGTCGCTGTAGTTGCAGCCGGTGCTCAAGCAGCCGCAGGAACTCATAGGACGCAGTGAGATTCGCGGTGTCGTCGCGGCCGATGTAACCGCCGGAGCCGAGCGCCGCCAATGCGTCGACCGTCGAGGCGACGTGCAGCGAATCGTCATTGCGGCCGTGCACGAGCTGCAACAGCTGCACCGCGAACTCGACGTCCCGCAGGCCACCCTTGCCCAGTTTCAGCTCGCGGGTACGCACCCCGGCGGGCACGAGATCCTCGACGCGGCGCCGCATGGCCTGCACGTCGGGCACGAAATCCTCACGGTCACAAGCAGTCCAGACCATCGGCATCAGCGCGTCGATGTACTGCTCGCCCAGCTCGGCGTCACCGACGGCCGCGCGGGCCTTCAAAAGCGCCTGGAATTCCCAGGTTTTGGCCCAGCGCTGGTAATACGCGACGTGCGACTCCAGGGTGCGGACCAGCTGGCCGGCCTTGCCCTCGGGCCGCAGCGCCGCGTCGACCTCGAAGAAGGTCTCGCCGGCGAACCGCATCATCTCGCCGGCCACCCGGGTGGTCACCGAGTCCGCCGTCTCCGCCACGAAGATGACGTCGACGTCGCTGACGTAATTCAGTTCGCGCGCACCGCATTTGCCCATTGCGATGACCGCGAGCCGGGGACCGGGCTCGTCGCCGCACACCGTGCGGGTCGCCACGACCAGTGCCGCCGCGAGCGCCGCGTCGGCCAGGTCGGACAGGTGCTCCCCCACGGTGACATACGGCAGCACCGGCTCGTTCTCGACCGTCGGCGCGACGTCCAGCGCCGCCAGCACCAGGATGCGGTCCCGGTAGTAGGTCTGCAGCACCGCGGAAGCCGTTGGGGTACCGGCGACTTCGGATGCCAGCCGCTCGAAGTCCTCGAGCAGCTCGGCGCGCGACGGCAACGTGATGTCACCGTGCAGCAGTCGCCACGAAGCGGGGTGTGCCACCAGGTGATCACCCAGGGCCAGCGACGACCCCAGCACGGCGAACAGCCGGCCCCGCAGGGCCGTGTCGGTCACCAGCAGCGAGCTGAGCTCGGCCCAGTCACCCTCGAGGGCGTCGGCGATGCGCACCATGGCGCGCAGGGCGCTGTCGGCGTCAGGGGCGCGCGACAGCGACCACAACAATGGGACGTGCGCGTCGGTGTTCCAGCCGAGCCGGTCGAGGTCCGCCCGCGCCGTGGGCGCCACCAACCCGAGGCGCCCGACGCTGGGCTGTGTGGGGCGCTGCGTCGCGGGGTTGGGCACCACCCGACGTTAGCGCACCATCACGGCGTCACAGCGACAGGTATTCCTTGAGTTCGAACGGTGTCACGTGGCTGCGGTAGGTCTCCCACTCGCTGCGCTTGTTCCGCAGGAAGTAGTCGAAGACGTGCTCCCCCAAGGCCTCGGCGACGAGTTCAGACTTCTCCATCTCGGCCAGCGCCACACCGAGGCTGCTCGGCAGCTCCTTGTAGCCCATCGCGCGACGCTCCTCGGGCGTCAGGTTCCAGACGTTGTCCTCGGCCTGCGGCCCCAGTTCGTAGCCCTTCTCGATGCCACGCAGGCCGGCGGCCAGCAGCACCGCGAACGCCAGGTACGGGTTGCATGCCGAGTCGGGGCTGCGCACCTCGATACGGCGCGACGAGGCCTTGCGCGGCGTGTACATCGGGACCCGCACCAGGGCGGAGCGGTTGGCCGCACCCCACGACGCGGCGGTCGGGGCCTCGCCGCCGTGCACCAGACGCTTGTAGGAGTTCACCCACTGGTTGGTGACGGCGCTGATCTCGCTGGCGTGCGTCAGGATGCCGGCGATGAAGGACTTCGCGACGTCCGACAGCTGCAGCGGATCGTCGGCGCTGTGGAAGGCGTTGGTCTCGCCCTCGAACAGGCTCATGTGGGTGTGCATCGCCGAGCCCGGGTACTGGCTGAACGGCTTGGGCATGAACGTGGCCCGCACGCCCTCGTTGATCGCGACTTCCTTGACCAGGTACCGGAAGGTCATGACGTTGTCGGCCATCGACAGGGCGTCGGCGTACCGCAGGTCGATCTCCTGCTGGCCGGGTGCGCCCTCGTGGTGGCTGAACTCCACGGAGATGCCCATGGACTCGAGCGCCTCGATGGCGTGCCGGCGGAAGTTGGGGGCCGAGTCGTGGATGGCCTGGTCGAAGTAGCCGTTGTTGTCGGCCGGGACCGGCACCGAGCCGTCGTTGGGGCCGGGCTCCAGCAGGAAGAACTCAATTTCCGGGTGCACGTAGCAGGAGAAGCCCAGATCGCTGGCCTTGGCCAGTTGCCGGCGCAGCACGTGCCGCGAGTCGGCCCACGACGGCGAGCCGTCGGGCATGGTGATGTCGCAGAACATGCGGGCCGAGTAGTGCTTGCCGGTGCTCTTGGTGGTCCACGGCAGCACCTGGAACGTGGACGGATCCGGGCGGGCCACCATGTCGGCCTCGGAGACGCGGGCGAAGCCCTCGATGGCGGATCCGTCGAAGCCGATGCCCTCTTCGAAGGCGCCTTCCAGCTCGGCCGGCGCGATCGCCACGGACTTGAGGTATCCGAGCACGTCGGTGAACCACAACCGGACAAAGCGAATGTCGCGTTCTTCCAGCGTGCGCAGCACGAATTCCTTCTGGCGATCCATGTCCGCAGCGTAGGCAGCAGCTGTTAAATCCGTGTTACCAAGTGGACTCTGTTCGGCATGTTTCACAGGTGAGACGCTCTGCTCAGCACCGCAATCCCGCCGCCGGCAGCACGGACTGCGTCAGGAACGCCACCACGGCCGTGTCGACGCACCGGTTGCCGTTGAACACGACGGTGTGCTGCGTGCCCTCGAAGCTGATCAGTGAGGCGCCGAGTTCGCTTGCCAGGTTTCACACCGGCTTGATACGGCGTGGCCGGGTCGTGCGTGGTGGACACGACGACGACCTTGCCCGGGCCGGGCGACGCCGGCGTGTGGGGGCGGGACGTCGCGGGCACCGGCCACATGGCGCAGACGTCGCGCGGCGCGTAGCCGGTGTACTGGCCGTAGCTCATGAACGGCGCCAGCTGGCGCGCGCGCTGGTCGGCGGCGGCCCAGGTCGCGGGATCGGTCGGGAACGGCGCGTCGACGCACCGGATCGCGGTGAACGCGTCCTGCAGGGGCGCGTAGTGCCCGTTCTGATCACGGTGCTGATAATCGTCGGCCAGCAGCAGCAGATCGCCGGCGTCGCCGCCGCGCTGCAGTCCGATCAGCCCACTGGTCAGAAACTTCCAGTACTTCTTCGTATAGAGCGCGTTGATGGTGCCGGTGATCGCGTCGGAGTAGCTCAGGCCCCGTGGATCGGACGTCAGGCCCGGGCGCACGGCGAGCGGATTGACCAACTGCTGGTACCGCGCCACGAACTGCGTCGGGTCGTTGCCCAGCGGGCAGCCGACGGACTGCGCGCAGTCCGTCGCATAGTCGTTGAAAGCCGTTTGGAATCCGGCCAATTGGAGCAGGTTCTCGGTGACGGGATCGGCATTGGGGTCGACGGCGCCGTCGAGCACCATGGCGCGCACCCGGTCCGGGAACCGTTCGGCGTAGGCCGCACCCAGCTCGGTGCCGTAGGAGAAGCCCAGATAGTTGATCTGCGTCTCACCGAGCGCGGCGCGCACCACGTCCATATCCCTTGCCGCCGAGGCGGTTCCGACATTGGCCAGGAAGCTGCTGCCCATCTGCTGCAGGCAGTCCTGCGCCGTGCGGCGGCTGACGGCCTCGATGTGCGCCACCCCGGCCGGGCTGTAGTCGACCATGGGGTCGCGGCGGTTGGCGTCGAATTCGGCGTCGCTGCGGCACCGCAGTTGCGGCGTCGAATGCCCCACGCCGCGCGGGTCGAAGCCGACGAGATCGAAGCTGCGGCCGATCTCGGTGTCGGACAGGACGGCGCCCATGCCCGCGACGGTGTTGACGGCCGACGCTCCCGGACCACCGGGGTTGACGAGCAGCACGCCGAGGCGCGGGCCCGAGGCCGGGACCCGGATGACGGCCAGCTTCGCTTGTGGCCCTTGCGGATCCGCGTAGTCGACGGGGACGCTGATGTTGGCGCACCGCGCTGTCGGCAGGTCCGTGGTGTCACCGATGACGGGTTCGCAGCTGCCCCAGGCCGGCGCCTGTTCGTAGTAGGACTGCAGCGATTCGGGGGCCGCGTGCGCGACCGATCCCGGCGCGGCGCTGATGGCCACCAGCAATCCGACGACCCCTACCGCACACCGTCGTCCACGACCACCCGCCCGCCACATGGCACACATGGTCGCACGGCGCGCAGCCCAGCCGAAGCCTGGTTCCGGAGGGAGACAACCCGGCAATCAGACGGTGACCGAACAGTTATCTCCCGGCAGCACCGGACTTTTCGCGAATCAGCATTTCGCGCCCGCCTCGGGCACGGTCCCGTTGACCAGATAGCCGGCCGCGTGTTCGTCGACGCAGCTGTTGCCCTGGAACACCACGGTGTGCTGCGTGCCGTCGAACGTCAGCAAGCTGCCACCGAGCTCCTTGGCCAGGTCCACGCCGGCCTGGTACGGCGTCGCGGGGTCGTGGACCGTCGAGACCACCAGCGTCGGCGCCAGGCCCTTGACCGAAATCTCGTGCGGTTTCGACGTCGGCGGCACGGGCCAGAACGCGCAGGTGCCGAGCGGCGCGTCGCCGGTGAACTGGCCGTAGCTCATGAACGGCGCCACCTCGCGGGTGCGCTTGTCCTCGGCAATCACCTTGGCGCGGTCGGTGATCGGCGGTTCGTCGACACAGTTGACCGCCACCCGGGCGTCGGTCGAGTTGTCGTAGTGGCCGTCGGCATCGCGACCCATGTAGGCGTCGGCGAGCCGCAGCATGATGTCGCCGTGGCCGCCCGCCAGCTCGGTGAGGCCTGCGGTGAGGTCCTTCCACATCGCCGGTGAGTACAGCGGCAGGATGGTGCCGACCAACGCGTCGCTGTAGCTCAGACCGCGCGGATCCTTTGTGGGAGCAGGCTTTTGGACCAGCGGGTCGACCAGACTGTGATAGACGTCGTTGACCTTGGCCGGGTCGGTGCCCAGCGGGCAGTCCGGGTTGGTGGCACAGTCGGCGGCGTAGTTGTTGAACGCGGTCTGGAACGCGGCGGCCTGGTTGATGTCGGCTTCGATCGGATCGGCGTTGGGGTCGACGGCGCCGTCGAGGATCATCGAGCGCACCTTGTCGGGGTAATCCTCGGCGTATTGGGCGCCGATCCGGGTGCCGTACGAGTAACCGAGGTAGGTCAGCTTGTCGTCGCCGAGCGCGGCCCGGATGGCATCCAAATCCTTGGCGACGTTGGCGGTTCCGACGTTCTCGAGGAACTCCTTGCCCATCTTGTCGACGCAGCGCTGCACGAACGCCTTGGTCTCGGATTCGATGTGCGCGACACCGGCCGGCGAGTAGTCGACCTGCGGGTCGGCGCGCTGCCGGTCGTTGTCGGCGTCGGAGTTGCACCACACGGCGGGTTTGGAGGACCCGACGCCGCGGGGGTCGAAGCCGACGAGGTCGAAGCGCTGCCGCACCGAGTCGGGAATGTTGTTGAGCAACGACACCGCGGCGCTGACGCCGGACTCCCCCGGACCGCCGGGGTTGATCACGAGCGAACCGATCTTGTCGCCGGTCGCCTTGATCCGCAGCAGCGCCAACTGGGCGACGTCGCCGTCGGGCTTGCTGTAGTCGACGGGCACCGACAGCATCGCGCACTCGGCGCCCTTGGGGATGCGCGACTGCGAGTCCGGGGACGTGGTCTGGCACGGCGACCACTGCAGGGGCGCGCCCGGCTTCGGCACCGCGCGGGTGGCGCGTCCGTCGATCACCTGGCTGCAGCCTGTCGCCAGCACGAGCACCATTGCTGCGGCGAGACTCCCCCGTCTGAGGTTCATGGTCGACCATGGTGCCATGTGCGCTGGTCTGACCTGATGAGGGCGTTGCCGCGCGCCCTCAGACGGTGGCGGCGGCAACCAGTTCGTCCAGCGCGGCGGCGAACTCGTCAGCCATGTCCCACAGGTCCGGAACCAGTTCCGGGCACGAGATCAGGCCGACGTCGAGCGTGCCGTTGAGCGACATCACGGTGATGTTGAGCCCAGAGCCGTGGAACAGCGGACCCAGCGGGTACATCGCCTTGACCTCGGCGCCGAGCATGTACAGCGGATCCTGCGGCCCGGGCACGTTCGAGACGACGAGGTTGTGCACGGGCTTGGCCTCCGCGAGGCCCGTCGACGCGAACACCCGCATCGCGGCCCCGAACACCGACGGCGCGGCGAACTGCGACCAGTCCTGCAGCAACGTCGCGCTGATGGCCGAACTGTGTTGTTTGGCAACGGTGCTCGAGTCGGCGATGGCCCGCAGGCGCTCGGCCGGGTCCTCGATGGTGGTCTCGAGTTTGGCGAACATGCCCGACACCTGGTTGCGGCCCGGGCGGTCGGATTTGTCGCGCACCGACACCGGGCACATCGCCACGAGGGTCGACTCCGGCAGCGCGTCGCGCTCGGCGAGGTAGCGCCGCAGCGCGCCCGACACCAACGCCAGCACGACGTCGTTGACCTTGACGTGGAAGTGGTTCTTGACGGTCTTGATGTCCGCCAGGTCCAGCTGGGCGAAGGCCACGTTGCGGTGCGCGGTGACGTTGACGTTGAAGGCCGTCTTGGGTGCGGCGAACGGTGCCGCCATCGTGAGTCCCTTGGTTGCCCGGCGGACGGTGTCGATGACGGTCGTCGCCGTCGAGGGCAATACATTGGCCAGCTTCAGCGGCCGGGTGAAGTACTTGACCGCGCCGCCCACCGCGATCTCGAGTTCGGACGCCGTGCCGGCGGCCGCCACGGGCTCTGGCGCCGGCGCGTCCGGCTCCAGCGTGCACAGTTGCGACATCAGGTTGGCGCCGGTGACGCCGTCGATGCCGGCGTGGTGCATCTTGGTCATCACCGCCAGCCGCCCGCCGTCGTGGGCGTCGGTGCCGGCGATGTTCTCGATCACCCACATCTCCCACAGCGGGCGGCTGCGGTCCAGCTGCAGCGCGGCGATGTGGCCGCAGATCTCGGACAGCTCGACGCGCCCGCCCGGGCCCGGCAGCCCGATCCGGTGCACGTGCCGGTCGATGTCGAAATCCGGGTCCTCGACCCACACGGGGTGGTCGAGGTTGAGCGGTGAGTCGGCCAGCTTCTCGCGGAACTGCGGCATGGCCGCGATGCGCTCGCTGAGCATCTGCCGCATCTTGTCGAAGGTGTAGCCGCCCGGAATGGTCGCGGCGTCGAGTTCCAGCACCGCGCACACGTGCAGCGGCTGCTGGGCGGTCTCCAGATAGAGGAAGCTGGCGTCGAGTCCGCTGAGCCGTTGGTATCCGGGCATGGGCGTGATCGTAGGCGGCTCAGCTGACCCGATGTGAGGCATTCCACTTCATGTGTCGTTCACCTTGGGGGTGCGGTGGTGGCAGACTTGACGGCGTCAAACGTCCCGGGGACCCGATATGGGCCTCGAGGTTCGTACCGACCAACACATTTGAGGACGACGATGTCTGATCAGGTTTACGGCGCTGCCCCGGAGTCTGTCTGTAAGACCCCGCGAACCAAGATTCGTACCCACCACCTGGCGAAATGGAAGGCCGAAGGCCACAAGTGGGCGATGCTCACGGCCTACGACTACTCCTCTGCCCGCATTTTCGACGACGCCGAGATTCCCGTCCTGCTCGTCGGCGACTCAGCGGCCAACGTGGTCTACGGCTACGACACCACCCTGCCCATCACCATCGACGAGCTGATCCCCCTGGCCCGCGCGGTCGTCAAGGGTGCCCCGCACGCGCTGGTGGTCGCCGACCTGCCGTTCGGCAGCTATGAGGAAAGCCCCCGGCAGGCGCTCGCGACGGCGACCCGGTTCATGAAGGAGACCGGCGCCCACGCGGTCAAGCTGGAGGGCGGTGAGCGGATGGTCGAGCAGATCGCCGCACTGACCCAGGCCGGCATCCCCGTCGTGGCCCACATCGGTTTCACGCCGCAGAGCGTCAATGGGCTCGGCGGGTTCCGGGTCCAGGGCCGCGGTGAAGCCGGCGACCAGACCATCCACGACGCCATCGCCGTCGCCGAGGCCGGCGCCATCGCCGTCGTCCTCGAGATGGTGCCGGCCGAGCTGGCCACCCAGATCACCGGCAAGCTGACCATCCCGACCGTCGGCATCGGCGCCGGCGCCAACTGCGACGCGCAGGTGCTGGTGTGGCAGGACATGGCGGGCATGACGGCAGGCAAGACCGCCAAGTTCGTCAAGCGCTTCGGCGATGTCGGTGCCGAATTGGGCCGTGCCGCACGGCAATACGCCGCCGAGGTGGCTTCCAGCGTGTTCCCCGCCGAGGAACACTCCTACTGAGTACGACTGTGAGGGCTGTGCAGGCAATTCCGCGAAAATGCCTGCACAGCCCTCACACTCGTCGTCAAGAGAATTCCGGCTTGCGCTTGCCGACGAAGGCGCCGACGCCCTCTTTGCCGTCCGGTGACCCGGCGCACTTGGCGATCAGCCGGCCCTCGCGTTCCAGCTGGGTCTCGTAGTCTGCGCCGTAGGTCGTCAGCAGCAGCTGCTTGACGGCGGCGTTCGAGCCGCGCGCCTGCGTGGCGACGTCGGCGGCCAGGGCGTCGAGCGCGGCGGGCAGCTCGGCGTCGGGCACGACGCGCGTGACCAGACCCCAGTCGGCGGCCTCGGCCGCGGTGAGCACGCGGTTGGTGATCATGAGTTCCTGGGTGCGGCGCAGCCCGATCAGCCGCGGCAGGACGTACGACGATCCGCCGTCGGGGCTCAGACCGGCCTTGGTGTACGCCATGGTGAACGACGCGGACTCGGCGGCGAGCACCAGATCGCCCGAGACACCCAGCGGGAAGCCCGCACCGGCGGCGACGCCGTTGACGGCGGTGATCAGCACGGCATCCATGCGGGCGAACGTCGACATGGCGCGGTGCAGGTCGTCGGCGATGCCCTTGACGAACGCTCCCGGATCCGCGGCGGCGGCCATCGCCTTGAGGTCGCCACCGGCGCAGAAGAATCGGCCGGCACCGGTCAGGGTCACGACCTTCACCGCGGCGGTGTCGCACAGCGCGGCAGCGGCCGCGAGGTCGCGCGTGAGCGCGTCGTTCATGCCGTTGGCCGCCTCGGGCCGGTCGAGCACGATATTCACGATGGCACCGGACTGGGCGAACTTCAGGGTCTCGAATTCGGTCATGGGTCAAGACGTTATCGGCAGCCGGTCACGCACAGCGATATGGCAGGCTGATGGCAGCGTTGGTACTGCCCGTCCCGGGTCGCAAATGAAGGTGAACATGGCCGCTGGCAAGCGTAAACCGTCCCGCCACACCGAGATTGAACGCAAGTTCGCGGTGGTCGACAGCACGGTGTCCCCGTCGTTCGACGGATTGTCCGCCGTCGGCAGGGTCGAGCAACTGCCCGTCGCGCATCTCGACGCGGTGTACTTCGACACCCCGGATCATGATCTGGCGGCACACAAGATCACCCTGCGCCGGCGCACCGGCGGCACCGACGCGGGCTGGCACCTCAAGCTGCCCGCCGGCGCCGACGCGCGCACCGAGGTTCGGCTGCCGATCACCGCGGCCCGCGAGAGCGTGCCCGACGAACTGCGCGACATCGTGCTGGCCATCGTGCGCGACCGCACGCTGCAGCCCGTCGCCCGCATCGAGACCGAGCGCACCGTCTCGATGCTGTACGCGCCCGACGACACCGAGCTGGCCGAATTCTGCGATGACCGGGTTACCGCCACGGCGGGCGACTCGCTGCAGACCTGGCGCGAGTGGGAGCTGGAGCTGGTCGGCGACGGCGCGGAGGGCGCCGAGTCGGGCCCCGAGCTGCTCGACCGGCTGGCCAACCGGCTCTTCGACGCGGGCGCCAAGCCCGCCGGGCACGGGTCCAAGCTCGCCAAGGTCCTCGCCGCGGCGCGGGGCGCGGATGCGCCACCGCCATCGCCCGAGCCGACGGACAAGGTGCACCGCGCCATCGCGGCGCACGTGTCCGAACTGATCGACTGGGACCGCGCGGTGCGCGCCGACACCTTCGATTCCGTGCACCAGATGCGCGTCACCATCCGCAAGATCCGCAGCCTGCTGCAGGAGAGCGGCAATCTGGGCGACCGCGAGTGGGTGCTCGAGGAGCTCAAGCTGCTGGCCGCCGTGCTGGGCACGGCGCGCGACGCGGAGGTACTCGCCCAGCGGTACGACGATGCGTTGAAGGGACTGGCGCCGGAGCTGGTGCGCGGACAGGTGCGCGAGCGCCTGGTCGACGGTTCGCAGCGGCGCTACCAGTCCGGGCTGCGCCGTTCGCTGACGGCCATGCGGTCGGAGCGGTACTTCCGGCTGCTCGACGCGCTCGACGCCATCGTCGTGGACAACACCCAGCCGGCCACGGCCGACGAGGACGCCCAGCCGGTGACGGTCGGCGGCGCCTACCGCCGCGTCCGCAAATCGGTGCGGCGGGCAGAGGCCGCGGAGGCCGCCGGCGCCGAGGACAGCGAGGAGGCCCTGCACCGAATCCGCAAGGGCGCCAAGCGGCTTCGCTACACCGCGGCCGCCATGGGCGAGTCGAAGGTGGCCGACTGCGCCAAGGACATCCAGACGCTGCTGGGCGACCACCAGGACAGCTACGTCAGCCGCGGACATCTGGTCCAGCAGGCCGAGGCCGCCCACGCCGCGGGCGAGGACACCTTCACCTACGGCATCCTGTACCAGCAGGAGGCCGAGGTCGCCGAGTACGCCCGGCTGCAATTGGACGCTTCGCTCAAGGCGCTGGCCCGCGCGATGCGCAAGGTGAAGAAGTAGCGGGGCGGACGAGCTGGCCTGTAAGCCGGATTCTGTTCCCCGCCACCATCGCTGGTGACGGGGCGGCGACCATCCATCTGGGCACACCGTCGCCGGGTGCCTCAAGCGGCCTACCCGCAGGCTCGGGCGAGCAGCCCTCGGGCACCTGCGCAACCGCAACCAGGTTGCGGCCTTCTTGGCCTTGCTTCGGGTGGGGTTTACCTAGCCACTCCGGTCACCCGGAATGCTGGTGCGCTCTTACCGCACCGTTTCACCCTTACCGTCTTCGCACCAGGCTCAGACGGCGGTCTGTTTTCTGTGGCACTGTCCCGCGAGTCACCTCGGATTGCCGTTAGCAATCACCCTGCTCTGTGAAGTCCGGACTTTCCTCGAAACCTTCCGGTCCCGCGGCCGCCCGGCCAACTCGTCCGCGCCGATACCATATCAGCTGGTCAGAGCGCCGCGACCAGCGAGTCCAGCACGACGACCGCGCCGTACACCAGGAGCACCTGCTTCAGCCAGCGCGGCCCGTCCCGATGGGTGCGGGCGACGGCCAGGGCCAGGCCGAACACCACGATCACCGGCACCGTGATCGCCCAGGCCGACCACACCTTCTGCGGTCCGTACACCAGCAGCGCGGCGGCCGGCCCCAGCGACCAGTCACCGGAGGTGGCCAGTGAGTTGCCCATGGCGTCGGTCAGGAGCTGAACCGCCTCGACGCTGCCCCACAGCAGGCACAGGCAGGCGGTCACCAACAGCATCGACTCCGCAGCCAGCCGGAAGTCGAGCCGATGTTTGACCACCTGGTTACCTCCGATCAGTGCGCGCGGCGCAGGACAATCAGATTGTCCCGCAAAACGGCGGGTTCGCCGGTAGGGCCGATTGCCTCGCGTTCCACAGTACCGACGTGCTGCGCCTGCCAGCCTTCGTCAGGCAGATCGAGCTCGGCGACGACCTCGTCCGCGGACTGAAAGTGGTGGTCATGGATGTGTTGGGAGGCCCACGGCGGCGCCTCGCCATGATCGACGATCAGCAGCGTGCCGCCCGGCGCCACGGCCGCTGACGCCTGTTGCAGTATTTGCCGGCGCTCCAGATGGACCGTGGAGTGCAGGAACTGCGCCGACACCAGATCGAAGGTGCCCGCCGGGAAAGTGTGCGACAGGTCGTGGTGCTGAAAGTCGATGCGCTCGGCCACTCCCCTGGCCTCGGCCGCGCTGCGGGCCCGGTCGAGGGCGATGGTGGCGATGTCGACCGCCATGACATGCCAGCCCGCGGTGGCGAGCCAGATCGCGTCGGCGCCCTCGCCGCACCCCAGATCCAGTGCGCGGCCCGGCGTCAGCTGGCCGGCGATCTTCGCGAGGTGGGCGTTGACCCGGCCGCTCCACATCTGCGGTTTCTCGGCGTACCGGCTTTCCCAGTGCTCCTGGGGCGTTTCCGTCGTGGACATCAATCCTCCTGCGTGTCGAAGTGGGGCCAGGGCATGACGGGTAGGCCGAACTGGTCGTGCAGCAGACTCTGCACGATCGCGGCGGCCGCGGCGGAACCGGCGGCGATCGCCGCCGCCACCTGGGGCATCTGCGCGCAGACGTCGCCCGCGGCGAAGACGCCGGGCACCGACGTGCGCTGCATCGGGTCGACCATCACGGCGTCGACGACGACCGGACCGGGCGGGGCGATCCGTACGCCGAGTTGTGTCGCCAGGTCAGTGCGCTGCCGCAACGCGCTGGCCACCAGCACGCCCTCGCGCTTGAGCTCGTCGCCATCGGCGAACATCACGGCGGTCAATGCGCCGTCGCGCGAGGCGAATTCGACGATCTTGCGCACGTCGACCCGCACCCCGGCGTCGGCCAGCGCGCGGTTCTGGTTGTCATCCAGTCCGGAGGGACCGTTCGACACGACGACGATGTCGTCGGTCCAGCCGCGCAGCATCAGCGCCATGTGCACGGCCCGGTCGCCGTCGGCGAGGACGGCCAGCGCCTGGTCGCGCGCTTCCCAGCCGTGGCAGAACGGGCAGTGGAACACCGACCCGCCCCAGTGCTCGTCCAACCCAGGGATGTCGGGCGCGTCGTACTGCATGCCGCCGGCCAGCAGTATCCGCCGGGCGTGGTGCACCGATCCGTCGGCGAGTTCAAGTCGGAACGCGGGGCCGTCCTGTGCCGTAGCACTGGTGACCTGCCCGTCGATGACCTGCACCGACGGGTACTCGGTCAGCTCACGGCGCCCGTCGGCGTACAGGTCGGCCGGCGGCCGTCCATCCTGACCCAGCAGTCCCCCGATGCCGTGCGCCGCGCGGTTGCTCTGCTCACCGGCGTCGATGACCAGGGTGCGTCGTCGTGCGCGTCCCAGCACCAATGCGGCGCTCAGCCCCGCCGCGCCGCCACCGACGATGGCGCATTCCCATTCGTTGTTCATGACACCGACCTTGCCGGGCGATGGCGAAAATGCCAAGCTAATTTGCCATGCAGGCAAACCCTGAGGACGACGACATCGAAGCGCGGGTCCGGCGGCGGCTGCGGGAACTGCGCACGCAACGCGGCATGACGCTGGAAGACGTTGCGCGCGCGGCCGATATCGACGTCTCGACGTTGAGCCGCCTGGAATCCGGCAAGCGCCGATTCGCACTCGACCACCTGCCCCGGCTCGCCGCGGCGCTGTCGATCAGCACCGACGAACTCATGCGCGCACCCGAGGCCGAGGACCCGCGGGTCCGCGGGGCGTCACACAGCCGCGACGGCATCACCTACTGGCCGCTCACCCGGGGCGGACCGGCCGGCGGGCTGCACACCTTCAAGATCCGCGTGAGTACCCGGCGCCGGACGCCACCCGCCGAGCTGCCGGTGCACGACGGCCAGGAGTGGCTCTACGTGTTGTCGGGGAACCTCCGGCTGCTGCTGGGAGATCGCGACTTCACCATCAAACCCGGTGAGGCCGTGGAGTTCTCGACCTGGACGCCGCACTGGTTCGGCACCGTCGACGGTCCGGTCGAGGCGATCGCCATCTTCGGGCCGCACGGCGAGAAGTTGCACGTGCGGAACTGAGCGCACATCCGTGCCCCCTAGTTGGGCGGATACGCCGGCGGCGGGTGCACGCCGCGCAGGATCCACGGGAACCAGTCGAGGCCGTGCTCCAGCTCGTCGCTGCCGTCGTAGTCGGGTCTGGGGTCGAAGCCGTTGTTGGTGCCGCCCTCTTTGTCGTCGCGGCGCGGCGGTTCGGGCAGCTGGCCGTAGACGGCGACGACGACGGTACGGTCCAGACTGTTCTCGGACCACACGCCCATCTGGTTGTTGGCGCAGTTGGCCATGATCTGTTTGATGACGGGGTCGTAGTACCACTGGTTGATCAGCTCGACGCCGCTGATCGCCAGCGCCGGATTGATGGCCACCGTCTGCGCCACCGGGCCGCCACGGTAGCCGGCGTCCGCGGCCCGCGTCTGGGGTGTGGATCCGTCAGAACCGATGTCGCCGTCCAAGTTCCGGTTGGCCATCATGTCTCTGGCCTGGCGTGCGGCGGCCTCCTGCAGCTGCGGGTTGACGGCAATATCGTTGGTGCACCCCGCCTGATGCTGCACGGTGTAGACGTTGGATACGACGGAGTCGTTGAGCCGCTTGTTGTTCGGGATGAGGGTGTTGCCGTTGTCAGCGTGTGCGAACGGCGTGCAGAGCACAGCACTGACGGGCACGACAGCCAACGCGGACAGCACCAGTGGCCGACGTCTCATGTTGGATTCCTTTGCATCAGGGATGAACACCGGGCGGCGACTGGTAGTGCGCCGCGGAGTTTCGCAGCTGCCAGATCTGCGCGGGGCACAGTTCGTTGACGGCCTGCGATATCAGATAGGACGCCTGGTAGTCGTCGTCGGTACCGAAATCGCCTCGTACGTCGCCCATCACCTGAGCGAAGGGCTGACCGGCCGCCACCTTGTCACAGATGCCGTAGCCATAACCCAGCGCCGCATCGGCATTGGGAAAGTTGTAGCCGGGCCGCACGGTCACGCCGATCAGATACGCCGTCGCATCGGCGCGGGCAGTGGGTGCCGACAGCACCGGGAGCACCGCCGCGGCGAGCAACGTGCAAGTCCACCGTCTGGTCACGGGGCTCACATCGGATCGAATTGCGAGATGAGCCAACGACCCTCGACCTTGTCGAGAGTCACGCGGACGCTCGACGCGGTGCTGGTCGGGGCGCTGTCACCGATGATCATCGTCTGATCCACGAACAACATCACCACCGCATGGTTCGGCGATGCCTTGGTCCAGGCCGCCGCCGGCACCGTGGCGACCGCCGAGATCTTCTTCTGCTTGGACCCGGGGATCACCACATCGCGAGTGAGCTTGGTGTAGGAGTCCAGGAAGTTGCCGGTCATGTACTTCTTGGCGGCTTCCAGATCCTTGTCGACGGTCTCGGGCTTGTACGACAGCAAAGCGATGGTGCCGTCGCTGGCGGCTTTGGTGGATTCGGTTTTGGCCGTGTCGGTCTCATGCAGGGACACGTCCTTCCACTGCAGATACCCCGCGGCCCCACCGAGCACGAGGACGAACGCGGGCAACAGGCCGTACACGGCGACGTTGGCCCACGCGACGCGGCGCCGCCCAGGTGCAGGCGCCGCGTCGGTGGTCTCTGCGAGCGACCCGGGCACCGAGTCGTCGATCTCGATGTCGTCGTCGAGCTCGCCAGCCGAAGCTGTTGCTTCAACGGGCTTTTCTGCGGCCTTGTTCTCACCGCGGGACTTGATCAGTTTCACGGCACAAACTCCACGTTCGAGACCTTCATGACATCACCGACTTTCTGCACCGCAAGGCGCATCCGCCACTCGCGTGGTTGTTGATCCGGCGCACCGACATTCGAGGTCTTAACGGCCACCGCCACCAGCACCTGCGCCGAGTCACCCGACTCCGATTCCAGGCCCGCCTCGGTGATCGACCCTGTGGACGTCGACTTCGCTTCCTTGACGACCTTGATGAAAGGTGCTGAGCGCTTGGCGAAGTCGTCGTAGAACTCCCCCGTCGCGCTGTCGAGGATGCGCTGCACGTCGGCGTCGGCGCGCTGCCAGTCGATGGTCGTCAGGTTCAGTGCGCCCTGCCGCGCGGCCTGGACGATCTGACTCTGCCGCTCGTCGACCGCAGTGGCCCGGTGCGTCCGCACCACCAGCCAACCGACCAGGGCACTGAGTGCGACAACCAGGATCAGCCCGAGCACCGCCGCCAGCCGGCGCACCGACTTCGGCTTCGTCGGCTCCTCGACCAACTCGTCGGCGTCGGTGTCATCGGCCTCATCGATGTCCTTGATGTCATCGACGTCGGGATCGAGGACAGCGACCCCGCCGCCCTCGGTCAGCTCCCGGGCTGCGGCGTCATCATGCTCTGCCATGTCTTCTCCTTCGGCGCCGTGTGTGCCAAATCGGCTTGGGTATAGGTCTTTCCGTCAGGGCCGATATACGACCCACTGGCCGGGTCGTACTCGGCCACGGCGACCGGTGGCGGTGGCGGCGCACCGGCAGGCGGGGCCGAGCCCGGCCGCAGCTGCGGCACGTCCTGCCCGGTCCACGTGGCGTTGGGATCGCCCTTCCAGTTGTAGCCGTCGTTGAGCGGCACATACGGTTCGTCGCTCTCGCACTGCTTGACGGTCGCGGCGCGCTTACCGGGCACCGTCTCGCACGGCAGGTTCTTGGCGCCGCGCACGTTGAACATGCCGTCCTGCGGAGTCCGGCAATACAAATCACCCGCCGGAAGTTCGGGGTAGTCCTCCAACGCGGGATTGCGCATCTGCTGCGCCGGCAGGTACCCGGTGGTGCACGGCGGCGGCAGGTTGATGTTCAGGTTGAAGCTCAGGTACGCGCCCTTGTACGCCTGCTTGGTGTCGCGGTTCGCCAACGTAACGCCTTGCGCCGCTTCCGTTGTGCGCGGCAGCAGCACCAGGAGCTGCTCGAGGTTCGGTTGATACGTCACGGCGACCTTGTTGATGGACACCAGGTTCTGCAACAGGATCGGCAGTGTCGGACGCAGCCGGTTGAACAACTGCCCCATCTCCCCGAACGCCGGACCACCCTTGTCCAGCAGGGTGCCCACGGCCTTGTCCTGGGCCTGCAACTCCCCGGTCACCGTGGCGAGGTTCGCCGCCCACGCCTGGATGGCACCCGAGGTGTTGTTCTGCGAGTCGAGCACGGGTTTGACCTGATCGATCAGACTCAGCAGCGGGTCGAGGTTCGCGCGCGCGTCGATGGCCAGCTGGCTACCGCCCTTGACGATGTGTGAGAGCTCGGGCCCCAAACCGCCGACAGCCGTGGCGGATTCGTCGATGACCGTCTTGAGGTTCTCCTTGGGCACGGCCTGCAGGCCCTTGGTCAGCGAGTCGATCACGGTGTTGATGTCCGGCGGCACCGAGGTGTGTGCCAGCGGGATGACGTCACCGTCCCTCAGCGGCCGCGAACCGGTACCACGCGGCGTCAGGGACACGAACTGCTCACCGATCGCCATCTGGCTGTGCACGTCGGCCTGCACGTCGGACGGGATGTCGGTACCCGAATTCAGCGACAGCTCGGCCTGGACCCCGGTCGGGGTCAACCCGACCGACTGCACCCGGCCCACCACGGTGCCGCGGTACGTGACGTTGCCGGTGGCATACAGGCCGCCGGTCTCGGGCAGCTCCATCTTCACCACGTAGCGGCCGATGCCGAACAGCTTGGCGGGCAACTGCATATAGATCAGGCCCATCATCGTGACCGCGATCAGCGCGATGACGGCGAAGATCGCGAGCTGGATTCTCACGCGTCTGTCGAGATGCATTTACGGCCCCTGATCCCAGCGGTACGGAATGGTCAGCGGATTACCCGGGTTGTTCGGGCCGCCCGCGGTGCACGGACTAGGGAACTGGCCGATGGTGCGTCCCCACTGCAGTTCCAGCTCCGTCAGGTCACACTCCCAGCGGGTGCCCGTGAAGAACGCCTGATCGATGCGGCTGAGGGTGAGGTCGACGATCGCGGTGAGGTTCGCGTAGTCACCGCGCTGCCACTTCTCGATGGTGTCACTCGGGAACGGCACCGTCGGGATGAAACTCAGCGCCCGGGTCATCGCGGGCCCGGCATTGGCAAGCTGTTCGAGCGTCGGTCCCAGGGCACGTAATTCCTTGATCACGTTCTCTTTTGACCGGTCCACGGTGTCGGTGGCGAGCGCGGCGAACTTGCTCAACTTGTCGGCCGCCGTGACGAGGTTTTCGCGCTCACCGTTGAGAACGGCCAGCGCTTGCGGGACGGTGTCGATGGCACGGTCGAGGACGGGCTGGCTCGCGGCGAGCTTGCCGACGACGGTGTTGAGGCTCTCCGACGCCGCGATGATGTCGGGCGTCTGGTCCTTGACGTTGGCGGTGAACGTGTCGAGCTGCTTGATGAGGCTGCGCAGGTCCTCCGCGCGCCCGTGGAACGCCGTGCTGAAGGCCTCGGTGATGTCCTGGACGTTGCCGATGCCACCGCCGTTGAGCACCATCGACACCGCGGACAGTGTCTGCTCTACCGAGGGGAAGCTGCCGCTGCTGGCCAGCGGTATGACCGAGCCCTGGTGCAGTTTGCCTTGCGGGCGACCATCTTTGGGCGGTCCGAGCTCGACGTGCAGCGTGCCCAGCAGGCTGGTCAGGCCCAGCTTGATGGTCGAGTTGGCGGGTACGTCCACGTCGCCGTTGAGACGCATGGTGACCAGCGCGTGCCAGCCTTGTCGCTCGATCTTGGTGACTGTGCCGACCGTGACGTCGGAAACTCGGACCCGCGAATTCTCCTGCAGGTTGGTTACATCCGGCATCTGCGCCTGGATTTCGAACGCGCCGGGTCCCCCGCCCTCGGTGCCGGGCAGCGGCAGGCTGTTGGCGCCGCGCCAGTCCGAGCAGCCGGCCGAGGCCAGCAGCGTCAGGGTGGCCACGACGTATCCCACGGCCGAACGCAACCGGGTCATGACCCACCTCCGGCCGGTGGCGTCATCATTCCGGCCAGGCCGGCGTTGGCGTCGGTGGTCACGGTCTGCGCGGCCGCTTGCTGTGCGACCGGAGCTGCCGGCCGCAACGGCGGTACGTAGTCGGGCCGCATCCAATCCTCGCTGTAGGTCACCTCATTGGGCCGCGCCTGGGTACCGACCATCAGGTTCACGCCCAGCGGCAGGAAGTTGTATTGCCGGTTCTTGACGATGGGCGCCAGGTACTGCGCGCACAACTTCGACGACTGATCCGCGCCCAGGCGCGACGCGGCCTGGATCGCACCGCAGATGAAGCTCACCGGATTGGCGAAGTTGTTGGCCGCCAGGATGCCGGTCAGTGAACCGACCGCCGGCTCGTAGATATTGTTGAGATCGGCCAAAGCTGTTGGTGTGACGTGCAATACCTGCTTGATGTCGTCGAGGCTGCCCACGATCGCGGTGCTGACCGACGCCAGCTTGTCCGATGCCGTGCCGACGGCCTCCTTGTTGTCGGCGACGAAGGATCGCGCGTCGTCGGCGACGGCACTCATGTCGTGCAGTGCCTGACCGACCTTGTTGGGGTCGTCGGCGACCAGACCGGTCACCTCGGCCAGGTTGGTGTTCAACCGTTCCAGCAAGCCGGTGCTGTCCTGCAGCGCCGACACCAGGATCGACAGGTTCTTGAACGTCGAGAACAGGTCATTGCTGTGGTCACCGAGGATCGACACCGCTTGCGACAGTCGAATCACCGATTCCCTGATGCTGGCGCCCTGCCCGCGCAGATTGTCGGCCGCGGTGTTGATGAAGCCGCCGAGGGTACTGACCCCGCCCGGCTGGTCGGGTTTGAGCAGATCGGCCACTCGCTGCAGTTGGGTGCGGACCTGGTCCCACTCCACGGGCACCGCCGTGCGATCGAGCGGGATGACGGCGCCGCCGCGCAACGTCGCCCCGCCGCGGTAGGGCGGGATCAGCTGAATTGCCCTGCCGGTCACCAGCTGTGGCGACAGGATGACGGCCTTGGCATCGGCCGGCACCTTGTACTTGTCATCGATCCAGAAGGTGACCTTGACCTTTTCGGGCCCGGGTTCGATCTTCTCGACCTTGCCGACCGGTACCCCCTGGATCAGCACATCGTCGCCGCTGAACAGCTGATTGGTGTTCTGGAAGTAGCCCACCACCTCGTTGCGCGATGCACGCTGGAATGCCTGCACGGCGAAGTAGCCGCCGCCCACGACGAGGGCCAAGACGGCTGCCACGACGAGCAGACGTGTGGACAGCTTGCTCATCACTGTCCTCCTGGCGACGGTGCTTCAACGGGATCCGACACGTGCAGTGGCGGGGTCTTCGGTGGTTCCGGCATGGCGGTCTGTCCGGGTGCGAGCGGCGGTGGTCCGGGTGGCGGCCCGCCCGGCGGCGGGGCCGGTTGCGGTTCGCGAACGGGGTAGCAGCCGGGGCCGGGCAATGGGATTCCCGGTGGGCCGCATGCGGTATCGCCGGGCTTGCCGGTGATGGCGTCCGGAATGGTCATCCGTGGGTCGCCGGCCTGGCCGGTGCGCGGGAACGGCACCGGCAGCGGCGGGGTGCCGGGCTGCCCGGTCTGTGGATCCTGAAGCTGCGACGGCAGTTTCGTGTTCGGGTCGACGCCGAGGTCCGAGAACGCGGCGTCGACGAACGGCTGCACGAACTGACCCGGCAACAGGTTGACGATGTACGCCTTGAAGAACGGGCCCGAACTGACCGCATCACCCAGTGCAAGGGCGTACTGGCTCAGTCCCTTGACGGCCTGCTGCAGCCGCTCCTTGCGATTGTCGAGCATCGCCACGACGCCGTTGAGTTTGTCCAGTGCCGGCCGGAGTTGCGAGCGGTTCTCGGCAATCAGACCCTCAAGTTGCTGCGCGACCGCCGACAGGTTGTGCCACAGCCGGCTCACCGCGGCACTCTGCGAACGCAGTTGCACCAGAAGCGCATTGGTGTTCTTGACCAGGCTCACCACCTGGTCGCTGCGCTTGGCCAGCACCGTCGTCGCCTTGGCGGCGTTGTCCAGCAGGCCGCGCAGTTGCGCGTCGCGATCGTTCAGCGTCTTGGAGAACCGCGCGATGCCGTTCACCGCGTCCCGCAGATCGGGGGCGGTGTTCGCGAATGCCTCCGAGACGGTGGCCAGCGAGTCCGACAGCTGATGGGTGTCCAGGCCGCTGATCGCGTTGGTGACGTCACCGAGGGCGTCCGGCAGCTGGTATGCCGATACGGTCCGCTCGAGCGGGATGGTGCCCTTGAGGTCGCCGTCACCCTTGGGGACGACTTCCAGCATCTTGCTGCCCAAAAGACCCTTGGTCTTGATGGCGGCCTCGGTGCGCTCGCCGAGGTGCACGTCGTCGTCGACGGTGAATTTGATCAGCACGCGCGGGCCGTCGAGGTCGATGCTGGCGACCCGGCCCGCCGGAAACCCCGAGATGTCCACGGGCGCACCGGTATGCAGGCCGCTGGCGTCTTCGAAGTATCCGGAGTACGTGGTGGTTCCACTGACGAACGGAATCTTCTGGAACAGCAGCGCGACAGTGGCGACGATCACCACGGCGCTGACGCCTATCGCGCCCAGGGCGAAATGGCTTCGCTCGGCAAAAGGTTTCATTTCGGCGTGCACCGTCCCGTGGTCTGGCTGGCCACCTTGACGTAAACCGGTTGTCCGCCTTTACCGTTGAGTTTGAGCACCGCGTCGCACAGGTAGAAGCTGAAGAAGTCGCCGTAGATGCCCTGCCGCGACAGCGCTTTGTACTTGTCGGGCAGGGTGTTGAGGAAGTTGTCGAAGTAGTCGTGGTCGGCGAGCACGATTCCGGCGGTCCGGTCCACCTCGTGCACGGTCTTGGCCAGCGGCGGCCGGGCCTCGGTGAGCAGGCCGGCGATCGAGTTGGCCGCCGCATCGGTGTACGCCACCGCGTTCGAGACGTCGGTCTTGCGTTGTTCCAGGCGGTCAACCAGCTCCGACAGTGAGACCACGGCCTTGTCGAGCTTGTCGCTCTTGCCGCCGAAGGTACCGAGAACGGTGTTGAGGTTGGTGACGACCTGCCCGATCAGCTGATCGCGGTCGGCCAGGGTATTGGTGACCACCGCGGCCTGCGCCAGGAACGACCCGATCGACGGGCCCTGCCCTTGCAGCGCCTGCATCAACTGCCCGCTGAGATCGTTGATCTTGTCGGGGCTCAGGGCCGAGAACAGCGGGCGAAAGCCGCCGATGACGGCATCGAGGTCCAGCGCGGGCTGGGTTCGGTCGACGGGGATGGTGTCGCCCGCATTGAGCTTCTTGGTGCCGCCGGCGCCTTCCTCGAGGGCCAGGAACCGGTCGCCGACAACGTTGTCGTACCGGATCACCGCACGGCTGCCTTCGGTCAGTACGACGGAACTGTCTGCGGTGAATTCGACGGTCACCGTCGAATCGCGGTTGATCGACACGTTCTTGACCTGGCCCACCTCCACGCCCGCGATGCGAACGTGGCTGTCCTTCTTCATGTTCGAGACGTTGACGAAGCGGGCGAAATAGGTGTGCCCCTCGTCGAACCGCAGGTCCGCGAACACCGCCCAGAGGGCCACGGTGCCAAGCAGACAGACCGTCAGGAACGCCGACAGGCGCACCAACGTGCCCCTAAGGTTCTCCACGACTGCCCTCCTGTCTCGGTCGTTGGTTGGTCATCACGGTCAGTTCCCGCCTGCCTCGGCCGGCAGCGGCGGTGCCTCGGCCGGCGCCGGTATCGGCTCCGACTGTGGTTGTGCGTCAGCGGGATTGGGCGGCGCCGGTGGCACGCCGGGCCACAGCGGCACCCCGCCGGGGCCGTACAGCGGTGCGCCATAGGGCGGCGCACCGGGGTACGGGATCGGACCGGGAGCCGGCCCGGGCAGGCACTGCCGGATGCTCGGGGCCTGCGGTACCGCGCGGGTGCTCTGGAACCACTGACCCCAGCAGGGGCTGCCGATGCCCGGGTTCGGTCGGATGTCCAGCCCGGTGCCCCAACCGGTGTTGGTGATCAGTTGCCGCACCGGGAAGTTCTTGGCGACGTCGGGCAGCGAGCCACAGCCCGGCTGTCCGCCCGGTCCGCCCTTCGCCCCGTTGATCGGCAGGTTGTCGGGGAACACGTACGGGTTCTTGCCCGGCAGCAGCGTCGCGTCGAGGATCAGTGAGCGACCATCGGCGCCGCCGAACACGCCCCAGGCGCCGGTATCGAGGAACTTCTTGGTGCCCTCCAGCCAGCACGTGTATCCCGGGCTGTACTTGAGCAGCAGACTCGTCGTGGGCTCCAGCCCGTTGATCGCATCGACGAGGTTGTCCCGGTTCGGGCCCAGCAGATCCGTTCCGGCCTCGGAGAATCCGATGACATTCATCAGCAGACTGTCGAGCGCCTTGGCCTTGCCCGTCACGGTGCTGCTCGTGGTGCTGGCGGCGTTGAGGATCTTCACGATGTTGTCCGCGGCCGCCCCGTAGGTGTCGCTGAACTGCTTGAACGACCGCCAGTCGTCACGAATCTTGTCCGAGCGCGAGTTGAGCGCCGTCAGCACCTCGTTGAGATCCGTTGTGGCCTGGCCCATTCGCTCACCCTGGCCGCGGACGCCTTCGGCGACGGCGCTGAGCACCGAGTTCAGTTTCGCGGGATCCACCATGTCGAGCAGGTTGACGATGTTCTCGAAGACGGTGTCGACCTCGGTTGTGGTGTGCAGGGATTTCAGCACCGCACCGGCGGCCAGCCGGGTGCTGCTGGGCGCCTGCGGATACACCAGGTCGACGAACTTGGCGCCGAATGCCGTCGTAACACTCACCTGCGCGGCGACATTGGCGGGGATGTACTTCACCTGGTCCGGGTCGAGCTTGAGTTGCAGGGTCGCCCCCGAGTTGCTCACGTCGATCTGGCTGACGCGGCCCACCAGCACGCCGCGCATCTTGACCTTGGCGTTGTTCTCCAGCACCAGACCCGCACGGTCGGCCATGACCGTCACCGGCACATAGGATTTGGCCGCACCGGTGAAGATGACCACGGTCACCACCATGAACAGCACAACGGCGGCGATCAGGATGAGGGCCCACCACGAGTTCGAGATCCGGCGATCTCCCTTGCGCGCTTCCACTGGCTAACCCGCCATGTTGAAGTTGCCGGACTGGCCGTAGATGGCCAGGGAGATGAACACAATTTCCACGGCGGCGATCACCATGGACAGGCGCACCGCGCGCCCCACCGCCTCGCCGACACCGGCCGGACCGCCGGAGGCGGCGAACCCGAAGTACGTGTGCACCAACATGATCACGACGGTGATGGCAACGCACTGAACGAACGACCAGATCAGATCGGTCGGGTTGAGGAACGTGTTGAAGTAGTGGTCGTACACGCCGGCGCCCTGTCCGTAGACGGTGGTGGTACCCATGCGCGCGGCGAAGAACGCCATCATGACCGCGACGCAGTACAGCGGGATCACCACGACCACGGCCGCCAGCACCCGGGTGGACGCGAGGTAGGTGATGCTGCGGATGCCGATCACTTCGAGGGCGTCGATCTCCTCGTTGATCCGCATGGCGCCGATCTGCGCGGTGGCGCCGGCGCCGATCGTGGCCGACAGCGCCACCGCGGTGGTCGCCGGCACGATCATCCGGACATTGAGAAACGCCGACGCGAACCCGGTGAGGGCCTCGAATCCGACGGACGAGAACTGGTTGTAGCCCTGGATTGCCACGAGGGCACCCGTCGTCATGGTCAGGAAGCCGACGATCGCGACAGTACCGCCGACAACGACGAGCGCACCCGTGCCCAAACCCGTTGCGGCAATGAGCCGAAGCAGCTCCGCACGATAGTTGACGACGGCATCGGGAATCGATCCGATGGCGTGCGAATAGAAGGCGCCCTGCTCACCGATGCGGTTCCAGCGGGCGACCGAACTCTTGGTCAGCTTGTCGAGCCGCGGGAACCTGCGGCTGGGAACGTCGACAGTCATCTCTCCCTCACGACACCGTGTACTGGATCGCGACGGCGGTCACGATGACGTTGATGGCGAACAGCACCATGAAGGTGAAGACCACGGTCTCGTTGACGGCGTTGCCCACCCCCGCGGGGCCGCCGCGCACGGATGTGCCCTTGTAGCAGGCGATCAGGCCGGCAGCCATGCCGAACAACGTCGCCTTGATGAGCGCGACGATGATGTCCCCCGGTCCGGTCAACAGGTTCAGGCCGCCGACGAAGGCGCCCGGTGAGACGTGCTGCACCGTGGTGCAGAACAGGAAGGCGCCAGTCAGACCGACGAGGATCACCGTGGCCGACAATGCCAGCGCCACCGTGGTGGCCGCCAGCACGCGCGGCACCACAAGCGAACGGATGGGGTTGATGCCCATCACGCGCAGCGCGTCGAGTTCCTCGCGGATGGTCCGCGCCCCGAGGTCGGCGCACATCGCCGTTGCGCCGGCCCCGGAAACCACCAGCACCGTGACGATGGGGCCGATCTGGTTCACCGTGCCGATCGCTGCACCGGTGCCGGAGAAGTCGGCGGCGCCGAATTCGGTCAGCAGGATATTGAAGGTGAATGTCAGCAGCACTGCGAAAGGCATGGTGAGCAGCAGCGCCGGCAGGACCGACACGCGCGCGACGAACCATGTTTGCATGACGTATTCGTGCCACGCGAACGGCGGCTGGAACATTTGCACGAAAGTGTCGAACGTCATGGCGAAGAAGCCGCCCAATGAGGTGACGGGCTTGGCCGCCGCGCGCGTAATCGCTACCATTCGTCGCCCGCGCTTTCCAACGCCGAATCCACTGCGCATCGTCGATACAAGATCGCTGCGGCCAACATGGGTGAAGACGCTATCAATGCAGTTCAGACGCCAACCATCTCCAGATGGAGGGATTCGGTCTTGTGATGTGTCCCCCATCGGAGTGATGCATGTGTCTTGCATCACATGTCAGCGTGGCGGAATGCGAAATCCGCCAAAACGCACAAATAAGCCATATCACGTAATTCCAGAAATCGCATCAGAATGGAAAATTCTGAGCACTTGTTAATTCACCACAGCGGCAATTATGGAATAGCCCTGCGGACACTGAAACAATGGCGACTATCGCGCCTGCTCACCGAATCCGGCTTGCGCGTCCATGTAGAGAGTGATGGCTTCCAACCGATTGGCGGCGCCGATCTTGCGCAGGATGCGTTTCACGTGCGTCTTGACGGTTTCCACCGATACGACGAGTTCGTCGGCGATCTCGGCATTCGAGTCGCCGCGCACCATCCTGGCGAACACGTCGCGTTCGCGGTTGGACAACGCCGCCGTGACGGCATCGACCGCCGCGTCCGTCTCGAACACGTCCTCGTCATCGGCGGCATCCAGGCTGACGGCCGTTCTGGCAATGCGGTCGGCTTCCTGCGCCAAGCGGGCCGCGGCTCCGATGATCGATACCCGAAGTTGTTCCACCCGCTCAGAATTCAGCAGCCGCTCGTAGGCGAACGAGTACACCGCGAGCAGCAGTCCCAGCGTGTCGACGTCGCCATCGGCGATGGCGCCCCGCGCACGCGACAGGTGGACCAGCGCCACCACCTTCGACTCGACCACGATGGGCGCGACCAGATAGTCCGCGGCACCCAGAACTTCACGGAAACCTTCGGTGGCCGGCACCTCACCGTCGCCGGCGTGGACGATCCGCCGGAACCTGATGCAGTCCTGCTCGGCGAGAGCGGCGTTGCGCGGCACCGGTTTTCCGGTGCCGTGTGTGCCGTGCGATGTCGTGGGGATGAACTTGTCGGGCGCTATCGACGACAGCACTGCGCTGCTGAACCCGATGGTATGGCACAGTTCGGCGCACACCTGGCGCTCGAGCGCCTGCAACGACGGGGCGGCTTTCAACCGCCGGATGCTGTCGATCACCGACCGCGCTGTGGCACCGGAGTCGTCACCGCTGATCAGTCTCGCTTCGACCTGCGCCTGCAACGACGCCATCAGCAGCCGCTGCGCCACGGCGGGCATGAGCGCGATGCCCTCGCCGTCATCGCCGAACAGCACTTCCTCGGTCGTGGCCGCCGAGTTGGCGATGGCCTGCTCAAGAGTGGTGGCCTTGGCCGATGTCGGCAGGTTGAGCACGCTGCGCAGGTGTCCGTCGATCTGATTGAGCCTGGTCACCATCGCACGCCGCGTCATCGCGACCGTCCGCTCCCCACGCCGGCGTCCATGGCCAGATACATCGCGAGGGCGGCCGCGCGGTTGGTGGTGCCGAACTTCTCGGCGATGCGCTTGAGATGCGACTTGACGGTGCCTTCCGAAATCTGCAGGCACCGCGCGATGTCGCGGTTGGTGGCACCGGTCGCCACGTAGGACATGACTTCCCGCTCCCGCGGGGTCAGCTCGAGTGGTGCGGCGGGAACGCCGGCCGGCTCGGCCACCGCGGCAGAGCCCGCGTCCGAGGCCGGGGCGCCGGCCGGCCCGCGCTGCGTCATGAGTTGATCCATTGTGGCGCAGAGCTTGTCGACCTCGACGCGCTGCTGCGACACCTTCTCTTCGAGAACCGCCCGCTCGTACACCACGGCCAGGCATTCGGCGAACGCCTCGAGCAGATCGAACTGATCCATGACCGTGGTGTCGGGAGCGTCGGGGAAGTCGGCGTGCAGCATCCCGATCACGGCGCCGCCGACCGTGATGGGCGCCGCGAGGTAGTCCTGCCGGGCCGATGCGGTCGGACGGGATACGACGACGCCGTGTCGCCCACGGACCAGGGCGGTCTCCGCCTCGGAGTCCGCGAACCGGACGGGCAGGCCCACCGAAAAGCCGTGGAAGGAAGACGATGTCGCACCACGGCCATGCAGATACCGCGGCAGCCAGTCATCCTCACGGACCGTGGAGACCATGACCCGACTGAATCCGAAGTCCCGGCACAACAGCGTCATCGCGGCCTTGATGGTGTCGCGCGACGAGGTGCCACGCAGCGAATCGACAGCATGGCGAATGGCGGTCAGGCGTCCGGCACCACGGGACACCGCGCGACCGCTCAGCTCACGCCGGAGCCGCTGGACGCCGGCCAGCAGGTCCTCGGTCGCGGTGCCGGCCGCACGCTGACGTTCGAGGCGGCGCCGGAAGCGGTCCAGGTGCCGGTCCAGCTCGCGGTGGGCTCCGGGATCACGATGATTGCGGCCCAGCGAGTGCAGCGGGTCCGCGTCTGTCGTCATCTCGGTGCGCCCGGCGATGAGCGTGGCCATTCACTCCCCTGCCTTGAGGTCAAATCAGGACTGGTCCCAAAATGTTCCGCGGGTGCGCGGCCAGACGGGTCGACACGCGGCAGCTCTGCCCAGCTGCGATCGATGCGCGTTCAACAACCGTTCGGAATGTTGCTACGCAGATTCTGCGCGGGCGACAGCTGTCTAACTATGTCCGCAACCGACGAAAAAACCCGAACCAACCGCCCGGCTATGTCCTGACGCAACAAACCTGGGAACAAGCTGACGGTTCCCCAGCAAACAGCGCCGACTACAGGTATGCGGTCTGATTGACCAGTCGCACGGCGGAACCGCCGTCACCGAAGAACTCGGCGATGCTCAGTGACGCCAGATCCAGGTGCAGGCGGTACAGAATGCCGGGCCCGGCATCGAGCGCCTGGCGCAGGATGGTCTTGATCGGAGTCACGTGCGAGACCACGAGTACCGTTGTCGCGCCGTGCTCGGCGATGATCCGGTTGCGGGCCCGCCGAATCCGGTGGGTCACCGAATCGAAGCTCTCGCCACCGGGTGGCGCCACGCTGGTGTCCCCCAGCCAGCGGCCGTGCAACTCCGGATCCCGTTCGGCCGCTTCGCGGAAGGTCAGCCCTTCCCAGGCACCGAAGTCGGTCTCGATGAGGTCGTCGTCCACGGTGACGTCAAGGCCGAGCGCATTCGCCGCCGCCTTCGCGGTGTCCAGTGCGCGCTGCAGCGGAGAGCTGATGACGGCCGAAATGCCGTCGATACCAGCGACATACGCCGCGGCCGCCGCGGCCTGCTCACGCCCCAATTCGGTGAGCGGAGGGTTGCCCCGGCCCGAGTAACGGCGGTGCACTGATAGCTCGGTCTGCCCGTGGCGCAGCAGCAGGAACCGGGTCGGCGCACCCACGGCGCCGGTCCATCCGGGCGCGGCTGGTTGTGCCGCAGCAGCTTTCGGCGCCGGCTGAGCCACCGACACCGGAGCCGCCACCGGAGCCGCCACCGATGCCGACGCAGCGTCCATGGCCTCGTTGGCCAACCGGTCGGCGTGCGAGTTCTGCGCCCGCGGAATCCACGTGTAGCTCACCCGCCCGAACCGCCGGGCCAGCGCCACCGCCTCGCGGTTCAGCGCGATCAGGTCGGGGTGCTTGACCTGCCAGCGGCCCGACATCTGCTCGACCACCAGCTTCGAATCCATCGACACCGCAACGTCATCGGCGTCGAGAGCGGCCGCGGCCTCCAGCCCCGCGATCAGACCCCGGTACTCGGCGACGTTGTTGGTCGCCACGCCGATGGACGCGCTGCTCTCGGCCAGCACCTCGGCCCGGTCATCCGAAAACACCACGGCGCCATAGCCCGCGGGTCCCGGATTGCCGCGCGACCCACCATCGGCCTCGACCAGAACTCTCACAGACCGGTTTCTCCCGCACGGAAGTCCTTGACCCGCACCAGAATCGCCCCGCACTCGGGGCAACGCAGCACATCGTCGGGCGCGGCCGCCGAAACCCGGGACAGCTCACCACGATCCAGGTCGATGCGGCAGGCGCCACAGCGGCTGCCCTGCAGCAGGCCCGCGCCGGCACCGCCCTGCTTGCGCTGCTTCTCGTACATCTCGGCCAGTTCCGGGGCCACCGAACCCAGCAGCGCCGCGCGGCGGTCGGTCGCCACCTTCCGCGATTCGTCGATGGACACCAGCGCCTGGTCGCGCTCGACCTGCGCCGAGGTCAGATCACCTTGCAGCGCGTCGATGAGAGCCAGTTCCTCGTTCCGCTCGCCCTGCAGCTCTTCGCGACGCTCCATGATCTCCAGCTGCTGCTCCTCGAGAGCGGCCTGCCGGCGCTGCAGCGTCTCGAGCTCGTGCTGCAGTTCGGCCACCTGCTTGGCGCCGACCGAACCACTGTCCATCAGCTTCTGGTCACGGGCCTCACGCTGACGCACGGCGTCGATCTCGGACTCGAACTTGGCGATCTGCGCGTCCAAATCCTCGACAGCGATGCTCAGCGCCGCCAACCGATCGTTGGCCTCGCGGTGCTCTGCCTGCACGGCGTCGAAGCGCTGCTGCTCGACCAGGTGCGTCGACCGGTGCGTCAGGCGGGTCAGCGCGGCGTCCACTTCGGCCACCTCGAGCAACAAACGTTGTTGCGACACTTCAGCTTTCATCTTCACGTCTCTCAGCAGGTTATCTCGACGTTCCAGGGGTCGGTACGGATCTGGCTGACCCGCACCGGCAACGCATCACCGAATTGTGCACGCAAGACCCCGGCGGCCTGCTCGCACCACGGAAATTCACTCGCCCAATGCGCTACATCGACCAGCGCCACGTCCGATGCGCGGCGGTGCTCGTCGGCGGGATGATGGCGCAGATCGGACGTCACGTAGACATCGACTCCCGACCTCGTCACCGCGCCCAGCAGCGAGTCGCCGGCGCCCCCGCAGACCGCGACGCGTGACACCAGGGCGTCCGGATCGCCCGCTGCCCGTACCCCCCACGATGTGGTGGGCAGGCCGCGCGCGACGCGGGACGCGAAGGCCGACAACGGTTCCGGCTCCGGCAACGAGCAGATGCGCCCGATCCCGACGTCCGACGGCAGCGGCGCCAGCGTGAGCACGTCGAACGCCGGTTCCTCATAGGGGTGCGCCGCGCGCATCGCCGTCAGCACCGCCCGCCGCAGCCGGGACGGCGCGATCACCTCGACGCGGTCCTCGGCGACCTGCTCGATGGCGCCGACCATGCCGATGGTCGGTGTCGCGCCCTCGTGCGGCAGGAACTGGCCTACGCCCATGGTCGCCCAGCTGCAGTGCGAGTAGTCGCCGATCTGGCCGCCACCGGCGGCGAACATCGCGTCCCGCACCGCGTCGGCGTTCACGTGCGGCACGAACACGACCCATTTGTCCAGGTCAGCGCGCGCCTCGGCGGGGTCGAGCACACCCTCGACCTGCAGGCCCAGTGCCTCGGCGAGGGCGTCCGACACCCCGGGCGCGGCCGCATCGGCATTGGTGTGCGCGCTGAACAGCGCCGCGCCGCGGCGGATCAGCGAGTGGATCAGGGCGCCCTTGCCGGTGTCGGCGGCCACGGTGTCGACGCCGCGCAGCAGCAGCGGATGGTGCGCCAGCAGCAGTCCGCCCTCGGGCACCGACGCGGCGACGGCCGCGGTGGCGTCGACCGCGACGGTCACCGACTCCACGGCCTCGGACGGGTCACCGCACACCAGGCCCACGGAGTCCCAGCTGTGCGCGAGCGCCGGCGGGTAGGCGCGGTCCAGCGCGGCGATGACGTCACGCAGCGGCACACTCACCAGGGCACCTCCTGTAGGGCTTCGACGAGGACCGGCCATTCCGGGCGGACCGCGGCGCGCAGGTAGCCGCCGGGCAGGCCGACGAACGTGTCGCAGCGGCGCACCGCAATCCCCTTCTCCGCCAGGTGCTTCCGGGCCAGCTCGGCGTCCGGCACCGAGAACAACACGAAGGGTGCGGCACCGTCGGCCACCGCGAAACCCGCCGCCGTCAGACCCGCCGCCATCTCGGCCCGCAGGTCGGCCAACCGGCGCGCCCCGGCCTCGGCCTCGGCGACCGCGGCCGGCGTGCTGCACCCCGTCAACGCCTCCAACTGCAGCGTGCCCAGCGGCCAGTGCGGCCGCTGCGCCGTCAGCCGCGCCAGCACCTCGGGCGCGCCCAGCGCGTAGCCGACCCGCAGCCCGGCCAGCGACCACGTCTTGGTCAGGCTGCGCAGCACCACGACGTCGGGCAGCGACCGCCCGGCCAGCGACTCCGGTTCACCGGGCACCGCGTCGGCGAAGGCCTCGTCGACGACGACGATGCGACCGGGTGCCCGCAGCGCCAGAATCTCGTCGCGGCGGTGCAGGACGCCGGTCGGATTGGTGGGATTGCCCACAACCACGAGGTCCGCGTCCGCCGGCACCGCCGCGCCGGACAGCCGGAACGGCGCGTCCAGCACCACGTGCGCGACGGGCACGCCGGCGGCGTCGAAGACGGCTTGCGGCTCGGTGAACGACGGCGCGATGAGCGCCGCCAGGCTGGGCTGCAGCAACGGGAGCAGCGCAAAACCCTCGGCGCCGCCCGCCAGCAGCGCCACTTCGTCGAGGTCACGGCCGTGCCGGGCCGCCACGGCCGCTTGGGCTGCAGCCACGTCGGCGGAGGCCGGATAACTGCCCAGTTCGGCCAGCCGGGCCGCGAGGCGGTCGGCCAGCCACTGCGGCGGACCGGCGCCGCGGACGTTCACCGCGAAGTCGAGCATGCCGGGCGCCACCGCCTGATCGCCGTGATAGCGCGCCCCGAGTTCCACAGGTAGACCCTAATGCGCGGCGCAGGCGGCCAGACACATCAGGGACAATGACACCGTGACCCCGCAGTTGGTGCTATTCGACCTCGACGGGACGCTGACCGACTCCGCCGAGGGCATCGTCGCCAGCTTCCGTCATGCGCTCGGCGCTGTCGGCGCCGACATCCCCGACGGTGACCTCGTGGAACGGATCGTCGGCCCGCCGATGCACGTGACGCTGGGCTCGCTGGGCCTCGGCGAGAAGGCCGCCGACGCCATCGCCGCCTACCGCGCCGACTACACCACCCGCGGCTGGTCCATGAACCGCATGTTCGACGGCATCGAGGATCTCCTGGCGGACCTGCGGGCCGCGGGAGTGCGCCTGGCCGTCGCGACGTCGAAGGCCGAACCGACCGCCCGGCGCATCGTCGAGCACTTCGGTATCCACGAGCACTTCGAGGTCGTCGCCGGCGCCAGCGTGGACGGCACCCGGTCAGCCAAGGCCGATGTCGTCGCCCATGCCCTCGCCCAGCTGGCCCCGGTACCCGAACAGGTGCTGATGGTCGGCGACCGGTCGCACGACGTGCATGGCGCCGCGCACCACGGCATCGACACCGTCGTCGTCGACTGGGGTTACGGCGCAACCGATTTCGCCGACGATTCGACGGTCCGGCGGGTCGCCACCGTCGCCGAGCTACGGGAGGTGCTGGGTGTCTGACCCCGTGCACGTGACGTTCATCTGTTCGGGCAACATCTGCCGGTCGCCGATGGCCGAGAAGATGTTCGCCCACCAGATCAACGAGCGCGGGCTGGCCGACCTGGTCCGGGTGACCAGCGCCGGCACCGGCGGCTGGCACGCGGGTGACCCGGCCGACAGCCGCGCCGAGCGGGTGCTGCGCGCGCACGGCTACCCCACCGCGCACGCCGCCGCGGCGATCGACGACGACCATCTCGCCGCCGACATGATCGTTCCCATGGGCCGCAACCACACCCGCATCCTGAGCGACCTGGGCGCCGACCCGGACCGGGTCCGGATGATGCGCTCGTTCGACCCGCGTTCGGGCGCCCACGCCCTGGACGTCGAAGACCCGTACTACGGCGGCATCGACGATTTCGAGGAGACCTTCGCGGTCATCGAGGCCGCGCTGCCGGGCCTGCACGACTGGGTCGACAAGCAGCTGGCGGAGCGAGGCGACTGATGCGCCGGCTCGGGTTCCTGCTCCGGCCGCAGTGGCTGGCGCTGTTCGTCGTGGTGATCGCGTTCGCCTACCTGTGCTTCACGGTTCTCGCGCCGTGGCAGCTGGGCAAGAACACCCGCACCTCGCGGGAGAACAACCAGATCGCGTCGTCGCTGAACACCGAACCCGCGCCCCTGATCTCGGTCCTGCCGCACCAGGATTCGTCAGACCCGGACGCGCAGTGGCGGCGGCTGACGGCGACGGGCCACTACCGCCCCGAGGCGCAGGTGCTGGTCCGGCTGCGGACCGATGACGGCGACCCGTCCTATGAGGTGCTCACCCCGTTCGCGGTCGACGGCGGCCCGACGGTGCTGGTCAACCGCGGCTACGTGAAGCAGGGCGACGGTCCGGGCGTGCCACCCTTCGCCGCGCCGCCGCCGGGGACGGTCACGATCACCGGGCGGCTGCGGGACGCCGAGCCGATCATGTCGGGCAAGGAACCGTTCAAGCAGGACGGCATCCAGCAGGTGTACTCGATCAGCCCGACCCAGATTTCGCAGCTGACCGGCGTGCCGCTGACCGCGGAGTACCTACAGCTCGTCGACGGCCAACCGGGCGGTCTCGGGGTCATCGCGCTTCCCCACCTGGATGCCGGCCCGTTCCTGTCGTACGGCATCCAGTGGATCGCGTTCGGCATCGTCGCGCCGATCGGGCTGGGCTACTTCGTGATGGCCGAAATCCGGCAGCGCCGGCTGGAGAAGGCCCAATCCGGCTCGGGCACCGACACTTCCGGCGGGCCCGACCCCGAGGAACCGGCCACGCCACTCACCGCCGAGGAGAAGACCGAGCAGAAGCTCGCCGACCGCTACGGCCGGCGCCGCTGAGCCCGACGGCCACCACCGTCGCCAGCGCCTGCACCCGGCGGGTCAGTCGCACCGCGTGACGCAGATCGGCGGGCACCGGCGCGGGCCCGACGCCCAGGGTCGGCCGCATCTCCAGCCGGTGCGCGTACTGCGTCGCTCCCCCGAGGCGCACGCCCAGCGCCCCGGCGAAGGACGCTTCGGCGACACCGGCATTGGGGCTCGGGTGCTTGTGCGCGTCGGCGCGCCACGCCCGCCACGCCGCGGCGTGCCGGCGCGATGCCGCCATGACGCACAGCCCCGTCACGCGGGCCGGCACGTAGTTGAGGACGTCGTCGAATCGGGCTGCCGCCCAACCGAACCGGGTGTAACGCGGGTTGAGGTGACCGATCATCGCGTCGAGGGTGTTGGCACCGCGGTACACCAGCAGGCCCGGCACCCCGGCGACCGCGCCCCACAGGATCGGTGCCACCTGTGCGTCGGAGGTGTTCTCCGCGACCGATTCCAGCGCGGCCCGGGCCAGCCCGTCGGCGTCCAGCGCCGACGGATCCCGCCCGCACAGAGACGGCAGCAGCTCGCGGGCCGCACCCACATCGTCGCGCTCGAGCCGCGCCGCCATGTCCGCACCGGTCCGGGCCAGCGACGTCCCGCCGAGCACGGTGTAGGTCGCCGCGGCGGTCACCAGCATCTTCGCCACCGGACCCCGCGCGACACGTTCCAGCCCGACGCCCAGCGCGCTCAGCCCGAGCAGCAACGCCGCGGTGTGGCCGGCCCCAGCCAGCCGATTGTCGCTGTACGTACGCCGTTCCAGGACGGCGGCCGCCGTGCCGAACAGCGCTACCGGATGGCCGCGGCGAGGGTCGGCCCAGCACACATCGGCCAGGTAGCCGAGCGCCAGACCGGCCGCCCGCGGGGCGCTTCTGTCAAACACGCCGGGCAGCGTCTCACAGAGGGTTTACTCTCCCATCATGCGGCTGGGTCCACCTCGGCATCCGAAGCGGGTTGTCGACCTCATCAACCCCGCGGCGGCGCTGGCGCCCGCGGCCAACGTGATCATGCAACTGGCCCTGCCCGGGGTGGGTTACGGCGTGCTGGAGAGCCCCGTCGACAGCGGCAACGTCTACAAGCACCCGTTCAAACGCGCCCGCACCACCGGCACCTATCTCGCGGCCGCGGTGTACGGCACCGACGACGACCGTGCCCTGATCCGCCGCGAAGTGGACCGGGTGCACGCGCTGGTGCGGTCGACGGCGTCGAGCCCGGTGAAATACACCGCGTTCGACCCGAAGCTGCAGCTGTGGGTGGCGTCGTGTCTGTACCGCTACTACGTCGATCAGCACGAGTTCCTGTACGGCCCGCTCAGCCCCGCGGCCGCGGACGCCATCTATCAGGACGCCCGCACCCTCGGCACCACGCTGCAGGTGCGCGAGGGGATGTGGCCGGCCGACCGCGTCGCCTTCGACGAGTACTGGAAACGCACGCTCGACGAGCTGCGGATCGACGAGCCCGTCCGCCAACACCTGCACGGCGTGGCGGCGCTGGCGTTCCTGCCCATCCCGCTGCAGCAGCTGGCCGGTCCGTTCAACCTGTTCGCGACGACGGGCTTCCTGCCCGCCGAGTTCCGCACCCACATGAAACTGGCGTGGACACCCACCCAGGAGCGCTGGTTCGACCGGCTGCTGACGGCGCTGCGGCTGGCCGACCGGGTGATCCCGCGCGACGTGTGGCTGCTGGGCTACCAGCTGTACCTGTGGGACATGCGGTCCCGCGCCCGGCGCGGAAAAGCAGTGGTATGAAACAACATTCACGATCAGGAGGCATCCCATGGCGTTCGCAGCTCTGAACCATGTCGCGGTCACCGTCAGCGATATGACGGTCAGCGGCCCCTGGTACCGCAACCTGATCGGCGAGGACCCGGTGCTCGACGAACACACCGACGCCGGCTACCGGCATCTGGTGTGGGCACTGCCCGGCGGCACTCTGTTCGGCATCCACCAGCATGACCGCGCCATCGAACCGGGCCAGTTCAGCGAGTTCCGGGCCGGCCTCGACCACGTCGGCTTCGGCTGCGCCTCCCGGGCCGAGCTCGTCGACTGGGCCGCCAAACTCGAGGCGCTGGGCATCACCCATGGCGGCGTCGTCGACGCGCCCTACGGCTCCGGTCTGAGCTTCCGCGACCCCGACGGCATCGCCTTGGAGTTCTTCGCGCCGCCGGAGTGACTCAGCGGTGCTGGTGCTCGCCACCCCCGCCGCCACACGCCCCGTTCACGGCCGGCCGCACCATGGCGAATGTGGCCTGGAGGGCGCCGTTACCGTCCTTGGTGCCGCGCGCACCCAGACACATCCCGGCGGCGATCGCCTTCGCGTCGGCACTGGAGCTCTTGGTGTAGCGGGTATCGGGCGTCACCGTCACGGTGATCTGCGCGTTGTCGGCGTCGGTGACCACGATCGTGCTGCCGTTCACCGAGGCGACTGTGCCGTTGATGCCGTGTTCGCGCTTTCCGCCCTTCTGACCGCATTGCGCGTTGCCCGCTTGCCCGACGAGGACGTTGGCGGCAGTCACCGCGTTCCCGGTGTCGTTGCCCTTGACCGGGCGGACCGCGACGCACTCGCCGGCCGTGACGTCGGTCAGCTGGCCGGCGGCGAGCTGGGTGATGCGCGTCGAGGACGTGATGTCCACGGTCCCCGGCCCGTCTTTCCCGGTGATCGATACCGTGCCGCCTGAAACTGAGTTGACCAGCCCGGACAGCCGGTCTTTACCGCCCGGACCGCCGGGAGCCGCAGGTGCCGGGCTCGCGGACGACGGCGCTGAACTGGCGGCGGCACTGGAACCGGCCGACGGTGTGTTCGATGATCCGCAGGCCGCCAGGGACAGCGCGGCGAATCCGGCGAGGGTGACGACGCCGTAGCGCCGGGTACGGGATGTAGTGGACATGAGCCCACAGTGAACGGCCCAGCCATGAATCAGCCCAGATCTTGATATGAAGACGCTGGGCGCGACGGTCAGCCGAGGAATGCAGCCAACGCCGCGAGTGTGTCGTCGGGGCGCTCTTCCGCCAGGAAGTGGCCGGCGTCGATGCCGTGACCCCGAACGTCGCCGGCGTACTGCCGCCACACCTCGAGCGGCTCATAGAGCTGGCCGACGACGCCACGCGTACCCCACAGGACCAGCAGCGGGCACTGGACCTTTCGACCCTCGTCGACGGCGTCGTGCACCAGATCGATGCTCGCCGCGGCGCGGTAGTCCTCGCACATGGCATGGATGGCCTCGGGCGTGGCAAAACAGCGCTCGTACTCGGCCATGGCCGCGGGGTCGTAACAGTCCGTGCCGCCGAAGGCGCCGAGAAACGCCTTGAGCAACAGTGCGGCGCTCGGCTCCATCATGAGTTCGGGCAGCGGCGCCGGCTGGATGAAGAAGAACCAGTGGAAGTACGCGGTGGCCAGGGCCCGGTCGGCATGGTCATAGACGTACTTGGTGGGGACGATGTCGAGCAGCGCGGCCCGGGTGACTGCCGCGGGATGGTCGAGCAGCATCCGGTGCGTCACGCGCGCACCGCGATCGTGGGCGACCACGTCGAAGGTGTTGTGCCCCAACTGGTTCATGACCGCGACCTGGTCGGCCGCCATCGTCCGGAAGCTGTAGTCGGCGTGGTCACCGCCGCCGGGTGGTTTCGAGCTGTCGCCGTACCCGCGCAGGTCCGTCGCGACGACGGTGAAGCGCTCGGCCAATCGGGGCGCGAGGTGGTGCCACATCACGTGGGACTGCGGTGCGCCGTGGAGCAGCAACAGCGGCGGGCCCGAGCCGCCGATGACGGCCTGGATTTCGACGCCGTTGACGGCCAACCGCTCGTCGGTGAACCCCGGGAAGAATCCCATCAGTCGAAGACGTCCGGCTGGCTCGCGACGATCTGCTCCCACAGCGGCCGGAACTGGAACCAGGCGACCATGTCGCTGCCGATCTGGCTGTGCACCAGTTTGGCGGTGTCGTGGTCGATGACGGTCGGCGTCCCGGCAGCCATGGCCAGCAGTTGTGCCTGACACGATCGCTCCATCGTGACGAACCACCAGGCGGCCGCCGAGACCGAGGTGCCGACGGTGATCAGTCCGTGGTTGCGCAGGATGGCGGCCTTGTTGCTGCCGATTGCCGCGGCGATGTTCTTGCCCTCTTCTTCCGCGAGAACCACGCCGCGGTAATCGAGATACAGACCGTGGTCTTCGTAGAAGGGGCAGGCGTCCTGAGTGAGGGGCTCGAGCGGGATGCCGAGGGCCGAGAACGACTTGCCGTACAGCGAGTGCGTGTGGGCGGCGGCGACCGCGTCAGGCCGGGCGTTGTGCACCTGCGCGTGGATCGTGAACGCGGCTGCATTGACCGGCCGCGTGCCGTGCACGACGTGGCCCTGATGGTCGACGCAGATGAGGTCGCTGACGCGAATATGGTTGAAACTCATGCCAAACGGGTTGACCCAGAACAGATCCGGGTTTTCCGGGTCGCGGGCGGTCATGTGCCCTGCGACGCCCTCGGAGAATCCCAACTTGCCGAACACCCGGAACGCGATGGCGAGGTCGCGCTTACGCTGCTCGCGTTCCTCCTCGACCGACAGGCCCATGGGCGGCAGGGGTAGATCGCACGGATCAGGCAATGGGCCCAGCGCGCGCTCCAACAGTTCCCGCATCTCGTCGCTGATCGTGCTGACGTCCATCTCCCGGCCTTCCTCTGCGGCTGCCGAGCACAGCATCACACGTCAGGCCGGTTGGGGAAAGAGATGATTTGCTGGCATTCATCTCGGTGAACTCGGCCGGCCGGTGCCGGCCGGCGCCGGGGACACCGACCGACGGACCGGCCGTCGCCAGCGCCGCCTGCACACGCCCGCGAAGGTGTGCGAATCGGTTTATGCGGCAATGCGTTTGGCGAATGCGCGCAAACCGGCACGCAACTGCCGACGCGGGGATATGGTCGAAACGTAGTCATGTGAGCCAGGACGCGGGGGTGCGTTCGTTCCTCAGTACGTGTTGGATGCCGGACCGGCCCTCGCGTCAGTTTGTGGCGTATGCACAACCTGAGGAGCTGTCATGAGCACAGCGGCCGAGCGCGCAGCCCAACTGGGCTTGGTGTCCCGCCTGAAATCGTCCTATCCGGAGCTGCCCGACGCTCCCTACCCCGACATGCTGGACCCCGCCCGCATCCAGGCGTACCTGAAGCCCGTGCACGACGTCGGCGGTGAGCCCGATGCGCCCATGGAGTACGTCAACAAGCAGTACGAACTGTGGGAACACATGACGTACGTCATCTGCGAGGTGCTGGCCTGGCGCGGCATCTGGCTGTCGGAGGAACGCCGCCGCATCGGCAACGTCGACGTCGGCCGCGCAGAGTACCTGGGTCTCCCCTATTACGGCCGCTGGCTGCTGTCGGTCGCCCGGGTCCTGATCGAGAAGCACCACATCAGCCTCGGCGAACTCATGGAGCGGATGGCCGAGGTCAAGGCGCGCTACGAGGGCGGACTCGACGGCAAGACCCTCGAAGCCACGCCCAGATCCGAGGGCGACGGCGCGAACATCAAGCGCAACAAGCACCACATCGAGGCCGTGGGCATCGGGGATCCGCAGATTTACGCCGGCAAGGCCGGGACACCGAAGTTCAAGGTCGGTGACGCTGTGCGAGTGCGCGAACTGCCGGTGATCTTCTACACCCGCACGCCGGAATACGTGCGCGGCGCGACCGGCAAGATCGCCGTACTCGCCTACGAGAGCCCGGCACCGGAGGACGAAACCTGGGACATCCCCGAAGCGCCGCCCGAGTGGTTCTACGTCGTCGAGTTCAACCAGTCCGAGCTGTGGCACGACTACACCGGCACCAAGCAGGACACCTTGCGCACCGAAATCCCCGAACGCTGGCTGGAAGCGGCCACCTAGCTCGAATCACCCTTGCCAGAAAGGATTTGCATGTCTGATCCAGGCTCCGATCACCACCATGATCATGACCACGATCACGCCCGCACCGTGAAACCCATGGTCGACGAGATCACCGACTTCGAGGTCCTCGAGATCGCACTGCGCGAATTGTGCATCGAGAAAGGCATTTTCACCGCCGAGGAGCATCGGCGGTTCACCGAGTTCGCCGAGCAGATCGGCCCGACCCCGGCGGCCCGGCTCGTCGCACGGGCGTGGCTCGATCCCGAGTTCGCCGAACTCGCCGTCAACGATTCACTGGCCGCCAGCAAGGCCGTCGGCGTCGACTGGCTGGAGCCGACCGGCTTCGGCACACCGAGCGATTTCGTGGCGTTCCAGATCCTCGCCGATACCCCGACGGTGCATCACGTCATCGTCTGCGCGCTGTGCTCGTGCTACCCCCGGCCGATTCTGGGGAACTCACCGGAGTGGTACCGCACGCCCAATTACCGGCGGCGCCTGGTGCGTTGGCCCCGTCAGGTGCTGGCCGAGTTCGGGCTCTACCTCCCCGACGACATCGAGGTCCGCGTCGAGGACTCGAACCAGAAGCACCGGTTCATGGTGATGCCGATGCGCCCCGAAGGCACCGATGGGTGGACCGAAGATCAACTGGCCGAGATCATCACGCGTGACTGCCTGATCGGCGTGGCGCTGCCCAAGCCGGGCGTCACCACCAACGCAATCGTGACGACGCGGCCGGCCATGCACCCGGGGACGGCCGGATGAGCGACATCGCCCCGCTGCGGGACATTGTGGAGCGCGACCAGGTCTGGGCACGCATGGCCGCCAAGTGGGGCGTCGAAAACCCCGTTCCCCCATGGAAAACCAGCCTCGACGGTCTATGCGACGCACTCGACCATTCGGCGTGCGATACCGAGGTGCTCAGCTTCAAAGAACGTCGCGACGAGGAGGACGCCCTCTCCGCCACGGTGTATGCGGGCCTGCCGTACCCCGAGAGCCAGTTGGTCTCGCTCGCCCACTCGCTCGTCGCCCGCGGCGTCATCAGTGAAGCCGAGTTGCAGGAGCGGCTCGAGACCGTCCGCGCGCGGCTGGAGGCCGGCTGATCACGACACTTTGATCCGGATGTTCTTGGTCTGACGGAACTCTCGGAGGCCTTCGATTCCGCCCGACCGGCCGATGCCACTGTGTTTGTATCCGCCGTAGGGGCTTTGGGGCTGGATGTCGCTGCGGCTGTTCACCCAGATCGAGCCGGCCTGAAGCTGCCGTGACACGGTGTGGGCGCGCTGCAGATTCGTGGTGTGGACGAAAGCGTTGAGCCCGTACCGGGTGTCGTTGGCCAGAGCCACCGCCTCGGCGTCGTCGCGGAACCGGAGCACCGACACGACAGGCCCGAACGTCTCCTGCTGGGCCAGTGGTGAACGGTTGTCGACGTCCGCGAACACCGTCGGCTCGACGTAGAACCCCGAGGCCAGCTCGCCGCCGATGCGCTTGCCACCCAGCACCAGATCGCCGGACCCTGCGGTGACCGCCGACTCGATGGCCGTGAGGATGCGGTCGACGGCGGCCTGGTTGATCACCGGGCCGAAGAGCACGTCGGAGCGCAGCGGGTCGCCGATCGGTGCCCGCCTGACGGCGGCGAGGAACTTGTCCAGGAAGGCGTCATAGACGTTGTCGTGAACCAGGATTCGGCTGCTACAGGCACAACTCTGACCGGCCTGCATGATCGGCCCCTGATGCGCGGACAGGCTCGCTGCGGCATCCAGATCGGCGTCGTCGAAGATGATGGCGGCAGCGGTGCCCCCGAGTTCGGCGACCACCGGCGTGATGTTCGCCGCGGCAGCGGTCAGCACTCTCCGGGCAGTGGCAGTGCCTCCCGTGAAATGAATCTTGCCCACTCCGGGGTGCCGCACCAGCGCCTCGCCGCCGTCCGCGCCCGCCGGCAGCACATTCACGAGCCCGGCCGGCAAGCCGGCTTCGAGGCACAGCTCGCCGAACCGGAGAGCCGCCAGCGGCGCGAGTTCCGACGGCTTCACGACGACGGCGTTGCCCGCCGCGAGGGCAGGCGCGACCGCCATCCCGATCACCACGAGGGCACCGTTCCACGGCGCGATGACGCCCACGACACCGTACGGTTCGTGCTCCACCAGGTTGAGGTCGAAGCTGCCCGTCACGGGAGTGCTTGCGCCATCGGCTTTGTCGATGTACCCGGCGTAGTACCGGAAGAACCGCTCGGTCAGCACGGACGTAGCGGCCAACGACGTCGGCACACCGTAGTCGTGGGTGTTGATCCGGGCGAACTCGCCGTGGTGCTCGCCGATCAGATCGGCCAGGTCGAACAAGATATCGCGGCGCCGTTCAGGCGGGTACGACATCCACGTCCGCTGAGCCCGCGTGGCCGTCTCCACCGCTCTGTCGACTTCCGCGGCACCAGCGATCTCGACGACGGCGTTCACGCGACCGGTGCCGGGATAGACATGACGGTGCGTCCCGCCGGAGGAGCCTGTGACACGGTCTGCACCGAGAAGCAGGGCACCGCTGGGTAATTCGATGTCGATTCCGATCATGCGGTCCATTCCCAGTCCAGAAGGCGGCTAGGCGTCCTGCTGTGCCTGATGCGCCGCATCCGGGTCCGGCAGTGACTGCACGTCACCGTCGACGCTCGAGGTGATGGTGCCGGTCAGCGACTGCTGGAACGCGTTGATGTTCGCGTCCGCCGTCAGATAGCCGGTGTGGGCCCCGGTGACGGTGATATCGGCCAGGTAGTGGACCGTCGTCTGGCTGGCGTTGTAGTCGGCCGATTCGGTGCCGTTGAGAATCTCACCCAGCTCGTTCACGTAATTGGTGTAGGTGACGGTGCGGACGGTCCGCGTGGCGTCGTTTGCGTCCGGCGCCTCGGTCACCACCGCGGTGCCACCACCGACGCCCGCATAGGTTCCGGTGGCCGGCAGCGGTGTCGTGGCGGCGACGTAACCACTGAGGGCCGGGGCCCACGAATCCGAGCTCGGGGTCGACCGGTCCGCCGCCACCGGGCCGACGCTGGTGGTGTACTTCAGGTTCGCGATGACCAGGCGGGATACCGTCGGATCGGTGACGCTGGACTCCCAGAACGTGACGGCGGTGCCATCGGGATTCCAGCTCGGCATGCTGCGGGCGGTGTATCCGTCGCCGGTGTCGAACAGCGGAATACCGTTCTCCCGGTTGAGCTCATCGCCGACGGCGACGATCCATTCCTGGTTGGAGACGTTGATCGGGTCGGCCCACTCCAGGTACACGGGTGCACCGACGTACACCGGCAGGAAGTTCTGCCGGATGATCCGCGTCATCGGCGTCAGCGCATTCAGCCCGCGCGTGCTGCCGATGGCGATCCACTGCATATTGGGCGAGTAGTCCATGTCCTCGTCGTAGTCGAGATTGGCCGTCACCCTGGTCACCTTGCCGGTGGCGAGGTCGACCTCGATGTCGTCCACATTGCCGGCGTCGAACTGCCCGCCGAGGATCACCACGCCCTTGCCGTCCGGCGTCCACTGTTTGCCTTCACCGGTGGGATAGACCACGCGGGCATCGGTGACCGTGTAGCCGCTATCGGTCCGGGTGAGCGTGCCGACGATCGGCAGGGCCTGCAGCAGGTTGTTGGGCCCGATCACGATGCGCGTGTACAGCACGTGGGTGCCGTCGGGCGACACCCGCATCTCCCGTTGTGGGTCGATGGCGTATCCACCGCCGGCCGGCGTGGTGATCGGAACCAGCTGGGCCCCAGTGATTCCGGTTTCGAGCATGGAGTACCGCGGCGTCTGCCCGGCGACGTTCACCAGCACCAGCACCCGGCCCGAACCGTCGTCGACGGGAACGGGTTTGGCCAGATTGCCGGTCTCACCGACGCTGACGCCGCAGGTGACACATTGCAGCGCGGTCCCGTCGGTCTTGATCTGGTAGATCTCCGAGCGGCCCCCGGACGTCGGCTGGCCCGCGAAGAAGATGGACGTGCCGTCCGCCGAGTACCGCGGATTGGCCGGGCTGGCAATGGTGTTGGGGAGGTTCAGGATCACCCGCTCGACCTCGGGGTTGAGCACCGACACGTCGATACCCGCCTTGGCGCTGTGCGGGCTGAACAGCTTCAGCAGGTTGAACTTTCCGTCGGTCACCGACACCGAGAACGAATCGGTCTGCACCGCCGTGTAATTGATGTCGTTCGGGGTGTAGGTGAAGTTGCCGGTGGCCTGGTCGATGGTCAGGGTGCCGTACTTCGGCCCCTGCGTGACCTTGTAGGTCAGGGCGTCACCCTCTGGGTCGGTGGCGCCGAGATTGCCGGTCACGGTCTGCCCGGTCTGGACCGTGGTGGTCGGGTTGTACGCGATGGTCGGAGCCTGGTTGAACACGTTGCGCCGCACCCACGCCAGCACCGCCCACACCGCGGGGGCGAACGGCTCGGGCGTGTGGGGCACCGGCTTGAGGAACGGATTGAGCAGGTTGGTCACGACACCGTTGAGGAAGCCAACGAAACCTGTTGCCGGAGAAGCCACCTGAGCGGCCACGGCGGCCGGTACCGCGGCGGTGGCCGAAGCGACCGTCGTCGCGGCGACGGACACCGTCTGGTTCGTGGGCGCCGCGGCCGCCGCTGTCACTGCAGTGGTCTTGGCGGTGACATTCATACTGACTGCGGCGGCACTCACTGCCGGCTGCGCGGCGGGCTTCGGGTCGGCGCTGGTGGTCGCGGTGCGTGTCGGCTTGGGCGAGGCCTTGGTGCTCGCACTCGCCTTGGACGCGGACTTACTGCTCGTGCTGGGCTTGGCCGGTCTGGGTTTCTCACTCCTGCCGGTGTGGGCACCGCCGCTGTTGCTGACGACCACGCCCGAGCCCACCTCGGCACTCGACGAAGTCGAGCCCGGTGTCGCGGATGGCCCGGATGCGGACGACGAAACGGTTGATCCCGCGGTCCCCGCCGTGCCGGTGCCGGTGGTTCCCGTCGTCCCCGACGTCGTACCACCGGCGGTACCCGGTGTCCCGCCGGGCGAACTCGAGGACGTCGACGCACCCGATGCGCTCGACGAACTCGACGTGGCGGAACTCGCCGATCCGCCGGCGGTGTCCGCCACGGCCACGCCATGTCCGGTCGCCACCGCGGTGACCAGCCAGGCCGCGACGGCCAGGCCGCCGTAACCGCCGATCTTCGCGCCTCTCTGACACGGATGGCACGCTCGCACCTCGGGTGCGACTGAGGCGAACAGGGGGTTGACACGAGAACTGTTACTGGCCATGGGCTTTGGCTCCGTTGCCGTTGGGTTGATGACTATTCGGTTGTTGGCGATTCTGTTGGTGGCGAAACGGTTTACTTGAGCATGCTTCCGGCGTCGACGGTCATGGGAAGACCTGTCACATAACGGGATTCATCCGACGCCAGGAACAGCACGGCGTTGCTGATGTCGACCGGTTCGACCCAACCCACCGGGAGCACGTGCATCATCTGCGCGACGACCCTCATGTCGTCCGGACCCGGGTTCTCCAGGTCGGGCCGGAACAGCTTCATCGTGCCCTCGTTCATGAACAGCGGGGTGTTCACGTTCGTCGGGTGTACCGAGTTCACGCGGATCGAGTGGTGCCCAAGTTCCACGGCGAAGGTCCGCATCAGCCCGACCACGCCGTGCTTGGCGGCGATGTAGTGGCCCGTGTGCGGATAGGCCTTGAGGCCGCCCACCGAGCTCGTCAGGATGATCGAGCCACCGCCCTGCGAGATCAGATGCGGCACTGCGGCTTTCACCGACTTCCAGACGCCCGACAGGTTGACGTCGATCATGTCGTTCCAGTCTTCTTCGCTGGTGTGGTCCAGCGTCTGGCCGCCATTGCCGATGCCGGCATTGGCGCAGATGATGTCCAGCCGGCCGAGCTGTTCGACGCCGTTGTCGACGGCGGCCTTCACCGCGGCGTAGTCGCGCACGTCGACCTCGGCGGTGACGACGCGCCGGTTCAGCTGCTTGACCAGGTCCGCCGTCTCGGCGAGATCGTCGCGGGTCGCCGGGGCGATCTGCGGGTTGCTGCTGACCGGGCCGCAGATGTCAATGGCGATGATGTCGGCGCCTTCTTCGGCGAGCCGCACGGCGTGACTACGGCCCTGGCCGCGGGCCGCTCCGGTGATGAATGCGACCTTGCCCTCTACCCGTCCCGCCATGAGTCCACCTCGCTGTCTGATTGTCGCCGCCGCCGCAGAACGGGCGGTTCGGCTCATCGACTCAGAAATTTGTCGATCGATCAGGAACCATGGCACGGCCGCACCGCGCTGTCAATGACGAGTTGGGAAGACGCCGGCGACCGTCGCCGAAGTCAGCGAAAGACTGGGCGCGCCGGCCCACCCGACCGAAGGTCAGTCGCGCACGACTTCCGCGGACTTCGTCAGCAGCTCGATCTGCCGGTCGATGAAGTCGCGCAGCTCCTCGTGGCCGCGCGTCACACCCACTGCGGCCTCGTTGCCGACACTGCGCGCGATCTGGGCGACGATCATCGAGATCACCACCGGCGGGTACGCGTTGAGATCCACGCCGCCGGCCCGCAGGACCAGGGTCACCGCCGCGGTTTCGATATCGCGCACCCGCTCCGAGTACGCCTTCAATTCGGCGCCAACGGCCTTGCGGTGGTTGGCCAATGCCATGAATTCGGTGCTGAGAACCGTCTGCCGGGGATCGCTGTTGATGCGCCACAACGCCCGCAGCGGGTCCTCGTCGAGCAGCACCTCGCGCAGCCGTTCCAGTGCCACTTCCCCGCCGGCGCGCAAGGCCTCGACGAACAGGTCGTCCATGGTCGGAAAGTAGTAATAGACCAGCGCCTGCTTGACGCCGGCCAGCGCGGCGACCCGCCGCGAGGTCGCCGCGGCGTACCCCTCGTCGTGCATGATCTGCACCGTCGCCTCGATCAGACGCTGCCGGGCACCGCCGTCATCAGCCTTCGCTTTGCGCCCCTGAGTCATCGACGAGTCCGCCCCGAAATGCTTGACCGGCCGTCGCGGCGCGTGATAGGCATACGGCAGTCTAACATTTTGATCGATCGATCAGGAGTTGCTGTCATGCAGCCCAAGTCCACCGTGACCGACATCGCCGACGTCGACTACTTCACGAACCCCGAGATCGCCCAGGACCCGTACGCCTACTGGGAGCAGCTGCGCCAGCAGGGACCCGTCGTGCGCGAACCGCACTACGGCGTGCTCGCGGTGACGGGGTATCAGGAAGTCCAGGCGGCGTTCAAAGATGTCGATTCGTTCTCGGCGGTCAACGCCATCGGCGGTCCATTCCCGCCGCTGCCGTTCACGCCGGACGGCGACGACATCAGCGAGCTCATCGAGGCACACCGGCACGAGTTCCCGATCTTCGAACACATGGTGGTGATGGACCCGCCCCAGCACGAGAACGCCCGGTCCCTGCTGAGCCGGCTGCTGACACCGCGCCGTCTGCAGGAGAACTCGGACTACCTCTGGAGCCTCGCCGACCGGCAAATGGATGAATTCATCGTCCCCGGCTCCCCAGAAGGCCGGTGCGAGTTCCTCGGTGAGTACGGCAAGCCCTTCGCGACGCTGGCGATAGCGGATCTGCTCGGCGTGCCCGAGGAAGACCGCCCCGAGATCCGGCGCAACCTGGGGGCCGGCAACGCCCCGGGCTCGCGCGTCGGCGCGCTGGACCACGAACCCGTCGGCTCCAATCCCCTTCAGTACCTTGACGATCTGTTCAGTGGGTACATCGCCGACCGGCGCGAGAACCCCCGCGAGGACGTGCTGACCGGGCTGGCCACCGCCACCTACCCCGACGGCTCCGTCCCGCCGCTGCTGGAGGTGGTGCGCCCGGCGACGTTCCTGTTCGCCGCCGGACAGGAGACCGTCACGAAGCTGCTCAGCTCCGCGGTCAAGGTGCTCGGCGACCGGCCGGAGCTCCAGCACCACCTGCGGGAGAACCGCGACCTGATCTCCCCTTTCATCGAGGAAGCACTACGCATCGAGAGCCCCACCAAGGTGGACTTCCGCCTCTGCCGCAAGTCCACCACCCTGGGCGGCGTGCCGATCAAGGCCGGCACGGTGCTGATGCTGTGTCTCGGTGCGGCCAATCGGGATCCCCGAAAATTCGAGAATCCCAACGAGTTCCGCCTCGATCGCAAGAACGTCCGCGAGCACATTGCCTTCGGCCGCGGTATCCACACGTGCGCCGGCGCTCCGCTGGCCCGGGTCGAGGGCCGCGTCACCATCAACCGCCTGCTCGACCGGACACGCGACATCCGGATCAGCGAGGCCAAGCACGGCGCCCCGGGCCACCGCGCCTACGGCTACGAGCCGACGTTCCTGCTGCGCGGCCTCACCGAGTTGCACATCGAGTTCACCGAGGTGCGGCAGTGACGGTGCAGTCGGTCCTGGACGACATCGCGAATCGGCCGGGCAACGGAGACACCATCGCGATCATCAACCCCGCCACCGAGGAGGTGATCGCCGAGTTCCGGGACGGCGGCGCCGAGGCCGTCGACGCCGCCGTGACCCGTGCGCGAGAGAGTTTCACGTCCGGGGTGTGGAGCGGACTGCCGGGCAGCGAGCGGGCCAAAGTGCTGTGGCGGGTGGCCGATCTGATCGACCAGCACGCCGGCGAACTGGCCCAGATCGATTCCCTGAACACCGGAATGCCCTATTTCCAGGCGCACATGATCATGTCGACGTGCGCCGAATCGTTCCGCTACTACGGGGGCTGGTGCACGAAGGTCAACGGCATCGCCCACGACGTGCAGCAGACCGGCGGCATCACCGGCGCGTTCACCACGATGCACGCCTACACGCTCAAGGAGCCATACGGCGTCGTCGGACTGATCTTCCCGTGGAACGGGCCGGTGTTCAACGCGTGCACCAAGCTCGCGCCCGCATTGGCCGCCGGATGCAGCTGTATCGTCAAACCTGCTGAGGAGACCCCGCTTTCGGCCCTGCTGCTGGAGCGGATCCTGGCCGAGGCCGGTGTGCCGGACGGCGTCGTCAACCTCGTCACCGGATACGGCCACACGGTCGGTGCGGCGATCACCGCGCATCCCGGCGTCGACAAGGTGGCCTTCACCGGCTCCACCGAAGTAGGCAAGCAGATCGTGCAGGCCGCCGGCAGCGGCAACCTCAAGCGGGTGGCGCTCGAATTGGGCGGCAAGTCACCGGTTTTGATCTACGACGACGCCGACCTGGATACCGCGATCACGATGGCGGCGATGGGCATCTTCATCCATTCCGGGCAGGGCTGCATCAGCGGATCGCGAATCTTCGCCCAGCGCAGCGTGTACGAGAAGGTGGTCGAGGGCGTCGCCACCATCGCGAACTCGGTCAAGCTTGGCGCCCCGACCGAGGACGACGTCCTGATCGGCCCGATCATCAGCGCCAAACAACTCGACCAGGTGCTGGGCTTCATCGAAGGCGGCCGCCGCGACGGGGTCGAGGTGGTCACCGGAGGAAACCGGCTCGAGCGCAGTGGATTCTTCGTACATCCAACGGTTCTCACCGATGTCGCTCCCACCATCCGGCTGTACCAGCAGGAGATCTTCGGGCCGGTCGTCGCGGTCCTGCCGTTCGATGACGACGACGAGGTCGTGGCCCTCGCCAACAATTCCGAGTACGGACTGGCGGCGACCGCCTGGACCAAGGACATCGGCCGCGCACACCGGCTCGCCAAACGTCTCGACGCCGGCACCGTCACGCTGAACTGCCAGATGGTGTTCGACCATTCGATGCCCTTCGGCGGCTACAAGCAGTCCGGCTGGGGCCACGAATGGGGACGCGACGGGATCGAGAGCTTCCTGAAGACCAAGACGGTTTACGCCCAACTTTGAGTACACGGCAAGGAGTTCAGATGGGATCGTTGGACGGGAAGGTCGCTTTCATCACCGGAGCGGCCCGCGGACAAGGGCGTAGCCACGCCGTACATCTCGCCAGAGAAGGTGCGGGCATCATCGCCGTGGACATCTGCGCCGACATCGCATCGAACGGCTACCCCATGGCCAGCCGTGCCGAACTCGACGAAACCGCGGAACTCGTCGAATCGGTGGGCGGCAAGATCGTCGCCGCGGTCGCCGACGTCCGTGATTTCGCCGGACTCAAGTCAGCGCTGGACACCGGCGTCGAGCAATTCGGCCGCCTCGACATCGTCTGCGCGAACGCCGGTATCGCCACGATGGCGTTCCGTGAACTGACCATCGAAGAAGAACTCGAGATGTGGACCGACGTCATCGACGTCAATCTGACGGGCGCCCTGCACACCGCCAAGGCGGCGATCCCGCACATCGTCGCCGGCGGGCGCGGCGGGTCCATCATCTTCACGAGCTCCACTGCCGGGTTGAAGGGCTTCGGCGGTGCGCAGGCCGGCGGTCTGGGCTATGCGGCATCCAAGCACGGCATCGTCGGGCTGATGCGGACACTGGCCAATGCGCTTGCCCCACAGAGCATCCGGGTGAACAGCGTGCACCCGACGGCCGTCAACACCATGATGGCGGTCAATCCGGCCATGACGGCGTTCCTCGAGAACTATCCCGGTGGCGGCCCGCACCTGCAGAACCCCATGCCGGTCGGGTTGCTCGAACCAGAAGACATCAGCCATGCCGTCGCCTTCCTGGCCTCCGATGCCGCGCAGTACATCACCGGAGTCACGCTTCCGGTCGACGCCGGCTTCTGCAACAAGCTATGAACACTGTCACCGGACGAGTCGCCGGCAAGAAGATCCTGATCACGGGCGCGGCCCGCGGGATGGGCCGAAGCCACGCCGTGCGCCTGGCCGAGGAGGGTGCCGACCTGATCCTCGTGGACATCTGTGAGTCCCTCTCGGTCCTCGAGTATCCGCTGGCCACTCGCGAGGACCTCGAGGAAACCGCCGGCCTCGTCCGGGAATACGGGGGCCGCGCCGCGACGTACGTCGTCGACGTTCGCGATGCCGACGCGTTGCGGGCCGCAGTCGACGACGGCGTCCGACAGCTCGGCGGTCTCGACGGCGCCGTCGCCAATGCCGGTGTGCTCACCGCGGGAACCTGGGACACCACCACGACCGAACAATGGCACGCCGTGGTCGATGTGAACCTGTTCGGCACCTGGAACACGTGCAGAGCCGCGCTGCCCCACCTGATCGACCACGGCGGCAGCCTCGTCAACATCAGCTCTGCTGCCGGCACCAAGGGCACCCCGCTGCACCTGCCCTACACGGCGTCCAAACACGGGATCGTGGGTCTCAGCAAGAGCCTGGCCAATGAGCTTGCCGCGCAGGGTGTTCGCGTGAACACGGTGCATCCCACCGGGGTGCCGACCGGAATGCAGCCGGCCTCCCTGCACGGCCTGATCCGGGAGACGCGGCCTGACCTGGCGCCCCTTTTCGCCAATGCCCTGCCGGTCGTCATGGCCGAGGCCATCGATATCAGCAACGCCGTGCTGTACCTGATGTCCGACGAATCCCGATACGTCACCGGCCTGGAACTCAAAGTCGATGCCGGCGTCACGCTGCGGTGAGCCAGAAGGGACGACCATGACAGGACTCGGTACCGAACGCACCGAACGCGGCAGGTCGGCGTACGCCGATGTCATGACGGTCGCCGCGCCGCCCGGATCCACACCGGTGGACGACCACCTGCTGGATGTCGTCTTCGGCGACGTGTGGCAGCGCCCGGGGCTCACCCGGCGCGAGCGCCGCTTCATCACCCTCCCCTGCGTCGCGGACGCCGATGCCGAGGACCCGTTACGCGCCCATGTGTACGCCGCCCTGAACAGTGGTGACATCACGATCGTCGAGATCCGGGAAACCGTCTTGCATTTCGCCGTGTACGCGGGCTGGCCGAAGGCTTCGCGCTTCAACATGATCGTCGACCAGGAGTGGAATCGAATCCATCAGGAGCGCGGCCTACCGGTCCCCGATCCCGAACCGCTGTTGCCCCTCTCCACGCCCAGCGACCCCGACGAACGGCTGGCCGTCGGCGCGGCGTGCTTCAAGGACATCAACTGCCTGCCGTTCGCGCCCGACCAGGACAACCCGTTCCAAGGCGCCGGCATCCTCAACTTCGTGTTCGGCGAAATGTGGCTGCGACCCGGGTTGGCGAGAAAGGAACGGCGGCTGATCACCGTGGCCTGTGTGGCGTTCCAGGACGCACCGTTCCCGATCGTCAGCCACGTCTACGCCGCCTTGAAGAGCCGCGACGTGTCGTTCGATGAGATGGACGAACTGATAATGCACTTCGCCGCGCACTGCGGATGGCCCAAAGCCGCGCATCTGAGCCAGGTTGTCGCCGAGCAGAAACAGCGCGTCACCCAGGAATGGGCTGCTGAGGCCGGCGCAGCCGGATGATCACACAGCCTGCCGCGGGCCGGAGTCCGCCCAGACTTGATGGCGCTTTCGGCCCACAGCCGGCGCATAGGTGCCACACTGGCGACGTGACGACCAACGATGTCTACGAGCGGCTCGGCGCGCTGGAGCAATTGGTACGACATCTCTATGCGCAGACCGGGATCCCGCTGCCCGATGTGCGGTCGATGGCGCAAACCCAGGTGTCGAACCGCGTGCTCGAACTACTGGCGTCAGGCAACAAGATCGCGGCCGTCAAGGCCTACCGCGATGAGGCCGGGGTCGACCTGCCCACCGCGACGCGGGTCATCGAATCCCTTTAATCCAAGAGAGCTTTCGCCATGCTCGCAGTCATCGCCACGATCCCGGAGAGTGGCGGGCCGACGGCGGCGGTGGCGAGTCCGGGCGGCGACCGGATCTACGTCGGGAACAGCAGTAGTCCGACGGTCTCCGTGATCGCCACCGCGACCAACACCGTGGTCGATGCCATCGGACCCGGCGTCGGCTTGCCGGGCGCGCAGCAATTGGTCGTGCACCCGGACGGCACGCGGCTGTACTGCAACAACTTCGGCGGGCTGTCCGTGATGGACATCAACACCAAATCGGTTGTGGCCGTGGTTCCATCCGGCTGGGCCGGCAACGTGGCCATTCACCCCGACGGCTCGACGATCTACCTCGCGTCGGGCGGGGACATCAACGGCACTGCCGACCCGAAGATCATGTTGATCGACGCCACCACCAATTCTGTGGCCGGAACCATCAAGGTCGATGACGCCTACTATGTGGCCGTCAGCCCCAATGGCGCCCGACTCTATGTGGCGGGCTACGGCGCGGACACGCTAGCTGTCCTCGACACCACCAGCCACAGCGTCGTCAGCACCATCTCCGTCGGCAAGCCGGTCTCCGGACTCGTCGTCAGCCCCGACAACAGTCGCATCTACGTGATGGGCGCGGTTGAGTTCGGCGTCACCACCTGCTCGGTGACCGCGGTGGACGCCGCCACCGGTGCGATCATCGGCGGCGTCACCTTCCCGCTCGGCAAGGAACTCAGCGACATCGCCGTCGCGCCCGACGGCTCGGCGGTCTACGCCACCCAGCAGACGGGCGACGTCAACCGGATCGACACCACCACCATGACCGTGACCGACACGGTCAGCATCGGGAGTTACGCAGGGGCCGTTGCTGTTTCGCCCGACGGATCACGGATCTACGTCACCAACCGACATGCCAACACGGTGTCGGTGATCGCCCAGTTGCACGTCACGCCCGCGGACCTCCACCTGCCGGATCTGGTCGGCAAGCTGATTGGTGGCGCCGCCTCCGGCGGCAACGGCTGGCTGGTCATCGGCGACCACTTCTATCCCATCCCGCCCCGCGAGCCCGCACTACAGGCCGTTGCCCGCGCGCTCGCTCCGCACGTCGGCAAGCCCGTGCAGAACCACGAACTGGGCCAGCGCCTGCGCCGCACCCTGTCGGCCGAACCCGAGGCCCCGAAAATGGCACCCGGCAGCTTCCACCCCGACGAGCACCGCCCGCAGCACTGAGCGCGGCCGGATCCCGGCACGAACATTGCGATTGCCCAGCACCGAGACAATTTTGTCGATACCGTCAATATTGCTTGAGTTCCACTCTCGGTCAGGAGCTTTCACATGCATACACTCACCGCCCGTCTGAGCCTGCCCACCGCCGCCGCTGTCATGGCCGCGGGCGTCATCGTCTCCGCTCCCCCGCCACCAGCATTGAGGGCCCTGCCGGCACCGATCGTCCACAGCGTCCAGGTGCCGCACATCCAGGTACCCGACATCCAGCTGACCGCCACCATCGCCGACATCCTGGAATTCCCCGCGTTCAAGCAGTGGGTCGCCAACCAGATCACCGACTTCGTGACAATCAGCGCGGGCCTGGTCAAAGCAGGCCAGGGCGTCGGGCAGACCATCGCCGCCATCCCGGGACTCGTGACCACCGTCGCGCAGCAGGTTCTGGCCCGCGACTTCGTCGGCGCGCTCGGCACCGTCGAAGCCGGCGTCATCGGCGCGGTGACCGTCATCGGCGGACCGATTCTGGTGTCCATGATCGCGCGCGACCAACGCGTGCTGGCCGTGGACCAGGCGTTGGTGCAAGCAGTCCCGGTAGCGCTGATTGGTCTCGGCACCGGTCTGCTCGGCGGATTCAACGCTTTCGCGACCTCGGCCATCATCGCCACTCAGAACGTCGTGGCGGCGCTACTGCCCATCAACATCGGCAATCTCGTCACAGCCGTCGTCGACGGCGCCAAACTCGTCGTCCAGGGCCTCAAGACCGGCGCCGCCAACGTCATCGACGGAATCGCCTTCGCGCAGAACACCATCGCCAACGCGCTCGCGACCAAGCCCGCGGCAATCGCGGCGGTCGACACGACCACGCCCACGGCGGCAGCCGGCGTCGAGGCCACCGCAATACCGAAGATCACCACCACCAAGGTCAAGCCCACGATCAAGCTTGCGCCGACAGCGGCCAAGCCAACGGTGACCGACCCCAAGGACACCAAAGACCCGACGGATCCCAAGGATTCAACGACACCCGACACCGTCTCGACGACGAAGCACGACACCGACTCCGGTACCAAACCCGACACCAAACCCGACACCACCGGAGCGGCAACCGACACGAACGCCGGCGCTGGAACGTCGGACACCGGCAGTAAGGCCGAGAAGCAGACCGCCCCGAAGAAGCCGAAGTCCAAGTTCGGCAAGAAGACCCAGGGCAAGAAGGCCGCGGCGACGTCGCAGGCCGCCGCCTGACGCCCAGCACATCGGGAGGTAACTCACAGCGGACCTCAGCAACGCGAAATCCGCACTGGTTCAACGATATCCGCGCCTCAAGGTGAACGGCGGGTCGGCCGCCGTTCACCTTGAGTTCGCACACCGTCCCTATCATCCGCCCCTACTGCCGTCGCAGCCGTGGACGCGCCGAGAGCGCGCCCCGGCGCACGAAAGCAACAGGAGCACAAGGTGATCGACACACTGGATATCGCGCTGCGGATCGGCGCCGGCCTGGGCCTCGGCGCAGCGATCGGGCTGGAACGCCAGTGGCGGTCCCGCAACGCCGGGTTGCGCACCACCGCGCTGGTGAGCCTCGGCTCCGCGCTGTTCGTGATCATGGGCGGCTACACCTTCGCAGGCGAACACGCCGACCCAACCCGTGTTGCCGCCCAGGTGGCGTCCGGCATCGGCTTCCTCGGTGCCGGCGTGATCATGCAGCAGGGCGCCACGATCTCGGGGCTCAACACCGCGGCCACCCTGTGGGCCTCCGCCGCCATCGGCGCCCTGGCCGGCGGTGGACTGATGCTGCCCGCGGTGATCGGCAGCTGCGCGGTCATCGCCGCCAACATCTTCCTGCGGCCGGTCGGGCGCACGCTGGACCGTCACCGCCGCCCGGGCGCCGAAGAGTCCTCCGCCGAATACCGGTTCGAGGTGCGGTGCGCGACGAGCGCCGAACTCCACATCCGGAGCCTCATCTTCGACGCCATCTCGCACCCCAACCTGACGGTGCGCTCCATCTCTGCCGTCGACTTACCCGATGACGAAGGAGTCCGCATCACGGCCACCGTCATCGCCGACGAGCGAGACGACCACCGCATCGAAGCGGCCCTCGCCGATGTCATCAAGGCACCTGCCGTCACCGCGGTGCGGTGGAGTGCCGACGACATGAGCCCGGTCGACTAGTAAGCCGCTACCTGGGGAAAGTTGGTGGGCGCGGACGGTATCGAACCGCCGACCGCTGGTGTGTAAAACCAGAGCTCTACCACTGAGCTACGCGCCCCGCCCCGGGCACGCTACACGCCGATGGCGGGTCAGGGAAAATCAGTCCAAGGCCGCCAGGGCGTCGACCCAGACCTGCTGGTCCCGCGCCTCGCCGGGCGATGTGCACTCCGCGAACCGCACGATGCCCTCCCGGTCGACCAGGAATGTGCCCCGGTCCGGGTAGCCCGAAACCTCGTTGAAAACCCCGTACAGCTGGGACACCGCGCCGTGCGGCCAGAAGTCGCACAGGATCGGGAACTCGAAGCCCGATTCCCGCGCCCACACCTTGTGAGTGGCCGGCGGCCCGACCGAGATGGTCAGCGTTTCCACCGAATCATTGCGGTACCGGGCCAGGTTTTCCTGAATCTCGCCGAGCTCCCCCGCACACACCGGGGTGAACGCCAGTGGGAAGAACACCAGCAGCACATTCCGGCCGCGCAGCGCCGACAGCGTCACGGCGCGACCGTGCTGGTCTTTGAGAGTGAAGTCCGGCGCGACGGACCCGACCTCGATCATGACTCAACCCGCGAATGCAACGTGGTGGCGGAAATCAGGCCGCTTTTCCGCCGTGTGGTTGCACTCGCGGCGACAGTGGCCCACAAACAGACAGCGGCCCACAAACAGACGGTGGCCCACGAACATCGCACAGAGCCGGGCACGTCAGACCTACGAGACCGCGGCGCCAGGGCACCGACCACCACTAGTGCCGGCCCGCGGCCTTCGACTTGGGCTGCACCAGGCGGCTGGCGATCCAGTCCCCGAGGTTGGCCGACGAGGTGACGACGAGCCCTGCGGTAGGCGCCGACTCGGCGATCTCGGCAGGCTGGACGTGGCCGTTCTTGCCGGTCTTCGGGGTGGCCACCCAGATCACGCCGTCGTCGGCCAGCGGGGTGATGGCGTCCATCAGACGGTCCACCAGGTCGCCGTCGTCATCGCGCCACCACAGCAGCACGACGTCCACGACTTCGTCCGAATCCTCGTCGAGAAGCTCTCCGCCGCACGCATCTTCGATGTCAGCGCGGATGTCGTCGTCGGTGTCCTCGTCCCAACCCAGCTCCTGGACGATCTGATCTTTGTGAATGCCCAGTCTCTGGGCGTAGTTCGGCGCGTCCGCCGCGGCCACCGGTGTCCTCCTCTAACCTGCTTGTTTGCAGCCCGTGTGTGTGGAACCCAATAGTCGCACGCGACGACGATTCATTCGACGCAAGACACATCTTTGATCGACAAGATCAGCGCACGTGTTACCCGCATGCGGTCTCGGTGGCCGACTTGGCGTTGTTGAACGAGTCGACCGCCGCATTGAAATCGGAGGTCGACGCGTTCGTGCTGATCGCCGTCGCCAGCGCCTGGGCCGCCGCCGACCAGCCGGCGAGCGCCGCCTTGAGGGTGTCGGACTGCACCGTCGTGGCGCTCTTGGTCACCGCGTCCGCGGCGTGGTGCAGTGCGTCGACCGCGGCCTGCAGCTTGGCGGCGTCGGTGCCACCGGCGTTCTCGGCGTCGACGTAGGCGTTGACCGCCTGCATCGCCGGTTTGCCGGTGTCGACGAACGTCTGGCACGCGGCCTCGGTCGCCGCTGCGGAAGCGCTCGACGAACTGGAACTGGCCGACGCTGCCGCGGACAGCGACACCGAGGTGCGGTACGCCGCCGCGCCGGGCTGGTCGACCGTGGAGCTGCCTTCGACGGACTTGCTGCAGCCGACGATCATCATCCCGACCATCGCCAGGGCCCCGGATACCAAAGCGGCTGCGCGAAGCCGCGACACACTAGCCGCGCTGGTCATCATCAGCTGACCGTACAGGGTCGATGCGGCAATCACAGGCATCCGAACGCGTACTCGCCGGTAGCCCACCCCAACGCCTAATCTGCGGAACGATGGGGGGACCATGGGCAGTGCCAAAAGCATCCCCAAAATCGCATACCAAGGAGTGGCAGTTGACCACTGAGTTCGTGCGCCAAGACCTGGCTCAAAACTCCAGTACCTCAGCCGAACCGGACCGGGTTCGGGTGATCCGTGATGGCGTCGCGTCGTATCTTCCCGACATCGACCCGGACGAGACCGCCGAATGGCTGGAATCGTTCGACGACCTGTTGGCTCGGTCCGGGCCCGCACGTGCCCGGTATCTGATGCTTCGGCTGTTGGAGCGCTCGCGGGAGATGCGCGTGTCCATCCCCGCGCTGACGTCCACCGACTACGTCAACACCATCCCCACCGATCTGGAGCCGTGGTTCCCCGGTGACGAAGAGGTCGAGCGCCGCTTCCGCCGCTGGATCCGCTGGAACGCCGCCATCATGGTGCACCGCGCACAGCGGCCGGGAGTCGGTGTGGGCGGCCACATTTCGACGTATGCGTCGTCGGCTTCGCTGTACGAGGTCGGCTTCAACCACTTCTTCCGCGGCAAGAACCACCCGGGCGGTGGCGACCAGATCTTCATCCAGGGCCACGCCTCCCCCGGCATCTACGCCCGCGCCTTCCTCGAGGGCCGCATCGACGAACACCGGCTGGACGGCTTCCGCCAGGAGCACTCGCATGCCGGCCTCGGCGGCGGCCTGCCGTCGTACCCGCACCCCCGCCTGATGCCCGATTTCTGGGAATTCCCCACGGTGTCAATGGGTTTGGGCCCGATGAACGCCATCTACCAGGCCCGCTTCAACCACTACCTGCACGACCGCGGGCTCAAGGACACCAGCGATCAGCACGTGTGGGCCTTCCTCGGCGACGGCGAGATGGACGAGCCCGAGAGCCGCGGCCTGATCCAGGTCGCAGCCAACGAGGCGCTCGACAACCTGACGTTCGTCGTCAACTGCAACCTGCAGCGCCTCGACGGCCCGGTCCGCGGCAACGGCAAGATCATCCAGGAGCTGGAGTCGTTCTTCCGCGGCGCCGGCTGGAACGTCATCAAGGTGGTGTGGGGCCGCGAGTGGGACGCCCTGCTGCACGCCGACAAGGACGGCGCGCTGGTGAACCTGATGAACGTCACGCCCGACGGTGACTACCAGACCTACAAGGCCAACGACGGCGCGTACGTCCGCGACCACTTCTTCGGCCGCGACCCCCGCACCAAGGCGCTGGTCGACCCGATGACCGACCAGGAGATCTGGAACCTCAAGCGCGGCGGCCACGACTACCGCAAGCTGTACGCCGCCTACCGCGCGGCCATGGAGCACAAGGGCCAGCCGACCGTCATCCTCGCCAAGACCATCAAGGGCTACACGCTGGGCAGCCACTTCGAGGGCCGCAACGCGACGCACCAGATGAAGAAGCTGGCGCTCGACGACCTCAAGAAGTTCCGCGACGCGACGCGGGTGCCGATCACCGACGCCCAGCTCGAGGAGAACCCGTACCTGCCGCCCTACTACCACCCGGGCTCCGAGTCGCCGGAAATCCGGTACATGCTCGACCGGCGCCGGGCGCTCGGCGGCTTCCTGCCGGAGCGGCGCACCAAGTCCAAGCCGCTGCAGTTGCCGGGCCGCGACGTCTACAAGTCGCTCAAGAAGGGCTCGGGCAACCAGGCCGTCGCCACCACGATGGCGACGGTGCGAACCTTCAAAGAACTGTTGCGGGACAAGAACATCGGGCCGCGCATCGTCCCGATTATCCCCGACGAGGCCCGCACGTTCGGTATGGACTCGTGGTTCCCGAGCCTGAAGATCTACAACCGCAACGGCCAGCTCTACACCGCCGTGGATGCGGATCTGATGTTGGCGTACAAGGAATCCGAAGTCGGCCAGATTCTGCACGAGGGCATCAACGAGGCCGGGTCGACGGCGTCGTTCACCGCGGTGTCGACGTCGTACGCCACGCACGACCTGCCGATGATCCCCATCTACATCTTCTATTCGATGTTCGGGTTCCAGCGCACCGGCGACGGCTTCTGGGCGGCCGCCGACCAGATGGGCCGCGGCTTCGTGCTGGGCGCGACAGCCGGGCGCACCACGCTCACCGGTGAGGGCCTGCAGCACGCGGACGGTCACTCGCTGCTGCTGGCCTCGACCAACCCCGCGGTGGTGGCCTACGACCCGGCGTTCGCCTACGAGATCGCGTACATCATCGAGAGCGGCCTCGAGCGCATGTACGGCGACAACCCCGAGAACGTCTACTTCTACATCACCATCTACAACGAGCCGTACGTCCAGCCGGCCGAGCCCGAGAACTTCGACCCCGAGGGCGTACTGCGCGGCATGTACCGGTTCCGCGCCGCGACGGAGAAGCGCTCCAGCACGGCGCAGATCCTGGCGTCGGGCGTCTCGATGCCCGACGCGCTGCGGGCGGCCGACATCCTGGCCGCCGACTGGGATGTGGCGGCCGACGTGTGGTCGGTGACGAGCTGGGGTGAGCTGAACCGCGACGGCGTGGCCATCGACCGGCAGGCGCTGCGCCACCCCGACCAGCAGGCCGGCGTCCCGTACGTGACCGCCCAGCTCGCGAAGACCGCGGGCCCCGTGGTCGCGGTGTCCGACTGGATGCGCGCGGTGCCCGAGCAGATCCGGCCGTGGGTGCCGAACACCTACGTCACGCTCGGCACCGACGGGTTCGGCTTCTCCGACACCCGCCCGGCGGCCCGGCGTTACTTCAACACCGACGCCGAGTCGGTGGTGGTGGCGGTGCTGGAGGCCCTGGCCCGCGACGGCGAGATCGACCCGTCGGTGGCCGTCGCGGCGGCCAAGCAGTACCGGATCGACGACGTCTCGGCCGCCGAGGTGTCGTACGCCGACACCGGCAGCGCGTAGTCCGCAGACGCTGAGATGACGGTTTCCGACAGGAACCGTCATCTCGGCGCGACCGGATTGGCAGAAGTCTCCAGAAATCAGGCGTAGCTTTTAGTCATGCCTGACAACACGAACGGCGGTAAGCGGTTCGTTCCGCCCAAGTCGACGCTCGAAGTCCTCGAGAACGTCCCGGACACGGTGCTGCGTCGCCTCAAGCAGTACTCCGGCACCTTGGCGACGCAGGCCGTGCACGCCCTCGAGGAGCGCCTGCCGTTCTTCGCCGAGTTGGAGGCCTCGCAGCGCGCCAGCGTTCACCTGGTGGTGCAGACCGCCGTCGTCAACTTCGTCGAGTGGATGCGCGACCCGAACAGCGACGTCAGCTACACCGCGGAGGCCTTCGAGGTCGTGCCCCAGGATCTGCGGCGCCGCATCGCGCTGCGGCAGTCGGTGGAGATGGTGCGGACCACCATGGAGTTCTTCGAGGAAGTGGTGCCGCTACTGGCCCGCACCGAGGAACAGCTGACGGCGCTGACCGCGGGCATCCTGCGGTACAGCCGCGACCTGGCGTTCGCTGCCGCCAGCGCGTACGCCGATCAGGCCGAGGCCCGCGGCGCCTGGGACACCCGGATGGAGGCCAACGTCGTCGACGCCGTGGTGCGTGGCGACGTCGGCACCAGCCTGCAGTCGCAGGCGGCGGCACTGAACTGGGACGCCACCGCGCCCGCCACCGTCGTGGTGGGCTACCCGCAACCCGACCGCGCCGATCTGGCCAGCGAGGACGTCCACGACGTCGCCAGCCGCAACGGTCGCGTCGCCCTGTCCGACGTCCACGGCACCTGGCTGGTGGCCATCATCTCCGGACAGATCTCGCCCACCGATCGGTTCCTGGGCGAACTGATGGGCGTGTTCGCCGACGCCCCGGTGGTCATCGGCCCGACCGCCGCCACGCTGGCAGCCGCCCATTACAGCGCCACCGAAGCCATCTCCGGAATGAATGCGGTGAGCGGCTGGACGGGTGCACCGCGCCCCGTCGCCGCGCGCGAACTGCTGCCCGAACGCGCCCTGCTCGGGGACCGCACGGCCATCGCGGCCCTGGAACTCGAGGTCGTCCGGCCGCTGGCAGACGCGGGTCCGGCGCTGACAGAGACGCTCGACGCCTACCTCGACGCCGGCGGCGCCATAGAAGCGTGCGCCCGTAAATTGTTCGTTCATCCAAACACCGTCCGGTACCGGCTGCGCCGGATCGCGGACTTCACCGGCCGCGATCCGATGGTGCCCAGGGACGCCTATGTGCTCCGAGTGGCCTCGACAGTGGGTCGATTGAGCCGTACCCCCGCTCAAGCCAACCAGCAAACGGCCTGATCAGCACAGTTACAGCAAACCTACCCGCCGGTAGCTATCGACCCCCGACTGTGATCCACATCGCAGCCAGGTCTCGCCAACGTTGCATAACGTGCGTTTTTGTAGACATTCCACAAAACTTTAAGACCAGGTTCATAATCTCTTACACGACATAAATCCCGCTTCACAGTGTTTTCTTAATCCGTGCCTCAAACACCTGTGCTTGCGCTGCTTGCCCCCGGGCAGGGATCTCAGACGCCCGGCATGCTCACCCCATGGTTGGAGCTGGCCGGTGCGGCTGACCGTCTGGCCACCTGGTCGGAGATCAGCGGTCTCGATCTCGCCCAGCTGGGCACCACGGCGACCGCCGAGGAGATCACCGACACCGCGGTGACCCAGCCGCTGGTCGTCGCGGCCACGCTGCTCGCACACGAAGAGCTGACCAAGCGCGGCCTCCTGGCCGGTGCCACCACGATCGTGGCCGGCCACTCGGTCGGCGAGATCGCCGCCTACGCCATCGCGGGCGTCATCTCCGCCGACGAGGCCATCAAGCTCGCCGCCACCCGCGGCGCCGAGATGGCCAAGGCCTGCGCCCTGGAGCCCACCGGCATGGCCGCGGTGCTCGGTGGCGACGAGGCCGAGGTGCTCGCACGTCTGGAAGCCCTGGAACTGGTCCCGGCCAACCGCAACGCGGCGGGTCAGATCGTCGCGGCCGGTGCCGTCTCGGCGCTGGAGAAGCTGGCCGAGGATCCGCCGGCCAAGGCCCGCGTCCGTGTCCTGGCCACCGCCGGCGCCTTCCACACGCACTTCATGGGCTCGGCGCAGGAGCCGTACGCGGCTGCCGCGGCGACCGTCACCCCCAGCGAGCCGACCACCACGCTGCTGTCCAACGCCGACGGCCAGCCGGTCGCCGACGCCGCGGACGCCATGGCCAAGCTGGTCGCCCAGATGACCCGCCCGGTCCGCTGGGACCTGTGCTCGGAAACGATGCGGAAGCGCTTCAGTGCCGCACAGGAAGGCCAGGAAGTGACCGGCATCATCGAGTTCCCCCCGGCGGGCACCCTCACCGGTATCGCCAAGCGCGAAGTCAAGGGCGTGCCCACCTTCGCCATCAAGACCCCCGCAGATTTGGACGGACTCACCGAGTTCTGACAGGGCTGTAGGCCTGAAAAGCAACCAACCCGAATCAACCGACCCGGCACACCAAATCCGGTGTGCCGACACAACAAAAAGAAGGAGCCATCGTGGCTGCCAGTCAAGAAGAAATCATCGCCGGCCTCGCCGAGATCATCGAAGAGGTCACCGGCATCGAGCCGTCTGAGGTGACCCCCGAGAAGTCCTTCGTCGACGACCTGGACATCGACTCGCTGTCGATGGTCGAGATCGCCGTCCAGACCGAGGACAAGTACGGCGTGAAGATCCCGGACGAGGACCTGGCCGGCCTGCGCACCGTTGGTGACGTCGTCGCCTACATCCAGAAGCTCGAGGAAGAGAACCCCGAGGCTGCTGCCGCGCTGCGCGATAAGTTCAGCAAGTGACCAGGCCTTCCACGGCTAACGGAGGCTTCCCGAACGTCGTGGTGACCGCCGTGGAGGCAACCACGGCGCTCGCTGCTGACATCGAGAGCACGTGGAAGGGCCTCCTGGCAGGCGAAAGCGGCATCCGTGAGTTGACCGACGATTTCGTCACCAAGTGGGACCTTCCGGTGCGTATCGGTGGCCACCTGGTCGACGATCTCGAGGCCGAGCTCACCCGCGTCGAACTGCGCCGTAACTCGTACGTGCAGCGCATGTCGCTCGTGCTGGCGCGACGGTTGTGGAAGAACGCGGGTGCGCCCGAGGTCGATCCCGACCGTTTCGCCGTCGTGATCGGCACGGGTCTCGGTGGCGGCGAGAAGATCGTCGAAACCTACGACGCCATGAACGAGGGCGGCATCCGCAAGGTCAGCCCGCTCGCCGTTCAGATGATCATGCCCAACGGCGCGGCTGCGGTCGCCGGCTTGGAGCTGGGCGCCCGCGCCGGGGTCATCACCCCGGTGTCGGCGTGCTCGTCGGGTTCTGAGGCCATCGCCCACGGCTGGCGTCAGATCGTCATGGGCGACGCGGACTTCGCCGTCGTCGGTGGCGTGGAAGGCGGCATCGAGGCACTGCCCATCGCGGCGTTCTCGATGATGCGCGCCATGTCGACCCGCAACGACGATCCCGCGGGTGCGTCGCGGCCGTTCGACAAGGATCGTGACGGCTTCGTGTTCGGTGAAGCCGGCGCGATGATGATCATCGAGACCGAAGAGCACGCGCTGGCGCGTGGCGCCAAGCCGATCGCCCGCCTGCTGGGTGCCGGTATCACCTCGGACGCGTTCCACATGGTGGCCCCGGCAGACGGCGGCGTGCGCGCCGGTGCCGCGATGAAGCGTGCACTGGAGACCGCGGGGCTGGACGCCAAGGACATCGACCACGTCAATGCCCACGGCACTGCCACCCCGATCGGTGACACCGCCGAGGCCAATGCCATCCGCGTCGCCGGATGTCAGAACGCCGCGGTGTACGCGCCGAAGTCGGCGCTCGGCCACTCCATCGGTGCGGTCGGTGCGCTGGAGTCCGTGTTGACGGTGCTCGCGTTGCGCGACGGGGTCATCCCCCCGACGCTCAACTACGAGACGCCGGATCCCGCCATCGATCTCGATGTTGTTGCGGGCGAGCCTCGTTATGGCGACTACAAGTACGCCATCAACAACTCGTTCGGGTTCGGTGGACACAATGTCGCCCTGGCCTTTGGGCGTTATTAAGTCGAAGGGACATTGAGCAGTAATGGCAGGGGTAACCGCACAGAGGTTGTCAACGGGGAATGGTCTCCCCAATGTGGTCGTCACTGGTGTAGCCATGACGACTGCCCTGGCGACCGATGCCGAAACCACGTGGCAGAAGCTCCTTGACGGGCAGAGCGGGATCCGTCTTCTCGAAGATGACTTCATCGAGAAGTACGACCTTCCCGTCCGTATCGGTGGGCATCTGCACGAGGATTTCGACAGTGAACTGACGCGCGTCGAACTGCGTCGGCTGTCATATCTGCAGAAAATGTCGACGGTCATCGGCCGGCGAGTCTGGGAAAACGCAGGCTCGCCGGACGTTGACCCCCGACGACTGATGGTGTCGATCGGCACCGGCCTCGGCTCGACCGAGGAACTGGTCTTCGCCTACGACGGCATGCGCGAGCGCGGCCTGCGAGCGGTTTCGCCGCTGGTCGTGCAGATGTACATGCCCAACGGGGCGGCGGCCGCTGTCGGACTGGAGCGCAAGGCCAAGGCCGGGGTGTCCACCCTGATCTCGGCCTGCGCGTCCGGGTCCGAAGCCATCGCCAACGCCTGGCGCCAGCTGGTGCTGGGCGAGGCCGACGTCGCCATCACCGGCGGTGTCGAAACCAAGATCGAGGCAGTGCCGATCGCCGGGTTCGCCCAGATGCGCATCGTGCTGTCCAACACCAACGACAACCCGGCCGGTGCCTGCCGCCCGTTCGACCGCGACCGCAACGGCTTCGTGTTCGGCGAGGGTGGCGCCATGCTGGTGCTCGAGACCGAGGAACACGCCAAGGCCCGCGGCGCCAACATTCTGGCCCGCCTGATGGGCGCGAGCGTCACCTCGGACGGCTACCACATCGTGGCGCCGGACCCCAACGGTGAGCAGGCCGGCTACGCCATGACCCGGGCCATCGAACTGGCCGGGCTCGTGCCGTCCGACATCGACCACGTCAACGCGCACGCGACCGGCACCAGCGTCGGTGACGTCGCCGAGGGCGTGGCCATCAACAACGCCATGAAGGGCCACCGGCCGGCGGTGTACGCCCCCAAGTCGGCGCTGGGCCACTCGGTGGGTGCAGTTGGTGCGGTGGAGTCCATCCTCACCGTGCTCGCGCTGCGCGACGGCGTAATTCCGCCCACACTGAACCTGGACAACCTGGATCCGGAGATCGATCTGGATGTGGTCTCCAAGGCTCCGCGGCAGGGCGACTACAAGTACGCGATCAACAACTCGTTCGGGTTCGGCGGACACAACGTCGCACTCGCATTCGGCCGGTACTGAGCGACGAAGCGCATACCGCGAGATCAAGGAGATTAGAGAATGACGACCCTGGCACCTGAGGCGACGGCCGCCGAATCACTTGATCCTCGCGACCCGCTGCTGCGGCTCTCGACCTTCTTCGACCCGGGCAGCGTCAAGCCGCTGCACGAGCGCGACAAGTCGGGCGTCCTGGCCGCCTCCGGCACCGTCAACGGCGTGCACACCATCGCGTTCGCCACCGACGGCACCGTCATGGGTGGTGCCATGGGCGTTGACGGCTGCGCGCACATCGTCCGCGCCTACGACACCGCCATCGACGAGCAGGCCCCCATCGTGGGCATCTGGCACTCCGGTGGCGCCCGCCTCGCCGAGGGTGTGCGCGCGCTGCACGCGGTCGGCCAGGTCTTCGAGGCCATGATCCGGGCCTCGGGCTACATCCCGCAGATTTCGCTGGTAGTCGGCTTCGCCGCCGGTGGTGCCGCCTACGGCCCCGCCCTGACCGACGTCATCGTCATGGCCCCCGAGGGCCGCGTCTTCGTCACCGGCCCGGACGTCGTCCGCAGCGTCACCGGTGAGGACGTCGACATGGTCTCGCTCGGTGGCCCCGACACCCACCACAAGAAGTCCGGCGTGTGCCACATCGTCGCCGACGACGAACTCGACTGCTACGAGCGCGGCCGTCGCCTGGTCGGCCTGTTCAGCCAGCAGGGCCACTTCGACCGCACCAAGGCCGAGGCCGGCGACACCGACATCAAGGCCCTCATGCCCGAGTCGGCGCGTCGCGCGTACGACGTGCACCCGATCGTCGAGGCCCTGCTCGACGAGGGCGTGCCGTTCGAAGAGTTCCAGTCCAAGTGGGCGCCGTCCATCGTGGTCGGCCTGGGCCGCCTCGCCGGTCGCTCCGTCGGCGTCATCGCCAACAACCCGCTGCGTCTGGGCGGCTGCCTGAACTCCGAAAGCGCCGAGAAGGCAGCACGTTTCGTGCGGCTGTGCGACGCCTTCGGCATCCCGCTGATCGTTCTGGTCGACGTCCCCGGCTACCTGCCCGGTGTCGACCAGGAGTGGGGCGGCGTCGTGCGCCGTGGCGCCAAGCTGCTGCACGCGTTCGGTGAGGCCGTCGTCCCCCGCGTCACGCTGGTGACCCGCAAGATCTACGGCGGCGCGTACATCGCCATGAACTCGCGGTCGCTGGGCGCGACGAAGGTGTTCGCCTGGCCGGACGCCGAGGTCGCCGTCATGGGCGCCAAGGCCGCCGTCGGCATCCTGCACAAGCGCAAGCTGGCCGCCGTCGAGGACGCCGCCGAGCGTGAGGCCCTGCACGAGGAACTGGCCCTCGAGCACGAGAAGATCGCCGGTGGCGTCGACTCGGCCATCGAGATCGGCGTCGTCGACGAGAAGATCGACCCGGCCCACACCCGGTCCAAGATCACCCAGGCCCTCGCCGAGGCCCCGGCCCGCCGCGGTCGCCACAAGAACATCGCGCTGTAATCACGCGACAAACCACAAAACTGCCCCTCTCCTTAGGACGAGGGGCAGTTTTGTTTGTCCGCGATGAATTTCGCCAACCCCGGAGGTCAACACGCACATGACGCAACTGGTGAAAGTGCAGAACTTCAACGTCTCGGCGGACGGCTTCGGTGCCGGTGTCGGGCAGAGTTTCGAGCGGCCCTTCGGCCACGCCGACCCGGGCACCATGTTCGCCTGGGCCGGCGCCACCGCCAGCTGGCCCAACCGCACCGATCCGGGCGGCACCCGCGGCCTTGACGACCACCTCGTGCGCGACTTCCACCACAACATCGGCGCCGAGATCATGGGCGCGGGCAAGTTCAGCCCCTACCGCGGGCCGGCGCGGCTCGACTGGCAGGGCTGGTGGGGCGACGAACCGCCGTTCCACACCCCGGTTTTCGTGATGACGCACCACCTGCGGCCGTCGTTCACGTTGTCGGACACCACATTCCACTTCGTCGACGCGACCCCCGCCGAGGTGCTGGAACTGGCCCGAGAGGCCGCGCAGGGCAAGGACATTCGCATCGGCGGCGGGGCCACGACGGTCCGGGAGTTCCTCGACGCCGACCTGATCGACACCCTGCACATCGTGGTGTCCCCCACCGTGACGCTCGGCGAGGGCTCACGACTCTGGGAGTCCCCCGACGAGCTGCTCGACCGGTACCACTGCGACGTGGTGCCCAGCTCCAGCGGCGTCATCCACCACTTGTTCTGGCGCCGCTGAGCTTTCGGCCACTACCGCGTGGTGTAGCCGCCGTTGGCGAAGATGGTCTGGCCGGTGATCCAGTGGCCCTCGTCGGTGAGGAACACGACCAGCGGGGCGATGTCCTCGATGAGGGTCAGCCGGCCGCCCATCGCCTGCGACTTGTGGAACGCCACGCGCTCCGGGGTCTCCTGGCCGTAGAAGAACGGCGTGTCCATGGGCCCCGGACCCACGTTGTTGACGTTGATCCCGCGCGCCGCGAACTCTTTCGCGGCGGCGCGGGTGAAGTGCTCGACGGGGCTCTTGGCGCCGGCGTAGGTGCTGTAACCGTCGGTGAACGCCGCCAGCAGCGCCGTCACGATGGTGATCACCGATCCGCCGTCGTTGAGCCGGCGGCCCGCCTGCTGCAGGAAGAAGTACGCGGCCTTGGCGTTGATGTCGAACATCGAATCGTATTCGGCCTCAGTGGTTTCCACGATCGGCTTCCGCAGCACCTTGCCGACGGTGTTGATCGCGATGTCGACACCGCCGAACGCCTCGACAGCCGCGTCGAACAGCTTCTCCACGTTGCCGGGAACGGTCAGGTCGCCCTGAACCTTGATGGCCTTGGCGCCGGCGGACTCGATGGCGGCAACGGTCTGATCGGCGTCGGCCTCGGTGGCCGCGCTGTTGTAGTGCACCGCGACGTTGACGCCGCGGGCACCGAGGGTGGTGCTGATCAGGCCGCCCAGGTTCTTGGCTCCGGCGGCGACGACTGCTGTTTTACCTTCGAGATTGCTCATGTGGCCCACGCTAGCCACGGCGGACCACAATTAGAAACGAAACTTTTCTACCTATCCACAAGCAATGGTTGTAGTTAGGGTGGTCGGCATGACCAGGCCGTATCCCGATCTGCGCCGGCTGCAGCACTTCCTCGCGGTCGCCGACGCGGGCGGCTTCACCCGCGCCGCCGACCAGCTGCACCTGAGCCAGCAGGCGCTCAGCAGCTCGATCCGCCAGCTCGAAAAAGAGCTGGGCGCAACGCTTTTCGACCGGGACGGCCGCCGGGTCACCTTGACGCCGGCAGGCCGGCAGCTGCACAGCGATGCGCGCACCCTCCTGGCCGCCGCCCACACCGTCACCGACCACGTGCAGCGCGCGGCCAGCGCCGCACGGGAGAACTACGTCGTCGGCCACACGCCGGCGCTCGAGAGCGTCGAGGTGTACGCACTGCTGGAGCCGGTGATCGACGCCTACCACGACGTGTCCTTCACGTTCCGCCAGATGTTTCCGGATCAGCTGTCCCCCGCGCTGCTCGACGGCTCGATCCAGCTCGCCCTGCGCCGCGGCGTGGTGCCGGACCGCGACCTCGCCACCGCGGTGCTGGGCTATCACGCGGTGCGCGTGGCGGTGCTGAGTTCGCACCCCTTGGCGGGGCGCGACGCCGTCGACCTCACCGACCTGACCGACGAACGCATCGCACTCTGGGCACCGCCCGGCGCGTCGTACTACAGCGACCTGCTGCTCGGCGCCTGCCGCCGCGCCGGATTCGAGCCGGACTATGTCGTGAGTCGCGTACAGGGCGCGGCCACCGTGGCCGCGCCGTTGACGACGGGCGCGGTGGCGTTCGTCACGCATCCGGTGGGGCCGGTGCTGGACGGGCGGGTCACGGTCGTCGACCTCCAGCCGCCGCTGCTGCTGCCGGTGCAGGCCATGTGGCAGCGGCACACGCGCTCGCCGATCCGTGACCTGCTGCTCGCCCAGCAGGCGTAGTCAGGCGCGCGCCAGCAGCGCCTCGTCGGCAAGGTCGTCCAACTCCTTGCCCTTGGTCTCTGGCCCGAACAGATAACCGATCACGGTCAGGAGCCAGATGGCGGACAGCGCCAGATAGGGCGTCTGCACGCCGTAATGACCGATGGCCCAGCCGACGACGGTCGGCGCGGCGATCGACACGATGCGGCCGCCACCGACGGCGACACCAAAGCCGGTGCCGCGCAGCACGGTTGGGAACAGCTCGGAGATGTACGCGTCCCCGACGCCCCAGAGCCAGCCGAGGGTGGCGATGGAGATGGCACCGTAGACCTGGTATTCGGCAAGCGAATCCGACGTGGCCGCCAAGATCGCCGAACCGGCCTCGATGACGGCGCCCAGGATCGCCGAGGGCCGGCGGCCGAAGCGGTCGGCCAACGCGGTGCCGATGAAGACGAAGACGACCTGCAGCAGGAAGAACACCAGGGCGTAGCGAATCGCATCGGTGGTGGACGCGTGGAATCTCTTGACGATGTAGGTGGTCAGGAACAGCGTCGAGCCCCAGTAGCCGACCGCATTGGCGGTGTAGATCAGCCAGCCCACGACCAGCCGCCGCCGTACGCCAGGTAGCTGCCACAGCTTCGCTCGCGGAATGCCGTCGCGCTTCCGTGTCTCGTTGACCTCGGTGTAGCGCGGTGATTCCGTGATGCCCTGGCGGACAAGGAACAGGATGATGGCCGGGACGATCGCCACGATGAACGACGCCTGCCAGCCGAACCGCGGCACCAGCACCAGCGCGACGGCGGCCGCGAGGACGTAACCGAGCGAGAACAACGAGAAGATCACGCCGCCCACCCCGATCGCGCGGGTCTTGGTCGGCCACACCTCGGCGGTATAGGGGGCGCCCACCGCCAGCTCGCCGGCACCGCCCACACCGGTGAGGAAGCGCAGGCCGGTGAACGCGGCCAGATTGGTGGTGATGCCCGCCAGTGCCGTGGTGATGCCGTAGAGCAGGATCGACGCACCGAGCGTGGTCTTGCGGCCCCACCGGTCGGCGGCGATACCGAAACCGATGGTGCCGATGGTGTAGCCGACCAGGAAGATCGACCCGATGTACCCGGCCTGGGCCTCGGTGATCTGCAGGGTCTTCTTGATCTCGGGCAGGACCAGGCCGTAGATGTTCACGGCGTAGGAGTCGAAGCCGTACCCCAGCCCCGCCGTCACCGCCACAAACAACGCCGGTTTGAACGGCTGCGACTTCCGCGGGGGCGAATCGACCTGTGTCTCTTCCAGATTCGCGGACATCTGTCGACGGTATCGGGCACCGGACGGCGTCCGAAGATTCAGAATCGCCCGGATCGCAAGTGGTTCAGATCTGCCCGTGATTGGGCGGCGCGACACCGGAGAGCTCCCACGCGCCGATGTGGTGGTACTTCCAGTCGACGGGGTCGTGCACGCTGTGGGTCCGCGCATTGCGCCAGTGCCGGTCGAGGTCGTGGCGGCGGTCGGTGCCGCTCGCGCCGGTCAACGCGAACAGCTGACTGGCGACGTCGACGGCCACGTCACTGGCGAAGGCCTTGGCCTGCGCAACCGCAATCGAGCCGTGCGCGGCGGCGTCGGGATCGGCGACATCGAGCCCGATGTCTTCGAGTTCGCCTGCGGCCCAACGTAACAGCTGGGTCGACGCGCGCGTCCGGGTGGCGAGCTGACCGAACCGCAGCAGGATGTGCGGATCGTCGCTCGCGGCCTTGGCGCCGCCGTAGCGCACCGCCTCGAAGAACGGCCGGCTGCGGGTGCGGACGAACTCGGCGGCATCGGCCAGGGCACCCTCGGCGATGCCGGCTTCGATGGCGGTGTGCACCAGCTGCGCGCGGGCACCGAGCAGTTGCGGCTTCTCGAATGCCGACCAGTAGGGCACCACCAGATCGCTGTCGACGGCGACGCCGTCGAGCGTGGTGGTGCCACTCACGGTCGAGCGCTGCCCCATGGCGGCCCAGTCCTCGTCGATCGACACCCCGGGGGCGTCACGTTCGACGAAGGCCAGCACGAGACGGTCGGCGGGATCGAGCGCGCTGACCGCCAGCCACCGCGACGTGATGGCACCGGTGCAGTAGTACTTGGTGCCGTCGAGTCGCCACCGCGCACCGTCCTTGACCAGGCGCGTCTTGAGGTCCTGGGCATGGTGACCGCCGCGCTCGGCGAGCACCGGGGCGATGCGCGCGCCGTCGACGACAGCCGGCAGGATTCGGGCCCGCTGCAGTGGTGTGCCGAGCAGGCGCAGGATGTCCACCGCCAGGTAGTGACCCTGCGGCGTCTGCGCCAGCGCGGGATCCGCGGCCGCGACGATCCTGATGACCTCGGCCAGCGTACGCGGCCCGAGCCCGTCTCCCCCGTCGTCGATCGGCACCGTGACGGCCGGCAGGCCCAGCTTGTCGAACTCGGCCACTTCGGCGCGGGGTACCGCACCGGCCCGATCACGTTCTGCCGCACCGGGCTTCACCGATGCCGCGAACTCTTCCGCGACGGCGACGACTTCGGCGTGGCTCCGGGGAGCCCGGGTGCGGGCCATGTCTCAGGAGTGCCGATCAGCGAGCAGGCCGCGCTCCGCCAGGATCGGGATGACGCCCTCGCCGAAGCTGAAGGCCTCTTCCAGATGCGGATACCCGGACAGGATGAACTCGTCGAGGCCCAGCTCGTGGTACTCGGCGATGCGGTCGGCGACCTGCTCATGACTGCCGACCAGTGCGGTGCCGGCGCCACCACGGACCAGACCGATACCGGCCCACAGGTTGGGCGAGACCTCCAGGTTGTCGGTCCGACCGCCGTGGAGGGCCGACATCCGGCGTTGCCCCTCGGACTGCGAGCTGCGCTGCACCTGCTGGGCGCGCTTGATGCTCTCGGGATCGAGGCCCGCGAGCAGTTTGTCGGCCTGCGCCCACGCCTCCTCTTCCGTGGGGCGGCTGATGACGTGCAGCCGAATCCCGAACCGCAGTTCCCCGGCAGCGCGCCGCGCTCGGCCCAGGTTCTTGACCTGGTGACGCACGGCGTCGAGCTTCTCGGCGACCTGAGCGGGCGGCTCACCCCAGGTCAGATACACGTCGGCGTGTTCGGCGGCCACTTCCAGCGCTTCGGCCGACGAGCCGCCCAGGTAGATGTCCGGCCAGGTCTCGGCCGGGATGATCGTCGCGTTCTCCACGGACAGGTGCTTGCCGGTGAAGGTGACCGGCTCGCCGGACCACAGCTGCCGGAAGATCGTGAGGAACTCGGCGGCCCGCTCGTAGCGCTCCGACTTGCCGAGGTAGTCGCCGAAGCGGCGCTGCTCGATGTCATCACCACCGGTGACGACGTTGAGCAGCAATCGGTTTCGCGAGATGCGCTGGTAGGTGGCGGCGGCCTGGGCGACCAGGGTCGGCGCCTGCAGCCCCGGCCGGAAGGCCACGAGGTACTTGAAGTGTTCGGTCCGCTGGGTCAGCGCTGCCGTGAACACCCAGGCGTCCTCACACCAGCTGCTGGTGGGGGTCAGCGCGCCGGTGAACCCGAGTTTCTCCGCGGCGCCGGCCACCAGGCTGAGGTAGTCGAGGTCGGGAGCCCGATCCGCGCCGAAGGCGTCGGCCCGGCTGCCTGCGCCACCGACCGCGTTGCCGAGACTCAGGTCGGTGCGCGAGTCACCGTTGGTCGGCAGGAACCAGTGCAATGTGATTGCCATCGGTCTACCGCGAGAACTCGACGCGACTGCCGTTGCGAGTGGTCGTGGTCAGAACAGGCATTTCTCAACTCCCGGGAACGTGATGCCACCACAAGAGAAGAGCAGTGGCGAATGCAGACTTCTCTCCGGAATCTAGAGCCAAGCGCCGTCACCGGGAACTGCCGTTGACTCCGATCCCGGTGCCGCGACAGGCGTGACCACCGGACGTGGCTGCGATTCCGTCAGAATCATGCTGATTCCAACACGGGTCTTGGAGCTAGATGAACTCCTGTGCCACCTCGGCGACGCGGTCGCGGTCGGCGTCGACGAGCCCGATCCGGGTCCGGCGGTCCAGGATGTCGTCGGCGGTCAGCGCGCCTTCGTGCGTGACGGCGTATTCGAATTCGGCGCGGGTGACGTCGATGCCGTCGGCCACCGGCTCGGTGGGACGCTCACACGTGGCGGCGGCGAACACGTTCGGCGCCTCGGCGCCGTAGCGCGCCACGAGCGACTCCGGCAGCGCCGCAAGACGATCCACTGACACCGGGTTCTCCGGAGCGCCGACCAGCGGCAGATTCCGGGTCCGGCACTCCCCCGCGCCGAGCCCGCGCAGCGACATCGCCCGATTCAGCACATCCTCGGCCATGTACCGGTATTCGGTGAGCTTGCCACCGATGACGCTGAGCACACCGCTGCCGGACACGACGACGGCGTGATCGCGCGACACGTCGGCGGTGTTGCCCTCGCCGGTATCGATCAATGGCCGCAGCCCCGCGTAGGCACCCAGGACGTCGTCCGGCCCCAGGCTCGTCGCCAGCGCGGTGTTGACGGTGTCGAGCAGGAACGTGATCTCGGCCGGAGTCGGTTGCGGCACATCCGGAATGGGGCCGGGCGCGTCCTCGTCGGTGAGGCCGAGGTAGACGCGGCCGAGCTGTTCGGGCATGGCGAAGACGAACCGGTTGAGCTCGCCCGGGATCGGAACCGTCAGCGCCGCAGTCGGATTGCCGAACGCCGCGGCGTCGAACACCAGGTGGGTGCCGCGGCTGGGCCGCAGCTTGATCGCGCCGTCGAGCTCACCGGCCCACACGCCGGCGGCGTTGATCACCGCGCGCGCCGTCAGATCGAAAGTTTCCCCGGTGAGTTGGTCGGTCAGCCGCACCGAGGTGCCGGTGGCGTCGGACGCCGCCACCCGGGTCAGGATGCGGGCGCCATGCTGGGCGGCGGTGCGCGCCACCGCGGTGACCAGACGGGCGTCGTCGATCAGTTGGCCATCGTAGGCGAGCAACGCGCCGTCGAGTCCGTCGCGGCGCACCGCGGGCACCAACTCCGCCGCGCGGGCCGCGTCGACCCGTCCCGACCGCGGCAGGATCGACGCCGATGTGCCGGCCAGCCGGCGCAGGCCGTCGCCGGCGATGAATCCGGTACGCACCAAAGCCCTTGAGGCCCGGTTAATCTCGGACAGCAGCGGCACGAGTTGCGGCATGGCGTGCACGAGGTGCGGGGCGTTGCGGCTCATCAGGATGCCGCGCTCGATGGCGCTGCGCCGGGCGATGCCCACGTTTCCGGTGGCCAGGTAGCGCAGGCCGCCGTGCACGAGTTTGGAACTCCACCGGCTGGTGCCGAACGCCAGGTCGTGCTTCTCGACGAGCACCGTCGACAGTCCGCGGGTCGCGGCGTCCAGCGCGATGCCCACGCCGGTGATGCCGCCGCCGATGACGACGACGTCGACGGTCTCGCCGTCCGCCAGCGCCGTCAGCTCGGCTGTGCGGCGGGCGGCGTTGAGGGCACTGCTGCTCATGGTTTCAGGTATCCGTTCAGGGAGTGCGCGAGTTCGATGTCCAGCGCGGCAACGTCGAGGACAGGCGCGACCATCTGCGCCGACTGGATGGCGGACTGGACGATCAGCAGGCACATGGCGGCGAGTTGCCTGGGGTCGCCGGGGCGGACGCTGCCGTCGGCCTGCGCCGTGGCGAGCGCGCCGGCCAGCACTTCCAGCAGGATCTGCTGGCTGGTGCCCATGCGCTGCGAGATGTAGACCATCGCCAGCGCGGGTGCGCTGCTCAGGACGGACATGATGACTTCGTCGGCGCGCAGCCGCTCCGCCATGCCGACCATGCGTTTGACGATCGCCTCGCGGTCGTCGCCAGTGACGGCAACCTCATTGAGCGCGTTGGTGATTCGTGCCGTCAGCAGCGCCGCGAGGATCGCCTGCGTGTCCGGCCAGCGCCGGTACACCGTCGGCCGGCTGACGCCGGCACGACGTGCGATCTCGGCCAACGTCACGCGATCCACGCCGAAGGCGATCACGCAATCAGCCGCAGCGTCGATGATTCGGGCATCCAGAGAATCCCGAGCTTCATCGTTACTGATTGACATCATGTGTAATACTGTAACGCATGACCGCGACACGTGACCACCTCGAACCGCCGATGAAGTGGAACGCCTGGGGTGACCCCGCTGCAGCCAAGCCCCTGTCCGACGGCATCCGCGGCCTGCTCACCGCGGCCCTCGGCATCGACGCGACCCCGGCCGACGAACTGGAAGCCGACCAGGTCACGTTGCGGCCCTCCGCTCTGGCCGATGCCGACCGCGTCGCGCTGGCGGGCATCGTCGGCGACGAGTTCTGCCGCACCGACGATCACGACCGCCTGCTGCGGGCCGGCGGCAAGTCGACGCTGGACCTGTTGCGCCGCAAGGACACCGGCGAGCAGGATGCGCCGGACGCGATCCTGTTGCCGGGCAACGAAGAACAGATCGCGGCCATCCTGAGCTACTGCACCGACCACCGCATCGCGGTCGTCCCATTCGGCGGCGGCACCAGCGTCGTCGGCGGACTCGACCCGATCCGGGGCGGTTTCAGCGCTGTCGTGTCGCTCGATCTGCGCCGCCTGGACCGCCTGGTGTCCATCGACAAGGAATCCGGCGAGGCCGAGCTGGAAGCCGGCGTCACCGGCCCGCGGGCCGAGGAACTGCTTGGCGCGGAAGGATTTTCGCTGGGCCACTTCCCCCAGAGCTTCGAGTTCGCCACCATCGGCGGGTTCGCCGCGACGCGCTCGTCAGGCCAGAACTCGGCGGGCTACAGCCGGTTCGACGACATGGTGCGCGGCCTGACCGTCGTCACCCCGGCCGGTGTGCTGGACCTCGGCAGGGCCCCGGCCTCGGCGGCCGGCCCCGACCTGCGTCAGCTGATCGTCGGCTCCGAGGGCACGTTCGGCGTCATCACCCGCGTCCGGGTCCGCGTGCACCCGGTGCCCGAGACCACCCGCTACGAGGCCTGGTCGTTCCCCGACTTCGCCACCGGCGCAGCGGCTTTGCGCGCCGTGGTCCAGAACGGCACCGGCCCGACGGTCATCCGCCTGTCCGACGAGGTCGAGACCGGCATCAACCTGGCCACCACCGAGAGCATCGGCGAGCAGACCATCACCGGCGGTTGCCTGGCCATCACCTTGTTCGAAGGCACTGCAGCACACACCGAAAGTCGCCACGAGGAAACCCGCGCGCTATTGGCCGCCCAGGGCGGCACCTCGCTCGGTGAGGCCCCGGCCCGCGCCTGGCAGCACGGGCGGTTCGGTGCGCCGTACCTGCGTGACTCGCTGCTGTCGGCCGGCGCCCTGTGCGAGACCCTGGAGACCGCGACGACGTGGTCCAACGTGCCGGCGCTGAAGGCCGCGGTCACCGAGGCACTGACGACGTCGCTGCAGGAAAGCGGCACACCGGCTTTGGTGATGTGCCACATCTCGCACGTCTACCCCACCGGCGCCTCGTTGTACTTCACGGTGGTCGCCGGCCAGCGCGGCAACCCCATCGAGCAGTGGCGCGCGGCGAAAACCGCTGCGTCCGAGGCGATGGTGCGCTGCGGTGCCACCATCACCCACCACCACGCCGTCGGTGCCGACCACAAGCCGTGGATGACCGCCGAGGTCGGTGACCTGGGTGTCGAGGTCCTGCGCGCGGTGAAGAATGTGCTCGACCCCGGTGGAATCCTCAACCCGGGCAAGCTGATCCCGTGACAGGCACGCTCCAGCGAGTCACTCTGCTGACCAACCCCGCCTCCGGCCAGGGGCGGGGATCCGCGGCGGCCCAGCGCGCTGTCGTGCGACTGCAACGTCGCGGCGTCGACGTGGTCGAGCTGATCGGATCCGACGCTGCCCATGCTCGGCAGCTGCTCGACGAAGCACTCGACCACGGCACCGACGCGGTGGTGGTGGCCGGTGGCGACGGCATCATTTCCCTTGCACTGCAAGCACTTGCGCAGGGCGATGTGCCGCTGGGCATCATTCCCGCCGGCACTGGCAACGACCACGCGCGCGAATTCGGGATTCCGCGTGAGGACCCGGAAGCCGCCGCGGACATCATCGCGACAGGCCGTACCCGCACCATCGACCTGGGGCGGATCGATGGAGCCGACGGCACCGTCCGCTGGTTCGGCACGGTGATGTCGGCGGGATTCGACTCGCTGGTCACCGATCGCGCCAACCGGATGACGTGGCCGCGCGGCCGGATGCGCTACAACGCCGCGATGCTGGTGGAATTGTCACAGCTGCGGATGCATACGGCCCGGGTCAGTTTCGACGGCGGTCCCGAGCAGGAAATTCCCGTGACGCTGGCAACTTTCGGCAACGGCAAGAGCTACGGCGGCGGCATGCTGATCTGCCCGGGCGCCGACCTGAGCGACGGTCTGCTCGACGTCACGATGGCGGCTTCGGCTTCACGGACCAAGTTGATCCGGCTGTTCCCGACAGTGTTCAAGGGCACCCATGTCCACCTTGACGAGGTGACCACGCGGCGGGCCCGCACCGTGACCATCGACGTGCCGGGCATCAACGCCTATGCCGACGGCGAATACGTGTGCCCGCTGCCGGTGACGGTGTCCGCGGTGCCGAACGCGTTGCGGGTCCTGGTTCCGTAGCCTGACGGCGAGTCAGTCCTGCGTAGCCGCAAGCAGCGCAAGCAGATTCATCACCCGGGTGAGTGATCCGGTGACCGGACGGGCCGGCAGCGACGGATCGATTGCACGCTGAATTCCGAGCCCGATGCCGGCGCTGAGGAAAAAGTTGCCGATGTCGTCGAAGCTGTCGATCACCCCGGCGGCGACGAGTTGCTCCTCGGTCAATCCCAAGTCGGCCGCGAGCGACCGCAGTACCTCGACGACCTTCTGAGCGATGTCATTGCGCAGCGTTGCGATTATCTCGCTCAACTCGGCATCGTTGCGCGACAGCACCACGAATTCGAGTTCGAGCATGGTCCAGCCCACGTCGCCGGCCGTGCGTTCCAGCCAGCCGTTCACCGCTTCGACGCGACTCGGGATATCGGCATCCGACATCGCCAACTCGGACATCTCGGCGAACTTCTCGCGGTGGATGGCCTCCAGCACCTCCCGGCACAGCATCGGCTTGCTGCCGAAGTTCGAATACACCGCGCCCTTGCTGTAGCCGGCGTCGTCGGCGATGTCCTCGAGGCTCGTGGACGCGTAGCCGTGCTTGAGAAACCGGGCCTTCGCCGCGTCGAGCAGCTCGGCACGCGTCTGTTCCTGACGCTGCACCCTGGTCAATCGCGGCATGCGTTGATATTAATCGTTTGCGATACCGGGAGTACTAGCTTTACCGGAAGAATTCGGATACCGTGGGTATTCGAACGGGCCAGGAAGGCCCCTACCAGCAGATTCGAGGCTATCGATGCAGCTAGCACGACGCGCAATGTCACTCGACGGCGCCACAGTCATCATCACCGGCGGCGCCAGGGGCATCGGCGCCAAGACCGCCGAACTGTTCTCACAGCACGGCGCAAACGTGTGGATCGGCGACGTCGACGCCGACATCGCCGAGCAGACGGCCCGCAAAATCCCCCGCTGTCGCAGCGGACATCTCGACGTCACCCGGCGCGACTCCTGGGTCAAATTCGTCGGCCAGGTGCTCAAAGAGTCCGGTCGCATCGACGTCCTCATCAACAACGCCGGCGTCATGCCCCTCGGTGCCTTCGAGACCGAGGCCGAGGCCACGACCGACCTGATCCTCGACGTCAACGTCCGGGGCGTCCTGAACGGCATGCGAGCCGTCATCCCACTGATGATCACGCGTGGTAGCGGCCACGTCGTGAACGTGGCCTCGATGGCCGGCATGATCCCCGTCCCGGGCATGGTCACCTACAACGCCAGCAAGTTCGCCGCGGTTGGCGCATCACTGGCGGCGCGCACCGAATACGCCGGCACGGGCGTCACGGTGTGCGCGGTGCTTCCCTCGGCAGTACGCACCGAACTCTCCTCCGGCGTCCAACTCGGCGGCGGCATGCCGACAGTCGACCCCGAAGATGTCGCACAAGCCATCCTGAAGACATTGCGCACCAAGGCCGCCCGCACCTCGGTACCCGAATGGGTGGCGCCCGGCTGGGCACTGATCGACGCACTGGTCCCCGAGTTCATCCAGCGCGCGGGACGCTCGCTCATCGACGACCGCCGCGCCCTGACCGCCCTGGACCCGGTCGGCCGTTCGGCCTACCTGGACCGGATCGAGCGGCAGTCGAAAGACCATGACGCCGAGTCGAACTCGGAACCGCGACGATGAAGCGAGCACTGACCCTCGGCTGCGGCGGCACCATCGGCGGCGCGTGGATCGTCGCGGCCCTGCACGCCCTCCAGGAGCAGACCGGTTGGGACCCGCGCGAAGCCTCGGTGTTGCAGGGCACCTCGGCGGGCGCCGAAATCGTCACGATGCTCGGCGGCGGCGCTTCCGTCGACGACCTGGTGGCGATGCACCGCGGCACCAGCACCGACGAACGTCTGCGCCGGCATATCGAGGCGACGCCGCCGAGCCTGCCGCCGCTGCCGGCACCCCGCCTGCTCAACCCCCGTCTGCTGTGGACACAGCAGGGTCTTGCCGCGGCAACCGGTATCGCACCGACCGGCCGCGGCGACACGTCGTGGTTGCAACAGTTGGCGTCCGGTTTCGCCAACCAGTCCGGCTGGGTTGACCATCCGGGCACCCGCATGGTGGCATTCGACTACCAGCGCGGCGAACGGGTGGCGTTCGGATCCCCCGGCGCACCGAAAGCCACGGCAGGCGAAGCACTCCGTGCCTCGTGGGCCGTTCCTGGCTGGATGCCGCCGGTGCGCATCGGCAACCGCCAGTTCGTCGACGGCGGCGCCGCGTCCACCGCGTCGGTCGACCTCATCAGCCCTGACGACGCCGACCTCATCTACGTCATCACCCCGATGGCCTCCGAAAGCGGCGTGCGCGCACCGGGTTTGGGCGGCATCCTCGAACACCGATTGCTCCGCCGCCCGATGTCCACGGTGCTGGATGCCGAGATCGCCACCGCGCGCGACCGCGGCATCGAGGTCGTCGTGATCCAACCGGACGCCGACGATCTGGCCGGCCTGGGTGCCAACTTCATGCTGCGCGGCAAGCGGCGCGCGGCGTTCGAATCCGCCATGACCACCGCACCGAACACGGTGCGTCGAGCCTGGGAGTCCTGATGAGCACACGTGATCCGCGCATCGTCATCATCGGCGCCGGCGTCGCCGGGATCGCCTCCGCATACACCTTCCAGCAGGCCGGTTTCACCAACTTCACCATCCTGGAGAAGGGTTCGGACGTCGGCGGGGTGTGGCACTGGAACCGCTACCCCGGGCTGACGTGTGATGTGCCGTCGCACATCTACCAGTTCGCCTTCGCCCCCAAGCCCGACTGGAGCCATATCTGGGCCGGTGGCCAGGAGATTCAGGAGTATCACCGCGACGTCGTCGAGCGCTTCGGGCTCGACAAGCACCTGCGCCTCAACACCGAGGTCACGGCGCTGCACTACAACCAGGACGAACACACCTGGACCGTCACGACCCAGAACGAGACGCTGACAGCCGATTTCGTCATCTGTGCCACGGGCGTGCTGCACCACCCCTTCACGCCGGACATCCCCGGCATGGACGCCTTCGAAGGCACCGTCGTGCACACCGCCCGGTGGGATCCCGAACTCGAGACCGCGGGCAAGCGCATCGCCGTGATCGGCACCGGGTCGACCGGCGTGCAGGTGGTTTCGGCGTTGCAGCCCACCGCCGGCAGGCTGCTGCACTTCGCGCGGTCGCCGCAGTGGATGCTGTGGGCACCGATGAAGTTGCCGCAGCTGGGTGCCGTCACCGCGCTGCTGCGCGCCATGCCGCAGCTGTATCAGGCTGTCGCCGAACGCATTCCACTGTGGGGTTCGAGCGTTCTCGTCGACATCGTGACCAAGCCGACGTGGCGTCGCAAGCTGGTGCAGCAGTACGCCCGACTGAGCCTGCGGGCCCAGGTCCGCGACCCGAAGTTGCGTGCCGAGCTGACGCCCGACTACCAGCCGCTGTGCAAACGGCAGGTGTTGTCGGGCACGTACTACCAGGCGATCAAGGCCCCCAACGCCCAACTGATCACCGATCGCATCGCGGAGTTCACGCCCACCGGCATCCGCACCACGGAGGGCGAGCACCACAGGATCGATATCGCCGTGCTGGCCACCGGTTTTCAGGCGCACAACTACATGCGTCCGATGCAGGTGGTGGGGCGCGACGGCGTCACCCTGGACGACGCCTGGGTCAAAGGCCCGCGCGCCTACCGGATGACCGCGATCCCCGGCTTTCCGAATCTGTTCACCGTGCTGGGCCCGAACTCACCCACGGGGTCCATCTCGCTGCAGTACACTGCGGAACTCACCGCGCGGTACATCGTGAAGTGGCTCAAGCGTTTCGAGCGTGGCGAGATCAACGAGGTCGAGGTGACCGAGGCGGCCACCGACGAATTCAACGCCGCCGCCGTCGAGGCCATGGAGCCGACGGTGTGGAACACCGGCTGCAACTCCTGGTACTTCAGCGAAGGCGGCACCATCGATCTGTGGCCGTTCGACGTCGGCACCATCACCCGCATGCTGAGCGAGCCGGAACCGGAGCACTACCGGGTCAGCTAGCCGCGAATGGATCCGGCGCGTAGAACTCAATCGACCGCGAAGGTGCACGTGGATCGCGAATCTCGCCGGTTCGGCGAGCTGTGTGCACGCTCGCGTCGATGCGACAGCCGCGTGGACCGGTCGAACTAGCCGACGCCCCGGTTCAGCCAGCTGACTTCGCCGACCTCGGCGCCGCCGCCGCGATACGGCTCGAGAGCCTCGTCCCAGGCGGTGCCGAGCACGGTGTCGAGTTCAGCGGCGAGCATGTCGGCGCCGCCCTCCATCAGCGCGCGCAGCCGCTGCTCGCCTACCATGGTGTCGCCGTTGGCGCTCATCGATCCGCTCCACAGGCCCAGCGTCGGGGTGTGGCACCAGCGGTGGCCGTCGACGCCGGTGCTCGGATCCTCGGTCACTTCGAAGCGAAGCACCGACCACGAGCGCAAAGCGCTGGCGAGTTGAGCTCCGGTGCCGACGGGCCCCATCCAGTTGGTGATGGCGCGCAGCTGACCGGGCATGGCGGGTTGGGGCGTCCACTTGAGGTTCGCCCGCGCCGACAGAGTCGACGAAAGTGCCCACTCCACATGCGGGCATACCGCCGCGGGAGAGGCATGGATATACACCACGCCCGTCGTCGCGTCGGCGAGTTGGTTCGACGCACGCATCATCTGCTCCTTCAGCTACACGAGGGACGTCTTCCCCAACGACCTGGTGTTGCTGAAATGTTGCAGTTGTTTAGTGCGTGTCTATTGTGCCGCCTGAGACCCCTGTTGCGCTAGTCTGTCGCGCAATCTCTCAGGACGGCCACAGAATCGCACCGCGATCAGGGGCGTTGCCGACTCGGTGTCGACGATCCCGGCAATTGCCGAACAGACGCCAACACCCGCGCGGCGCACCAGCGCGCCATCTATCTTCTAAGCCGTGACTGCCCTGGACCGGTTCTTCGAGATCTCCGCACGCGGCTCGACCGTCGCTGCTGAACTGCGCGGCGGCGCGGTGACCTTCATCGCGATGGCGTACATCATCGTGCTGAACCCCATCATCCTGTCGAGCACGGCAGACATCGCCGGGCACAAGCTCCCGTTCGGCCAGGTTTCGGCGGTGACATCACTGGCGGCCGGCGCCATGACGATCCTGTTCGGCGTCGTCGCGCGCCTGCCCTTCGCGTTCGCCGCCGGCCTCGGCATCAACTCGTTCCTGGCCAGCTCCGTGGTCGGCGTCCTGACGTGGCCGGAAGCCATGGGGCTGGTGGTCATCGAAGGCCTCATCATCGTCGCGATGGCCGTCACCGGCCTGCGGCGCATGATCTTCGATGCCGTGCCCATGCCGCTGAAACTGGCCATCACCGCCGGCATCGGGCTGTTCATCATGTTCATCGGCCTGGTCAACGCCGGCTTCGTCGCGTCGACCGGGCATCCGTCGCCGCCGCTGGGCCTGGGCGCCGGCGGCACCGGCTCGGTCCGCGCCATCCCGACGCTGGTCTTCGTGTTCACCCTGCTGACCTCAGGTGTGCTGGTGGCCCGCAAGGTGCGCGGCGGCATCCTCATCGGCCTCATCTCGGGCACCGTGCTGGCCGCCATCATCGAGGCGATCTGGCACCTCGGCTCGGCGACGGAAAAGCCCGGCGGCTGGAGCCTGTCCGTCCCGACGCTGTCCGGTTCGCCGTTCGCGGTGCCCAACCTGTCCCTGATCGGTCACGTGGACTTCGGCAGCTTCGGCCGGATCGGCGCCATCGCCGCGCTCATGCTGGTGTTCACGCTGCTGTTCACCAACTTCTTCGACGCCATGGGCACCATGACGGGCCTGTCCCGGCAGGCCGGTCTGTCCGACGAACACGGCAACTTCCCGCGCCTGCAGTCCGCGCTGGTGATCGAGGGCACCGGCGCCGTGGTCGGCGGCGCGGTGTCGGCATCGTCGAACACGGTGTTCGTCGAATCGGGCACCGGCATCGGCGAAGGTGCCCGCACCGGTCTGGCCAGCCTGGTGACCGGTGGATTGTTCCTGGCCGCAATGTTCTTGACGCCGCTGACGGAGATCGTGCCCACCGAGGTCGCGGCCGCCGCACTGGTCATCGTCGGCACCCTGATGGTCTCGGTGCTCCGCGAGATCGACTTCTCCGACTTCTCGGTGGCCCTGCCGGTCGTGCTGACCGTGGCCGTCATGCCGCTGTCCTACTCGATCGCCAACGGCATCGGCGTCGGCTTCATCGCGTGGGCGGTGCTGCGTGCGGCGTCGGGCCGCATCAGGGAGATCAGCCCGCTGCTGTGGGTCGTCGCCGCCGGGTTCCTGCTGTTCTTCGCGCGCGGCTGGATCGACAGCATGATCGGGGTCGTCCGCTAGGCGAACTCGCGCAGAACCGCGGCGGACACGTCCGGCCAGACGGCGTGCGTCCAGTCGCCGAAATCGCGGTCCGTCAGCACGACGAGCGCCAGGTCCACTTCGGGATCCACCCAGAGGAACGTCCCCGACTGACCGAAGTGGCCGAACGTCCGGCCCGAGTTGCCCGCCGCCGTCCAGTGCGGATGCTTGCCGTCCCGAATCTCGAAACCCAGACCCCAGTCGTTCGGGCGCTGCGATCCGAATCCCGGCAGCACCCCGTCGAGACCCGGGAAATGTACCGAGATCGCGTCGGCATGCATGGGCGTCGACACCAGGGCGGGACGCAGCAGGTCACCGGCGAATGCCGCCAGGTCGGCCACCGTGGACCAGGCGCCGTAGCCGGCGGTTTCGGCCGCGCCCGGCAGGTCGGAATCGCTCATCCCCAGCGGCTCGAAAACCGCTTCCCGCAGGTACTGCGCGAACTCGATGCCGGACTCGTGCTGCAGCACCTGGGCCAGCACGGCGAACCCGACATTCGAGTAGATGCGGCGCGTGCCGGGCGCGGCGATGGCGTCGGGTGTCTGCATCGCGAGACCCGAGGTGTGTGCCAGCAGGTGGCGCACCGTGGACCCGGGCGGGCCGGCCGGGGTGTCCAACTCGACGACGCCCTCTTCGATCGCGATCTGCGCGGCGCGGGCCACCAGAGGCTTGGTCACCGACGCCAGCCGGAACGCGCGGTCGACGGGTCCGTGCGTGGCGAGCACACCGGCGGGCGACACCACCGCCGCCGCGGCGTTCGGTACCGGCCAGGAATCCAGCAGCTCGAGAGCGGTCACGTCATCGACCCTGTCACACATCGCAGCGCCGATGGGCGGGGGCCGAGCCGCCGTTGACCAGACATTTGTATGGACACCATTCCAACACTTCCCGGAGGCATTAGGTTATAGCCATGAGTCAGACAGTGCGTGGTGTGATTTCCCGGGCCAAGAAGCAGCCCATCGAGCTCGTCGACATCGTCATCCCCGATCCCGGACCCGGTGAGGTCGTCGTCGACATCATCGCCTGCGGGGTGTGCCACACCGACCTCACCTACCGCGAGGGCGGCATCAACGACGAATATCCCTTCCTGCTCGGCCACGAGGCCGCCGGCACCGTCGAGTCGGTCGGAGAGGGCGTCACCCACGTCGCCCCCGGCGACTTCGTCATCCTCAACTGGCGCGCCGTGTGCGGCGAGTGCCGCGCCTGCAAGCGCGGCCGCCCGCATCTGTGCTTCGACACCTTCAACGCCACCCAGAAGATGACGCTGACCGACGGCACCGAGCTGACCCCCGCCCTGGGCATCGGCGCCTTCGCCGACAAGACCCTCGTGCACGAACGCCAGTGCACCAAGGTCGATTCCGAGGCCGACCCCGCCGTCGCCGGACTGCTGGGCTGCGGCGTGATGGCCGGCATCGGCGCCGCCATCAACACCGGCGGCGTCACGCGTGACGACACCGTCGCGGTCATCGGCTGCGGCGGCGTGGGCGACGCCGCCATCGCCGGCGCCGCCCTGGTCGGCGCCAAGCGCATCATCGCCGTCGACACCGACAACAAGAAGTTGCACTGGGCCCGCGAGTTCGGCGCCACCCACACCATCAACGCCCGCGACCTCGACGCCGTCGAGACCATCCAGGACCTGACCGACGGCTTCGGCGCCGACGTCGTGATCGACGCCGTCGGCCGGCCCGAGACCTGGAAGCAGGCGTTCTACGCCCGCGACCTCGCCGGAACCGTTGTCCTGGTGGGTGTTCCGACACCCGACATGACCCTCGAGATGCCGCTGATCGACTTCTTCTCCCATGGCGGGTCACTGAAGTCATCCTGGTACGGCGACTGCCTGCCCGAACGCGACTTCCCCACCCTCATCAGCCTGTACCTGCAGGGCCGGCTCCCGCTGGAGAAGTTCGTCACCGAGCGCATCGGGCTCGACCAGATCGAGGACGCCTTCCACAAGATGCACAGCGGCGAGGTGCTGCGCTCCGTGGTGGTCCTCAAGTGAGCGCCATCCAGCGCGTCGTCACCAGCGGCACCTTCAGCCTGGACGGCGGCACCTGGGACGTCGACAACAACATCTGGCTCGTCGGCGACGACACGGACGTCATCGTGTTCGACGCCGCCCACACCGCCGCACCCATCATCGAGGCGGTGAACGGCCGCAACGTCGTCGCCGTCGTCTGCACCCACGGCCACAACGACCACATCACCGTCGCCCCGGAACTGTCCGCGGCCCTCGACGCCCCGGTGCTGCTGCACCCGGCCGACGAGATGCTGTGGCGGGATGTCCACCCGGACAACCCTTTTCACACCGTGGACGACGACCAGGTGCTCAGCGTCGGCGGCCTGGACATCAAGGCCATCCACACCCCCGGGCACTCCCCCGGCTCGGTGTGCTGGCACATCCCCGAACTGGGCGCGGTGATCTCGGGCGACACCCTGTTCCACGGCGGCCCCGGCGCGACCGGCCGCTCGTACTCGGACTTCCCGACCATCCTGGCGTCGATCGCTGAAGGGTTGGGGAAGCTTCCTTCGGACACTGTCGTCTACACCGGCCACGGCGACACGACGACCATCGGCGGCGAGCTGGTCCACTACGACGAATGGGTGGCGCGCGGGCACTGAGCTGCCAATCAGGCACCGGCCACTGATTCAGAGCGCGCCACACAGCTCGCGGCGCTACCGTGAGACATGCCCGAGTCAAGCGTGGTGGTGCAGCCCGACCCGATCGGGAGCGCGCGCCTGCAGACCGTCGGACTCCGCACGGCCACAAAGCTTTTCGAACAGGCCGCCGCCGAGGTGCCGCTCCCGGCGGCGCCGCGGCCGGTGGTGATCGCCGAGTACGGCTCGGGCAATGCGCATAACGGACTGCTCCCCATCGGGGCGGGCATCGCCGCGCTCCGCAAACGCATCCGGCCCGAGCACCCCATCGCGGTGACGCACACCGACATCCCCGACAACGATTTCAGCGCCCTGTTCCGCACCTTGCGCGACGACGCGTTCAGCTATCTGCGAACCGATCGGGCGACTTTCGCCTCGGCGGTGGGCCGGTCGTATCTGAGCCAGATCCTGCCGTCGGAAGGCGTGCACCTGGGCTGGTCGGCGTGGGCCATCCACTGGCTCAGCCGCATGCCGTCCGACATCCCCGATCACATCCAGCCGTCCTACAGCGCCGATGCGCAGGTGCGCGCCGCGTACGCGCGGCAGGCGGCGCACGACTGGCATGAGTTCATCGCGTTCCGCGGCCGCGAGTTGAGTCCGGGCGGCCGCCTCGTGGTCATGACCATGGGCCAGCACGACGACGGACGGCTCGGACTCGAGCCGCTTTTCGACGGACTGATGCACGCGCTGTCCGACCTGCAGGACCGACGGCTCGTCACCGCCGAGGAGGTGCGGCGCATGCGGCTGCCGATCGTGGGCCGCAGTGAAGCCGACTTCCGCTCACCGTTCGCCCCTTCGGGTCGCTTCGAGCGCCTGCGGATCACCCATCTGGTGGTCGCCGACGAACCGGACCGCTTCTGGCAGCGATACCAGACCGACGGTGACGCAACGGCTTTCGCCAAGAGCTGGGTCGGTTTCACCAGGGCGGCGGTGTTCGACACCCTGCTGGAAGCGCTGGAGCCGGCCGACCCGGCGCGCCGATGTCAGCTCGCCGATGCCCTGGACGCCGCACTGGTGGAGCTACTGTCCGCCGCACCCCGCCCGATGCCGATTCCGGTGGCGCACATCGTCGTCGAGAAACAGCAGCGCGAAAGTTAGACGAACACGTCCAGGATCAGGACCATGGCCAGACCGGACACCGAGAGCACGGTCTCCATGATCGACCAGGTCTTGATGGTCTGGCCGACGCTGAGCTTGAAGTACTCCTTGACCAACCAGAAGCCGGCGTCGTTCACGTGCGAGAAGAACAGCGAGCCGGCGCCCACGGCGAGCACCACCAGAGACAGTTCGCCGGTGCCCATCCCATGCACCAGACCCAGCACCAGCGACGACGCCGTGATGGTGGCGACTGTGGCCGACCCGGTGGCCAGCCGGATCAGGACCGCGAGCACCCAGGCCAGCACGAGCACCGAGATGTGCACGCCTTCGGCCCAGCGCGCCAGCATGGTGCCGATGCCGGTGTCGACCAGCACCTGCTTGAAGCCACCGCCGGCGGCGACGATCAGGAAGATGCCCGCGACCGGGGGCAGGCTCGACTCGATGCACTTGGTGATCGCGGTGCGGTCCATGCCGGCGCCGCGACCGAGGGTGACGGTGCCGACCACGACGGCGATGAGCAGCGCGACCAGCGGAGTGCCCACGGCGTCGAAGATCCGGCGGAACCACTGCGTCTTGTCGTCGATGAAGATGTCGACGAGGGCCTTGCCCAGCATCAGCGCGACGGGCAGCAACACCGAGAACAGCGTGACGCCGAAGCGGGGCCGTTTTCCATGTGCCCGAAGGGCTTCCGGATCGGTGGTGAAGGTGTCCGGTGCCGCGACGACGACCCACTTGCCGGCCAGGCGGCCGAACAGCGGGCCCGCGACGACGATCGTCGGGACCGCGACGAGCACGCCGAGGCCGAGCGTGACCCCGAGGTCGGCATTGAGCAGTCCGACGGCGGTCAGCGGCCCGGGGTGCGGTGGCACGAAGCCGTGCATGGCCGACAGGCCGGCCAGTGCCGGGATGCCGATGGTGATGAGCGACTGCTGCGAGCGCCGGGCCACCAGATAGATGACGGGCATCAGCAGCACGAGCCCGATCTCGAAGAACATCGGCAGCCCGATGATCGCGCCGACCAGCGCCATCGCCCACGGCAGGGCTCGGGGCGAGGCGGCACCCACGATGGTGTCGACGATCTCGTCGGCGCCACCGGAGTCCGCGAGCAGCTTGGCGAACATCGCGCCGAGCGCGATCAGGATGCCCACGCCGGCCGCCGTCGCGCCGAACCCGTCGGAGAACGATTTGAGAACCGCGGCGAGGTTCTCTCCGGCCGTCAGCCCCACCGTCAGGCCACCGAAGATCAGCGACAGGAACGGGTGCAGCTTGAGCAGCGTGATGAGCACGACGATGACGCTGATGCCGGCCACGAAGGCCAGGATCAGCTGAGTGGCCGAGGAGACCGGTTCGATGAGTTTGGGTGCGTCGGCGAGGACGGTGACGGCGGTGCGCATCAGATCTTCTCCCCGTCGCTCCGCTCGCCCCGTCGGTTCTCCCCTTGGGTGCGCGAAATGTATTCGTCGACAATCGAATCGATGCTCTGCCCGACGTCGATCACGATGCCGGCCTCATCGGCTTGCAGGGGTTCGAGGGTCTCGAACTGTGAGGCGAGCAGCGACGCCGGCATGAAGTGGCCGGGGCGGCTGGCCTGCCGGGCGCCGATGACCTCGGGGGTGCCGAACAGGTGCAGAAACCGGGTCTCCGGGCAGTGGCTGCGCAGCTGCACGCGGTACTTGTATTTCAGCGCCGAACAGCTCATCACGCCGCCGGTGCCGCAGTGCTCCCCGAGCCATCGGCCGATGGTCTCGAGCCAGGGCCGGCGATCGTCGTCGTTCAGCGGGTGACCGGCCTTCATCTTGGCGATGTTGGCGGCGGGATGGAAGTCGTCCGCATCGGCGAACGGCACGCGGAGCCGCTGCGCGAGCGCCGCGCCGACGGTGGACTTACCGGATCCTGAAACGCCCATGACGACGATGGGTGATGGCATGTTCTGCACCCGCCCCTTGTTGTGGTTTGACTCACACAGCGTGACTCAAAAGTCATACTTTTTCAAGAGGCCACAGAAAAACATCGGTTCTAAGTCAGATCTCCGGAGTTATGACAGGATGTTATGCGTGTCCACCCCGTCAAACGTCGGCGCTCTCCACGACAACGTGCTGAGCGCGCTGGGGGCCGCGGTGGTCTCCGGTAGGTACGCCCCCGGCGAGGTGATCACGCTCGAAGGAGTGAGCGCGGAACACGGGGTCTCCCGCAGCGTCGTCCGGGAAGCGATCCGGGTCCTCGAATCGATGGGCATGGTCGCCTCCCGCCGCCGGGTCGGCATCACGATTCAGCCGGCGGCCAACTGGAATGTGTTCGACCCCAGGCTGATTCGCTGGCGACTCGAGTCCGGCGACCGGGCCGCCCAACTGGTGTCGTTGTCGGAGTTGCGGCGCGGATTCGAACCCGTCGCGGCCGCCCTGGCTGCCGAGCGTGCCGACCCGCACCAGTGCCGGATCATGGCCGCCGCCGTGTCGGACATGGCGGTACACGGGCGCGACGGCAATCTCGAGGCATACCTGCTGGCGGACAAGATCTTCCACCAGACGTTGCTGGAGGCCAGCGGCAACGAGATGTTCCGCGCGCTCACCGCGGTGGTGTCGGAGGTCCTGGCGGGGCGCACCCACCACGGCATGATGCCCGACTCCCCCAACCCGGCGGCCATCGCGCTGCACGACGAGGTGGCCCGCGCCGTGCGGATGCGCGATCAGGCCGGCGCCGAACGCGCGATGCGCGCCATCATCGACGAGGCCGCCGCCGCGGTCGCCGAGGAGCAGGGCTCGGCCTGACCGGCCCGGCCGTCAGCGGCAGCGCTTGAGGCCGTCGTTGGGGTCACAGAACAACGGGAACTGCTGCACCGGAATCGGCAGCGGCTTCTGGAATTCCAGCCGGAACGACTTCTTCGTCATGGCCGCCTGCACGCCGCACTGTTCGTTGTTGGTGGTGGTCCGGGTACCGGTCCAGTTGGTGTCCTCCCACTCGTAGGTCTCTACGAGCTTCGACTTGGTGCCGTCCGGGCACGTGAAACCCTGGAGGTCGGTCTGGGTGAACATCCAATGTCCCTCACCGCCGGTCTGGCGGGCATCGCCGCCCAGCGTGCCGCCGTACTGGTCGGAGCCGACGTGCACGAGGCAGCCCACCGGCAGTTCCAGGTTGTTGCGCAGATCGCCGACGGTCGGGGCGCAGACGGGCCAGATGGTCCACACGCTCATCGGCGTGCCCTCTTGGATGTAGGTGTAGATGCCTTCGGGCAGCCGGATGTTGTCGGCCTGCGCCGGCGCTGCCGTGCCGAAGAGTGCGCCCGCTGCGACGAAGCCAAAACTCGAAACCATAGCGAGAACACGTTTCATTTTCACCGCCCGAGTATCGCAAATGACTTGCCCACGGCGTGAGAAAGTCACCGTATGAGTTCACTCAGCGGGAAGGTCGCGTTGATCACCGGGGCCTCGGCCGGCCTGGGCGCGGCCACGGTCAAGGTTTTCGCAGAACGCGGCGCATCGGTCTTCGGTATCGCGCGGGACGCCGAGCGGATGGCGACGGTGTTCGCCGACGCCTACGGCGACGAGTCCGGCGGCGCGTTCGCCGCGGTGGACATCAGCACGGCCGACGCCTGCCGGCAGGCGGTCGAGGACTGCATCGCGAAATTCGGGCGGCTGGACGTGCTGGTGAACGTCGCGGGATTCCACGTCATGCGGCACACCCTGTCGATGACCGATGACGACTGGGACCGCGACCTCGCGGTGAACCTGAACGGCCCGTTCTACCTGACCCGGGCGGCGCTGCCGCAGTTGCTGGAAAACGGCGGCAACATCGTCAACGTCTCGTCGATCGCCGGCGTCGAGGGCGAGATCTACTCGGCGGGCTACTGCGCTGCCAAGCACGGGCTGATCGGTCTCACGCGGGCACTGGCCGTCGAGTACACGAAGGAAAAGCTCCGGGTCAACGCGGTGTGCCCGGGCGGCATGCTCACCGCACAGGTCACCGAGTTCGCGGCGCCCGAGAACGCCGACTGGGACCTGATCATGCGGATCGCCGCGCCGCGTGGCTTCATGGAGCCGCGTGACGTCGCGAACGTCATCGCGTTCCTGGCAAGCGACGACGCCGCCGCGATCCACGGCTCGGTGTACCGCGTCGACAACGGCAAGGGCCCGGCCTGACCGGCCGGGATCGAGTCCGGCGACTAGTGCGCGAGCGCGACCAGCAGGTCGTGCTTCTCGGGGCAGTACGTGTCGAAAGCCGCGTTGAGGAACTGGTACACCTGCTGCTCCGAGCTGCTGTTGCGGGGCAGGTTCTTCTTCAGGAACGCCGCCGAGTCGGTGGCGCTGTGGTCGACGTTGTTGTCGAGCCGCTGGCAGGTGATCTTGCCGATCCAGGCGTTGTAGTCCTTGGGGCCGTAGATCCCGTAGGTGTGCAGCTGGTTGGCGAAATCGGTGTCGGGGTCGGCCTGCGCGGGAGCCGCCATGGTGACGGCAGCCGCCACGGCACCCGCAACTGCGACCAGAGTGCGTGCCTTCATGTGACGGAGTCTATTCGTGCTGGTTGCCATGTGCCCCTGCTCCCTGAACAGTCGTCGCCGCCTGTTCAATCCCATTGAACTGCTGCGTATTTGGTTCGATCTGCTGCGCGTTACCGGCTACGGTGATACGAGCCACCCGCAGCGTAGGTTTCCCATGATTAACTTAACTGGTCTAATCTAACACTTAAATGACCTAATCTGTCGGGGTCAGGGTACGGGAAGCGGGGAACAGCGAGTGCAGTCGACCATGGTGTCCGCAGCGTGATCGGCAATGCGCTCAAGAAGGCGTGGATCCCGTTGCTCATCCTCGCCGTGGCCCTCGTCGCCGGCTTCACCGTGCAGCGCGTGCGCACCTACTTCGGCCAGAACCCCGTCATCGTCACCCCACGCAACTTCGCCGACGATGCCAAACCGTTCAAACCCAAGGTCGTCACCTACGAGATCACCGGCACCGGCAGCTACGCCGACATCAACTACCTCGACCTGGACGCCAAGCCCCAGCGCATCGACCACGCGCCCCTGCCCTGGAAGCTCACCCTGTCCACCACCGCACCGGCAGCATCGCCGAACATCGTCGCCCAGGGCGACGGTGACTCCATCACCTGCACCGTCCACGTCGACGACGAACTCAAAGACACCCGCACCTCCACCGGCGTGCACGCCCAGACCTTCTGCCTGGTGAAATCCGCATGACACAGCCAACCGACGAAGACACCGTCATCTTCCCGAAGGCCGAGCAGCCGCCGCACCGGCCGCTGATCGCCCGCCTGATCCGCACCTTCGCGATCCCGGTCATCCTCTTCTGGATCGGCGTCATCGTCTTCCTCGGCAGCGCGGTTCCGTCGCTCGACGAGGTCGGCAAGATGCGCTCGGTCTCCATGTCGCCGGACCAGGCCGCGTCGGTCATCGCGACGAAGCGCGTCGGCGAGGTGTTCCAGGAGTTCAAGTCGAACAGCTCGGTCATGGTCGTGCTGGAAGGCGATCAGCCGCTCGGCGCAGAGGCACATGCCTACTACGACGAGATGATCAAGAAGCTCCAGGCCGACACCACGCATGTCGAGCACATCCAGGACTTCTGGAGCGACCCGCTCACCGCCGCCGGCTCCCAGAGCAATGACGGCAAGGCCTCATACGTCCAGGTCTACCTGCGCGGTAACCAGGGCGAGGCGCTGGCCAACGAGTCCGTTCAGGCCGCGCAGGACATCATCAAGAGCATCAAGACGCCGCCCGGCCTGAAGGTCTACGTGACCGGACCCGCGGCACTGGCGGCGGACCAGCACATCGCCGGTGACCGCAGCGTCAAGATGATCGAGGGCGTCACGTTCCTCGTCATCATCGTCACCCTGCTGCTGGTGTACCGGTCGTTCATCACCGTGCTGCTGACGTTGCTGATGGTGGTCCTCGAGCTGTCCGCGGCACAGGGCGTCGTCGCGGCGCTGGGCTTCTACGACATCATCGGTCTGTCGACCTTCGCCACCAACCTGCTGGTCACACTGGCCATCGCGGCGGCCACCGACTACGCCATCTTCCTGATCGGCCGGTATCAGGAGGCGCGCGGCGCGGGCGAATCCCGCGAAGACGCCTACTACACGATGTTCGAGGGCACCGCCCACGTCGTGCTCGGCTCCGGCCTGACCGTCGCCGGCGCCACGTTCTGTCTTCACTTCACCCGCATGCCGTACTTCGTGTCGCTCGGCGTCCCGCTGGCCATCGGCATGATCACCGTGGTGTTCGCCGCCCTGACCCTGGGCCCGGCCGTGATCTCGCTCGCCAGCCGGTTCCGCAAGACTCTCGAGCCCAAGCGCGCCATGCGCGTGCGCGGCTGGCGCAAGCTCGGCGCCGTCGTGGTCCGGTGGCCGGCTCCCATCCTGGTCGGCACCATCGCGCTGTCCCTGGTCGGCCTTCTGACGCTGCCGGGTTACGAGCCCGCCTACAACGACCGCCTGTACCTGCCCGCCGACATCCCCGCCAACGAGGGCTATGCGGCGGCGGACCGGCACTTCTCGCCGGCCCGGATGAACCCCGAGTTGATGCTCATCGAGAGCGACCACGATCTGCGAAACTCCGCCGACTTCCTGGTGATCGACAAGATCGCCAAGGCCATCTTCAAGGTGCCCGGCGTCTCGCGCTCGCAGACGATCACGCGCCCCGAGGGCAAGCCGATCGAGCACACCTCGATCCCGTTCCTGATGAGCATGAGCGGCACCTCTCAGAAGATGAACGAGAAGTACGCGCAGGACTCGATGGCCAACATGCTCAAGCAGGCCAACGACATGCAGATCAACATCGACACGATGAAGAAGATGCAGGGCATCACCACCCAGATGGCGGCCACCACGCACAGCATGGTCGCCAAGATGGTGAACATGACCCTGGACGTGGCCGACCTGCGCGACCACATCTCGGACTTCGACGACTTCTTCCGGCCGATCCGCAACTATCTGTACTGGGAACCGCACTGCTACGACATCCCGGTCTGCTGGACCATGCGCTCGGTCTTCGACACCCTCGACGGCATCGACACCATGACCGACGACATCCAGAACCTGATGCCGGACATGCTGAAGCTCGACAAGCTGATGCCTCAGATGGTCGCGTTGATGCCCGAGATGATCTCGACGATGACCAACATGAAGCAGTACATGCTGACCATGTACCAGACCCAGAAGGGTCTGCAGGATCAGATGCAGGCGCAGCAGGACAACGCGAGCGCCATGGGCGAGGCGTTCGACAACTCCCGCAACGACGACTCGTTCTACCTGCCGCCCGAGGTCTTCGACAACGCCGAATTCAAGCGCGGCATGAAGAACTTCATCTCGCCCGACGGCAAAGCCGTGCGGCTGATCATCTCGCATGAGGGCGAACCGATGAGTGCCGAAGGCATCTCGCACATCGACGCGATCAAGAACGCCGCCAAGGAGGCCATCAAGGGCACTCCCCTGGAGGGCTCCAGGATCTATCTAGGCGGCACCGCGGCGACCTTCAAGGATCTGCAGGAGGGTGCCGACTACGACCTGCTGATCGCCGGAATCTCCGCGCTCGCACTGATTTTCGTCATCATGCTGATCATCACGCGATCCGTGGTGGCCGCGGCGGTCATCGTGGGCACCGTGGTGCTCTCACTCGGCGCATCATTCGGTCTGTCGGTTCTGCTGTGGCAGCACCTGATCGGGCTCAACCTGCACTGGATGGTCATCGCGATGGCGGTCATCATCCTGCTGGCCGTCGGCGCGGACTACAACCTGCTGCTCGTCGCCCGGTTCAAGGAAGAGATCCACGCCGGCCTCAACACCGGCATCATCCGGTCGATGGGCGGCACCGGTTCCGTGGTCACCTCGGCCGGCCTGGTCTTCGCCTTCACCATGATGTCCATGGCGGTCAGTGAGCTGCACGTGGTCGGTCAGGTGGGAACAACCATCGGTCTGGGTCTGTTGTTCGACACGTTGATCATCCGATCTCTGATGACACCGGCCATCGCCGCCCTGATGGGCAAGTGGTTCTGGTGGCCGCAGCGGGTGCGTCAGCGTCCGGTGCCAGAGCCGTGGCCCCAGCCCAAGCCGACCGGCGAACTGCAATCAGCCTCCAGCAGCACAGGTATCTAGGAAACAGGAGTAATGACTATGGTCCAGATCAAGCGTGGCCTGAAGCGCGCCGGTACCGCGGTCGCAGCCCTGGGCGCGGTCGCGACGACGCTCGCCGGACCGGCAGCCGCCGATGCCACCGACGACTACCCGATCCCCCACCGCATCATCATCACGACCTGTGATGCCGAGCAGTACCTGGCCGCCGCCCGCGACACCAGCCCGGTCTACTACTCGCGGTACATGATCGACATGCACAACCGCCCGGCCGACATCCAGCAGATGGCCCAGGACCGCATCCACTGGTTCTTCTCGCTCGACCCGGTCGGCCGCCGCCAGTACTCCGAGGACACCGCCACCAACGTCTACTACGAGCAGGTGGCCACGCACTGGGGCAACTGGGCCAAGATCTTCTTCAACAACAAGGGCGTCGTCGCCAAGGCCACCGACGTCTGCCAGAACTACCCCAAGGGCGACCTGAGCGTCTGGAACTGGGTCCAGGCACCGTAGTCTCCTAGCGATTTGTGCACGATTTTCCGCGCGGACCGCGGATTTTCGTGCACAAATCACTGGGTGTGCAGGGCCGTGACCAGGTCCCGTACGTCCTCGGGCCGCTGTTCGTAACCCGGGAAATAGCAACAGATTTCGTCGACGTGTCCGCCGAAGCGGCGGCCGATCTCGGCGGCGCATTCCTCCGGGGTGCCGACGATGCCGATGGTGCGCACCATGTCGTCACTGATCAAGGCGCGCATGCCCGCGAAGTCACCGACCTTGGACATCGCGTTGAGTTGGGGCTGCAGGTCCGCCCACCCCTCGGTCTCGAGCACCGGCAGGTAGGCGGGCGTGGAGCCGTAGAACGCGATCAGCGTGGCGACGCCGTTGATCGCCGCGGTCAGATCTACCTCGGTCCGTGCCACCGCCACCATGGCCTGCGCGATGATCTGCAGATCGCCGGGCGCGCGCCCGGCGATCTGCAAGCCCTCCCCCACTGCCGTCAGGGTCCGGTCGGCGAAATGCCGCGCGCTGTGGAACGGCATCACCAGCAGCCCGTCGGCGACCTGCGCGGCGGTGCGGGTCATGATCGGCCCCAGCGCCCCCATGAGCACCGCCGGCGGACCGAAGGGGTTGGGCCCGGGGTTGAAGTTCGGCGGCATCAAGGTGTGGGTGAAGTGCTTGCCGCGAAAATTCAACGGCGCCTTGCCTTCCCAGCAGTCGAAGATCGCCTTGATCGCGGTGACGGTCTCGGCCATCTTCTCGGCGGGTTTGGCCCACTGTGCGCCGTAACGCTTTTCGATGTGCACCTTGATCTGTGAGCCCAGGCCCAGCCGGAACCTGCCACCGCTGTACACCTGCAGGTCGTAGGCGGCGTGCGCGAGATGCAGCGGGCTGCGCGGGCCGGCGATCGCGACGTTGGTCATCAGGTCCACGTTCGCCGCGCCGGCCGCCGCGACGAGCGGCAGGAAGACATCGTGCGGGCCTTCGAAGGTGAACACCCCGTCGGCACCGAGACCCGCCAGCTCGCGGGCGTGGTCGGCCGCCCGCTGCGGTGCTCCGTCGATCTGCAGTTGTACCCGCATGACTACCGCGGTCCGTATAACGCTGCCATCCAAATGTTGTACAGCACCTCGACGACGACATCGGGATCCGGGTGCGGCTCGGCCGAAAACGACTGTGTCAGATAGCGTTCGTCCATCCACACCAAGGCCCGCGCGGTTTCCACCGCATCGAGGCCGGCCTTGATCTTCCCGTCCGCCTGGTCGTCGGCGATGCGCTTGGCGGTGGCGTCGATGAACTGCTGAATCAGTTGTGCGTATGCGGCCTCGACCTTCTCGTCGGAGCCCGCCGCATCCGACAGCGCACGCAAGACGCGCCCGTGCTGCGAGTAGACCTCGGTCAGGCCCCGGAATGCCGACCGGGCATCGTTGACGAGATCGGTTCCCACGAGCCACCGGTCGACCATTTCTCCGATCTCCATCCCGAGATGCTCGACGACGCGCAGCGCCAGGTCGTGGCGGTCGCGGAAGTGCACGTAGAACGCCGGCCGCTTGAGCCCGGTCCGGCTCATCACGGCGTCGACCGTCATCTCGCGAAAGGGCCGCTCCCGCAAGAACTCCTCCGCGGCGACGAGGATCTCGCGTTCAGACTCTTTGGGGTCGTGCTTCGGACGTCTGCTCATCGTGTCCCTAGTTCATCACAACCGCTCGATTGTGTTTGTCCAGTGCGCGGTAGGCGTAGTAGTAGACGATCAACTGCAGCCCCCACGTCGTCAACGCCGCGGTGTAGAAGATCGTCCGGTTCGGATCATCACCGGGGACGTCATAGAAGTCGTACGTCGCGGCGATGACGGCTCCCATCGCCGTGACGGCGCCGACGAGAACCGCATGTTTGCGCTCCCCCACGCGCCACAGCCGGGCCGCGAAATAGACGAGGAAGATGCTCGTGAGGACGTTGACCGTGACCAGGAACACCGCGCCGGCCAACCCGATGTGGTGGGTGACGGGCGACGCCGTCCGCAGCGCGTAGAACGTCAGGCCGAGACCGACCGCACCGGCGAGCGCGAAGACACCGATGTCGACGGCGCGCGACGGCTTGTAGCCGTGGGTCACCGCCATCAACCCCAACACGAGGATCAAGGTGATGCCGACCGACCGGGAGAACGCGTCGAAGAAGATCGCGACGTGGAAACTCGGGCTGTCCTGGCTCAGCCGCAGCACCGCGTAGAGCAGGAAGTTGACCCCGGAGGTCGCGACGATGATCCATTCGAGGCCGAGCAGGTAGTTCCCATGGCGCCGGATGAACTTCCACCCGTAAGTGAACCCGGCGAAGATCATGAGCAGGTCCGCGAGGACGAACAGCGCGCCGATGACGTCCATGGCTACACCCGGGCCAGACGGTCGAGAACCCGGTCGCCGAACCAGCCGAGGGTCAGCGCCGGCTGGCTGACGAAGCTGGGCCAGAATCGGCCCTCGTGCCAGATGGCCGCGAGGTCGTCCGGCACGGGTGCGCCGGACAGCCTGTCGGCGAGCATGCTGCCGACATACTGTGCCTGGGCGAAGCCATGTCCGTTGCACGCCAACGAATACAGGACATTGGGCGCCGCTTCTCCGGCGACCGGCAGCCACGTGGAGCTCATGCCGATCCAGCCACCCCACGCCCGCCCAGGCGCAACATCACTCAGTCCGGGGAAGCGTTCCCGGAAGCCGCGCACGAGGTCGTCGACGACGGGCGCCGACGGCGTCCGTGCGCGCAGCGGGCCGTTGGTGGTCTCCAGCCGGCGCGTGCCGAAAACGATGGTTTTCCTGGGGGTTACGCGGTAGCTCTCCAGGATCATGTGGGCGGTCACCAGGGGTGCACGACTCGTCCAGCCGATCGCATCCAGCCGTTCCGGTGCGACCGGCTCGGTCTCCACCAGCGAGGTCCACACCGGCGACACCAGCCGCCGCGGCGTGACGGCGAGGTCCTTGCCGTAGGCGTTGGCGGTGAGCAGCGCCTGCTTGGCGCGGACGCGACCACCTGCGGTCCGGACCGTCACCCCGGCCGGACCCGCATCGACGTCCTGCACGGCCGTATGCTCGAAAACCCTTGCCCCCGAGCGCAAGACGGCGTCACGGAGACCGAGCACGTACTTGCCCGGGTTCAGGGTGCCGCCGATGCCCTCGCGCATGCCGCCGAGGAACCCGTCCGGCAACCCCGCCGCGGGTCCTTCGACGAATTCGGCCGACGATCCGGCCTCCGCCATGATCTTCGCGTTGCGGCGGGCCTTGCGCAATTGCCCCTTCGACACGGCGGCCTGCACGATGCCGACCTTCTCGAAGTCGCAGTCGATGCCCCGGCGCGCAATGGCTTCCTCGGTGAATTCGACTGCGCATTCGGCGAATTGGAACAGCGCGCGGACCTTTTCCCGCCGGAACAGCAGCGCCAGGAGCGCCGGGTCAGCGGCGATCGAGTTGGTGACATAGCCGGCGTTGCGCGAACTGGCGCCCCAGCCGCAGGTCTGTGCCTCGATCAGCACGACGTCGGCACCGGACTCGGCGAGCCGCAGGGCTGCCGTCATCCCGCCGACGCCGCCCCCGACGACCGCGACATCACATGTCACCTCGCCGGCGAGCGCGGGTTCGCCGACCGGTACCTCGGCCCAACCGGTTTCCGTCAACAGGTTCATGCCGAGACCGCCTTCCGGGAGGTCACCGCGGTGCTCGGCGTGACCACTGCCTCGACCACCTGGTGCAGCGGCGCCCGGCCGGTCGCCGCCAGCGCGCGGTAGAACGTCTCCGGGTCCGCCCAGTCCTCTGGCGCCAGGACACCCGACCGTTCACCCAACCGATCGAGTGCCAACAGCATGAACGCCGCGGTGGCCGATCCGGTGAGCGACGCCATGGTGGTCCACGGCGTGCCCGGCCCACTCACGGGCGCCCGCCGCACGGAAACCACCGGCTGCCCATCGCGGGTGCCGGTCACCCGCACGTAGTTGGTGCCCCGGAACGGCGGGTGCTTCTTGGCCGCCGATGTCGCCATGAACTTCAGCACCTCGACGGCCCCGATCTCGCCGCGACGGATGGTGCCCCAGAGCCCGGACAGCGCGTGCCGCCACACCTTGACCGAGCCGGTCTTGTCGGTCAGCAGGTCGTTGACGAAGTCGATGGCCTCGTCCATGGTGATCTTGTTGTCCTGTACGGCAACTGCGACGCCGCGCATGATGCCGTTCGTGGGTGGCGGGTCGAGCGCGCCCAGCACGCGAACCCGGTCGGCGCCCGGCCAGCGCCGCGGCAACGTCACCGCTTCCGGATGCGCGCACTCGTAGAACCGGTAGGCATCGCCGAGTGAGTTGCCGACGTCGAAGACGTCGTTCTCGATGAACGTCTGATGCTGCACGGCGCGGCCGCCTTCCCAGGTCCAGCACGGCCCGGCGAAGCCCCGGATCGCGTGGTCGAGCACCGCGCGGCCATACGGCACCGGTCCTTCGTCGCCGGTGACCCAGCAGATGTCAATGCGCTCAACAACATCCATGTCGCGAGCGGCGTCCGCCGTCATCACGTTGGTGTATCCGGGTGAGGCCCCGCAACAGATCAGGATCGGCACGCCCGCGGCCTTCGCCTTGGCGTCGAGTGCCAGCGCCGCGCGGGTGCTCGCCTCGTCGTCGTCGAGATCCAGGTAGGGCACCTTCTTCTCGATGCAGGCGGCCATCACCGGCTCGGCGGTGCGGTTGTACGGCCCCGCGCCGAGGACGACGAGGTCGGCACCCTCGATGGCCCGGCGCAACGCGCCGCCGTCGAAGAGGTCGAACGAGCCGACCGTCGCGGTGCCGGGCAGCTTCGCCGCGAAGTCGTGCAGGAGTTCGGGCCGGATGTCGTAGAGCTCGAGCGCCCAGCCGCCGTCGCCGGCCGCCGTGGCGAAACGTTCGATGGCGACGCGGCACATCTCGCCGGCTGCACCGATGAAGACAATTCGCTTTGTCGTGGTCATGGCACCAGCTTGCGCCCATAATTACGCGTTGTCAATGACACGATGTAATTGAAGGGGGCACATGCCGGCCGCCGGTTCCGCGGCCCTGACCAGGTGGCGGAACCGGCGTCGAAAATCACCCTGTTGTCAGGGTCGCGAGCACCGCAACGGCGCCGCCTAGCTGCGCCCGACGTAGCTCAGGATCGCCGCGGCCACGTCGGCCGGACGGTCGACCTGCAGGAAATGCCCTGCCCCGTCGATGGTTCGGACCACCGAACCGGCCGGCAGCGCGGTCAGCAGCTGCTCGGTGTAGCCCACCTGCATGGCGCCGTCGTCCGTACCGTGCAGGTACAGGATCGGCGCGCACGGCAGCTCCCGCAGATAGCGTTCGAACTCGGCGTACGGCCCACCGACACTGCCCGGCCGCACCAGCGCCCGGTAGTAGCCGACGGCGGCCGCACGGTGCTCGGGTGTCGGCAGCGCCGCGAGCGTCGTCGCGACATCCGCGGCGACGTCGGTGCCGGCCGGCGACCAGTCGCGCCAGAGTCGCGGGATGACCCGGTGCAGCGTGCGTTCCGGCAGGCAGGGGAGCTGAAAGTACATGATGTACCAACTCATTCGGAGTTGGACCAGGCCCATCCGGGCGGTGCGGGCCGGGCTGAACTTGGCCTGGCTCATTGCCGCCAGCGGCGGGACGGACATCGAGACCACCGCAGCGAACGGCGAATCCTGATACGCGGCAACGGCATTGGCGGCGAAGGCGCCCCAGTCATGCCCCACCAGCACCGCGTCGGGCCCGCCGCCCAACGCGTCGTAGAGGTCGAGCACGTCGGACACCAGCGCGCCGACGTGGTAGTTGCCGTCGGCGGGCACGCCACTCGGGGCGTAGCCGCGCATGAAGGGTGCCACAACCCGGTAGCCCGCCTCGGCGAGCAGCGGGGCGACCCGGCGCCAGCCATGTGCGCTGTCCGGAAAACCGTGCAGGCACAACATCAATCGTCCGTCAGCCGGCCCCCACGCCAGCGCCCGCATGCGCAGTCGCGGCAGCGTGAGGTCCAGGGTCTCCTGATTGGCCATCATCACTACGGGGTCAGCGTGACCTTGATGCAATCCGCGGTCCGGGCCGCAACCGCGGCATAGGCCTTCGGCGCGTCATCGAGCGACATGGCGTGAGTGAAGATGCCGTCGACGTCGAGCCGGCCCGACTGCAGCAGCGGGATCAACGCCGGCCAGGTCTGCTGGACCGGCGCAGTGGTCATGCGCAGCGTGATGCTGCGGATGAGTGACAGGGTCGCGGGGAACGGGAACGGGTTGAGGTCGTGCACGCCGACGACGGACACCGTGCCGCCGGCGCGCACGGTGGCCAGCGCCGCGTTCATGGTGGTGTCGTTGCCGACAGCGTCGATGACCGCGGCTGCTCCCCTGCCGCCCGTCGCTTCGTGGACGGCGCCGATCTGCTCCGGCGTGATCGCGGTGGCGCCACTGAGCGCGGCCATCTCGCGGCGCCCCTCGACCGGGTCGACGGCGAACACCTGACCCGCACCCTGCGCGATGGCGCAGCGCACCGCACACAGGCCGACCGCACCCAGACCGAAGACAACAACGGTGCCGCCGGGCGGGATGTCGGCGCGCTGCGCCGCGGCCCAGCCGGTGGCCAGGTTGTCGGTCAGCAGCAGCGCGGCCTCGGTGCTGAGATCGCTTGGCAGCCGGTGTAACTGGAAGTCGGCGGACGGCACCGCGAGCAGTTCTGCCTGCGCGCCACCGAGCACCCCGGAGCCGAAGATCAGCGGGCCCGATACACAGGTGATCGGGTCTTTGGTGTCGCAGCCGACGCAGTGGCCGCAACCCGCCACCGACGAGATCAGCACCGGGTCACCGACTTTGACGGTGCGCACCTCCGGACCCACCTCGACGACCGTGCCGATGGCCTCGTGACCGAGCGCCAGCGGCGTGGCCAACGGGTAGTCGCCTTCGTAGAAATGCAGGTCCGATCCGCAGATGGCCGCCGTGGTGATCTGGACGACGGCGCCGTCGGGCCCAGGCAGCGCCGGGTCGGGCACGGTGTCGACGTAGACATTCCCGGGGGCGTCGATCGATACGGTTCTCAACTGTCCACCTCTGCTGATCCGGCGTTCCGTAACGCTGTTACAGAGTCACCTTACGGAGTCCGGACTCGGCTGTGTCGAGAACCCTCGGCAAGCCCGCGCCACGCCTACCATCGAGACATGGAAGCGAGCACGCGGCGGCTGAGTGCCGCCGTGTGGGACCTCGCGATTCCGGCGCATCGGCAGCCGGGGCTGGCCATGGCCGGTTTCCGCGGCCGGGCACCGTCGCAACTCGCGCTGCAGCTCGTGCCCTACCCCGCGGTGACGGTGTTCATCGAGTTCGGCGACGGTGTACTCGTCGACGCCACAGGCGCACGCCGGACCGGCGGCGGGGTCGTCGGCCTGACGCCCGGCACCGTGGTCGCTGTCGGCCACAACGTCGACTGCCTCCAGATCCGGCTGTCGCCGACACTCGCCCACACGGTGTTCGGCGACTGCGACCCCACCGGGGTGCTGCCCCTCGACGCGGTCTGGGGCCGTGCCGCCGAGCGCCTGTGCGAGCGGCTGCACACGGCATCGTCGTGGGACGAGCGGTTCGCCATCGCCACAACGGAATTGGCGCACCGGCGCGAAACCGGGCCCGCCGCGGACCCCGAGGTCGCCGCGGCGTGGCACGCGATGGTGCGCAGCCGTGGACAAGTCCGGATCGAGCACGTCGCCGACGAGATCGGCTGGAGTCGCAAGCGACTGTGGCATCGGTTCGGCACGCAGATCGGCCTGCCACCCAAGCGGGCCGCACAACTGATCCGGTTCGACGACGCCGCGCACCGCCTTGCGACCGGCGCCGCGCCCGCCGAGGTGGCCGGTGCCTGCGGCTATGCCGACCAATCGCATCTGCACCGCGACGCCCGGTTGTTCGCGGGGTTGACGCCGGCGGGTGTCGCCGAGGCGCCGTGGCTCGACGTCGATCCCGTGGCGTGGCGGTAGTCCGCGGGAACATTCCTCCAAGACACCGCCCCACCGGGCCGCCATCGTGGTGGCATGGACCCCGAGCTGCAGCCCTTCCTGTCGCTGTTCCCGAAAGCCGAGTTGGACGACCCGGTGGCCGCCCGCCGGCGGCTCGCCGAACTGTCCGCCGCCGTGCCCGCTCCCGACACCGCCGGCCTGCAGATCAGCGACCGTAGCGTTCCCGGCCGCCCCGACGTTCCGGTACGGCTGTACCAACCCGCGGAACCGGTCGGCGCGATCCTGTGGCTGCGGGGCGGCGGATTCGTCATGGGTGATCTCGACACCGAGCACCCCTGGGCCGCGCGCATCGCCCAGGCCACCAACGTCGTCGTGGTGTCCGTCGGCTACCGCTGCGCACCCGAAAACCCTTATCCCGCAGCGCTGGACGACGTCTACGAGGCACTGACCTGGCTGGCGGCGAATGCGTCACAGCTCGGTGTCGAGCCGGGCCGCATCGCCGTCGGTGGTCATGCGGCGGGCGCCAACCTGGCCGCCGCGGCCGCGCTGCGGGCACGTGACGAGGGTGGCCCCCGGATCGCTTTTCAACTGCTGAACCAGCCACCGCTCGACGACCGTCAGCGCAGCTGGTCGGCCCGCACCTTCACCGACACCGTCTTCATGACGCGCGCCAAGGTCGCCGCCAGCTGGCGGCACTATCTCGGCGGCCGACCCGCGACGGCCTACGCGGCACCGGCCCGGGCCGAGGATCTGTCCGGGCTGCCGCCCACGTACCTCGCCACCGCGGAGTTCGACCCCAACCGCGACGAAGCGCTCGAATTCGGGATCCGGCTGCTGCAGGCCGGCGTGTCCGTCGAACTGCACCAGTGGCCCGGCACGTTCCACGGATCTCAGGTGATCCTCGGTGCCGACGTCTCGGTTCGTCTGCTCGCCGAGATCAGCGGTGCGTTGCGCCGCGGGTTGACCGCCGGCTCGGCGGACCTGCGGGCGGTGCCGGCATGACCACCGCCGTCGATCTGTTCGCCTCGTTCGTCCATCTCTACGACGACGGCCGCATCGAACCGGCCGAGCGCACGTTCGGCTCCGGCGAGCCAGGGTGGCACGTCATGACATTCCACGCGGAGACCGACGCCGAGGTGCATGCGGACTATTGGGAAATCCACACGGAGGCAGACGAACTCGTCGTCTGCCTCGCCGGGGAGATTCGGCTGTTCCTAAGGGCTGCCGACGACGGTCCAGGTGTCACCCTGACGACGGGACACGCGCTGGTCGTGCCGAGTGGGACGTGGCACCGCATCGCGTTGTCACGTCCCAGCGACATCATGTCGATCACGTTTCCCCGCGGCAGCCGGCTCGAGCAGCGCGACTGACCGCGGGGACAACGTCAGACCACCTCGCGGCGACGGCGCCCGATGTAGACGGCCAGGCCGACCGCACCGAGGCTCAGCACGCCGCAGGTCACCGCGGCGATGGTCAGCGCCTTGTTCGGGTTCTCCAGCCCCTTCTGGTCGTTGACCAGTTGCAGGTTGTAGTCACCGGGCAGCGGCGCCTCACGCGGCTCGTCGAGGCCCGGGAACTGCTGCGTCCGGTGCACCTCGAATTGCCGTTCGCCACTGGGGCTCTGGGTCCACTGACCCCAGGCCGGGGTGACACCGTCGAGCAGCACGCGGCGTTCGCCGTACTGCACGTCGTCACCGGCGTCGACGATGCGCTGCACCCGGAACGGCTGGTAGACCGCATCCGAATAGCGAACCTGGACAGGCACATTCGCGTAGCTCAGCACCGGCGGAGGCGGCGGGGGCAGCGGCACGCCGACACCCGGGTAGTAGCCGCCACCGAAGAAGCTGCCGACTGCCACGTTGACGGCGGTGTTGACGGCGTTCACCACGACTGCGGTGAAGCTGTACGCCGCGAGGTCGGCGACCTCCATGACGATGCGCTGTAGCGGCGGGATGTACACGATGCGCGGCGCGTTCCGGTAGACGTACACCACCCGCACGGGGTCGCGGTACGGGTTGAACAGCACCGGACGGTAGTAGTCGTCGTACTGCACCCAGTCCGGCCGCCACTGCCGCACGCGGTTGTCCCAGTCCCGGCCCATGGGCCGGTCGTCGCGACGGTCCCAGTCCCGCCGGTTGTCACGAAGGTTCCAGTCGGCGCGGCTGTCGAACTGGAAGTTGGCGACGTTGACGACCTTGGCGAGATCGGCCACGTCGTGCACCGGGGCCGGCGCAGGCAGTTTCACGTCGACTGCTGCGGCGGCCTTTGCGGTGGCGATGTCCTCGACCGGAGCGGTCAGCGTCTCGGGCTTGAGCAGCTCGATCGGCTTCACGTCGCGGACTTCGCGGGCCGCGGCGGTCGACGGCGACGCCGACTTCGACGAACCTGCCGTCACCGTGGCCGACGCGGAGGCCGAGGCTTCGACCCGTCCCGGCCCGGCCTCGACGCGCTCACCGAGCTGGCCCTCCACACCGGCGACCGGCTTGCCTTCTGCCACAGTGCGATCCGTGGGCGCCGTCGACTTGTCCGGATCGACAGCACCGGCCGGCGCCGGACGCTCGGCGAGCGCGGTGGTCGGGCCCTGCGTCACCGAGGTGGCGGACGGCGCCGACTTGTCGGGCTCGGCGACGGCGGTCGATGGCCGCGCCGGCGTGGTCGGGTCGACAGGCGCTTCCTGCGCCTTGGTGACCTTGGTGGTCGGCGCGGGAGCCTCGGTGTGCGACGGCGGGGCCGCGACGACAGGCGTCTCGACCGGCGGGGTCGTGGTCGCCGGAGCCTGTGGCGTCTTCTCCGGTGCCTTCTCGGGAGCCTTGTTCTCCGGGACCTTGTTCTCCGGAGCGGCGATCACCGGCGCCACCGGGGTGACGGGCGCCGCGGGCGGATCGGCCGGCGGCTTGGCCTGAACGGCGGGAACGTCGGCAGGAACAGGCCGGCTCGGCGCCTCTGCCTCTACCGGCTGCTCGCGCTGCTTGCGTCCCCGCTGGCCGCCGTCCTGCCCGTAGCCGCCACCGGAACCGGAGCCGTCCTGCGCAGCGGACGAATCCTGCCGCGGCGGCTTCGGCACCAGCGTGGTGGTGCTCGAGCTGTCTGAATCACTGCTCGGTTTGGCGGACACCGGCGCCGCGCCCACGGTGAGCGCGGTCAACGTCGTCACCACACCAGTGGCGACGACTCCCACGAGCCGGCTCTGCCGGCGTGCCTGGCCAAAATTTTTGTTATCGGTTTTATCGGTTCGAGTACCCATCGCGCATCGACTCCCTGCTGTGTCGCAACGTCTCACCGAGTCCATCTACTTAGACGGGCTCGGCGTTACATTCGACGTCTACTTGCCCGGGTTTGTTCCGGCCGCGATCGTCGCGGCCGGGCCGGCGGGCGGTGCGGGGGTCGTCGATCCCGCCGGGAACCCGGTCACCGGCACACCGGGAGTGCCGACGCGTCCCGCCAGCCACGGCAGGCTGGTCTGGAACGCCGTCACCGCGAACGGCCAGTCGTGCTTGCCCGGCTGCGCCACGACGGCGCAGTCGATGCCCAGCTGACGCCCCTGGGCACACAGCGTCTTCCCGGCCTCGGTCTGGTCGCCCGGGTTGCCGGCGCCGTCGCGGCCGCCGAGGCCGATGGCATCGGGGTGTGCCTTGGCGCCCTTCCACTGCGTCGGGGCATCCGACGAGATGGCGAACCAGCCCGAAACACCTTGATAAGGACCGTGTTTGGCCATCACCGTGCGCGGATCGAACGCCGCCCACTGAGCTTCACTGCCGCCGTAGAGCCGGGCGATGGTCTGCTCCTTGGTACCCGCGTTGGGTCCCATGTCCCCGGCGATGTCCACGAACGTGCCGAACTGCTCGGGGTGCATCACCGAGAGGTCCACCGCGCAGGTGCCGCCCATGGACCAGCCCACGACGCCCCAGTTGGCGGGTGTGGCGCTGACGCCGAACGTCGATTCCATATAGGGCGGGACGTCCTTGGTGAGGTGGTCGGCGACGTTGCCGCGCGGGCCGTTGACGCACTCGGTGTCGTTGTTGAACGAACCGCCCGCGTCCACGAAGACGAACACCGGCGCGTTGCCGCCGTGGGTCGCGGCGAAGTTGTCGAAGAGGCTGGCGACGTTGCCGATGCGCAGCCAGTCCGCCGGGGTGTTGAACTCGCCGGCGACCATCATCACAGCCGGCAGCGGCGGGGTGTTGCGCGCGAACCATGCCGGCGGCAGGTAGACGATCTCGGTGCGGTGTTTGAAGCCCGATGCGGTGTCCGGGATGTCCACCTCGACCACCGCGCCGTGCGACGGGACGACACCGGCGGCCTTCATCGAGGTGACGCTGGACATCTCGGTCTCGTCGGTCAACGGGCCGGCGGTGAGCTCGCCCCACGCGGTCTGCACCGTCGGGAAGTAGCCGACCCAGTCGTTGAGGGCAACGCCGGTACTGAGCACACACAGCGGCACGGCGAGGACCGCGACGCCGCGGCGCCACCACGGGGTGCCGCGCCAGCCGAGTATCAGCACGCCCAGCGCCAGGCCCGACAGGCCCACCCAGATCCACAGGGCCGGCGGCGCCGGGTTCCCCGCCAGGCCTTGCGATGTGGTGAACCAGTTCGCCCATGCGGCGGCCGCGATGCCGAGAATGGCGCAGACCGGCAGCCACAGGTAGCGCCACCGCCGGCCCCGCCAGCCGATGGCGACGAGCAGCACGATCGCGGCGATCACCTGGATGGTCACCGGCAGCCAGCCGTAGAGCAGGGACAGTCCGTGGTGATTGGGGGCGACAACGGGCGGAAGAGTCGGGGCGGCGGGGCCGCCGGAGGCGTCGGCAAGGAGCGTCGTCGTCACAGAATTCGATGATGGTGGCGGTAGCTGTGCGCCGGCTGTGCTGACCGCATGAGGCTCGTGAGCTTCGGGCTAGCCGATCCCCACGCCGAAATACAGCTCGGGCACGACGCCCGGAAAGAGGTCGCGCGGGTTGGCGCCGCCGGCCTGTCCCGGAATGCCGACGCAGACGTCCTCCTCGACGCCGTCGACGTGCCGGCTCTGGCAGGTGGCCGGCTGGTCGGCGGTCGCGGTCGGCGCCGTGAGGAATCCGGCACAGAGAGCCGCCGACAGTCCGGCGGCCAGCCGCGCTGTCTTGTTCATCGCGTTCATTGCACTCGTCATTGCTCGGGCATTCGTCGCCATGCCGGTTTCCGCCTTGTGACCAGTTTGCGCCCGGCCGATTCGGGACGCCAGGACCATTCCGAACGAATGCCAGACGGTCCAATTCACTCTAGTAACAGCAGTCACAGCTGTCACATAGGAAACTCTAATGTGGATTAGTAACTCAGATCACTTCAATAACAATTGCATCACTGAGCGCGATTGAATCACTAATAACAAAAGAATCACAGGCCCCAGTAGTGCCTATAACCACACGGTAAACACTACTCACGTAACAACTCACTGACCTGCAGCGACACGCCCAGTAACAACAGTCAGCGCCGTCGCTTCTGCATCAGAAATATGCAGAAACACTAAAATTACTCGAAGAATAACAATTACCCCATTAGCACAGCTGATTATCAGGTTTAACGTCTGTATAGACAGCACCATGCGTCAATTGCGAACCATTTTTGCGAGCGGAATCAGGCCGTTCGCACAACAGGATCGAGGTGGGTATGAGCGGGCACCTATTTGTTCGTGCGGTCGCCATCTCCGGCGTCCTCGCGATCTCCCAACTGTCGTTGGCGATCTCCGAGGCAAACGCCGAACCCAACTGGGACGCCATCGCCCAGTGCGAATCGGGGGGCAACTGGTCGGCCAATACCGGCAACGGCTACTACGGCGGGCTCCAATTCAGCCCCGGCACCTGGACCGCCAACGGCGGCACCGGCTCACCGGCGGCGGCCAGCCGCGGAGAACAGATCCGCGTGGCCCGAAATGTCATGAAGACACAGGGAATCGGCGCATGGCCGGTATGCGGTAGCGCGGCTGGACAGGCTCAAGCGCCCAACGTGTGCCGCACTCTCGTGCAGTTCATCCCGCTGTCGAACCTGCCGTTCCTGTGCCGGACGCTGCTCAGCGTCTTCCGCTGACGGCCAGGAGAACTACCTGCTGGTCAGCATCGCGAGTTCCTGCTCGGTGACCAAGCGCTCCATCTCGGCCCGGTAGGCCTGGTCGTCGGACGGACGACGGGTGACGGCGGCGGTGACCTGCGCGACGATGCGTTCCACCTTGCGAGCTGTAGACATCATTGGACGCTCCCAACCACGAACTGAATGGCCTGACTGCCCTCCGGCCACTCTGATCACACTGGTCTACACGCGTCACATTTTGGATACGGCTGCATCACATGTCGCGCACGTTGGCGTGCCGTGCGCGTGTCGCGCGCAATCGTCGTGAGACCGTGCCGCGCTCCGCGACACGACGCCCGTCAGGCGGCGTCGGCGCGCAGTGCCGCCAACAGCGCCGGGGCCGCCTCATCGAAGAAGCTGTCCTGGGAATCTCCGCCGATCTGCACGAGTGCGATATCGGTGAAGCCGGCGTCCCGGTAGGCGCTGACGGCCTCAACGACGGCGTCGATGTCCGGGCCACAGGGAATCTGCTCTGCCACGTCCTCCGGTCGCACGAACCGCGTCGCGGCATCAAAAGCCTTGGGGTTGGGCAATTCCGCGTTCGTCGGCCAGCCACCGCCGAACCACCGGAACTGTTCGTGCGCACGCGCCACTGCCTTGTCGCGATCGCGGTCCCAGCAGATCGGCAACTGCGCCACCGCGCGTCCCGTCGTCTCCAGGCCCTGCACCCGACGCTCATGGATCCACTGGTCGACGATCGGTTTGTCAGGTGACACGTCGATCATGAAGTCGGCGAAGTCAGCCAGCCGCCCGACCGCCTTCTCCCCTGTCATCGAGATGCCGATCGGGACGGGATCGGCAGGCAGATCCCACAGTCGCGCGGAGTCGACCTGGAAGTACTCACCCTTGTGGTTGACGACCGCGCCGTCGAGGAGCTGGCGGATGATCTTGGTCGCCTCGCACAGCATGTCGAGGCGGCGCTCGTAGGCCGGCCAGCCCTGACCCGCCACGTGTTCGTTGAGGTTCTCGCCGGTGCCCAGCCCGAGGAGGAACCGGCCGTCCGCCAGAATCTGTGCCGTCGCCGCCTGTTGTGCGACGACAGTCGGGTGGTACCGCATCGTCGGACACGTGACGTAGGAACAGAGCTCCACCCGGCTGGTCGCATGCGCAACGGCACCGAGCACCACCCAGGCGTTCGGCGCATGCCCCTGCGAGACCAACCACGGCGAGTAGTGGTCACTGCAAACTTCGAAGTCGAAGCCCACTTCCTCGGCCCGAACAGCATGTCTGACAAGCTCTTTCGGGCCGCATTGTTCAGTCATCAAGGTGTAGCCGAATGAAGTCATACGCGCGCCCCTCCGATGTAGCGCCAACTACTGATCCTGCTGGTTCGCGCGCTCCCGCGCCTCTGCCGCCTTTGCGGCCGCCCGGGCGGATTCCGCCTCGGCTTCCCGCTTCGCCGCGTCGCGCTGCGCCTCGCCCTTGTCCTGCTGCGCCTGGCCCTCACGGAACAGGTCGTCGCGGCCGATCAGCGCACCGAGCAACGTCTTCACCTTGCCTTTGATGCCTTCGACGAGACCTTTGGCAGCTTCTTCCGGACCGCTCTTACCCATGAGCTCCTCTTTCCGGTCGTGGTTTCGCGACGGCCGAGCCATCCAGCCGCCACTGGATGGGTTCCCCGACCGTCGGATGCGAAACATGGGCTCGCGTGGCTGCACAACATGGCCCACGCCGGGCCGTGGAGAAGTCTCAGTCCCCCAGCGACGCCAGATAACGGATGCCGCCGATACCCGGCAGGAAGAAATAACCGCCGCCCTTCAACGTGGTGAAGGCCGGAAGTCCCTTGTGCACCTTGCGAATCGGCCGTTTCGGGACCGTGAAGTCGAGCGTGCCGTCCTGCGTACCGCAGATCGGGTCATGCTCGTTGCCGAGTTCGTGGAACGCCTTGTCGTTGATCCAGACGTTCTGCGCAAACTCGAACTGGCGCACCAGATCCGCGCAGATGATGAAGGCCGCGATACCGCGGTCGACACCGTCGTCCGGTGCTCCGTCGGGCAGTGCCGGGCCGTACGTCGCGCCGCGCCGGATCATCCGGCGGCGATTCATGTAGTGCGCGGTATCGCGCGGATTGAGCCGCCGTGCGTGCGCCCCCAACGGACACGCGTAACCGAACGGATCCTCTTCCTTGTAGTTGAAGTCGTTGTTGCGCATCGGATCCGCGCCCAACTCGGGGTCGTCCTTGTCCGGAGCCAGCACCAGCGGGGCGCCGCTGCGCCACCGGCCCATGAACTTGGCGGCCAGCAGCTCTTCACCTTCCGGGCTGTCCGCGTTCTGGCGCAGGTACTCGCGAAAGACGGCGACGTGCTCCTCGAGCCTGCGGTACGCCATGTAGCTGCCGTTGCGCGAAAGCACCTCGGGCTGAGGCAGATCCACCACCGGCCCGTTCTCGTCGTCGTACCCGAGAATGAACTCCCCGGGCGCCAACGGGTCGCCCGAGCCTGGCGTCGGCTCCTCCCCCGACCCCTTCATGACCGGTTGCGACAACCGGTCCCGGAATCCGAAGTGGTCGTGGGCGTAGTTGAACGGCGGCGTGGCATTGAGATCCAGATACGACAGGCTGCGCACGCCGTCGGTCCGCGCGAGTAGGTCGTCATGCGCCGCGATGGACTTCGCATTCTGTTCGTCCGTGCGGGAGAACAGGATTGCGATGGCGTGCAGGTCATCACCGGCCAACCCGCCGACCCAGTGCTCCGGTGCCGCGGGCCCGACGTCACCCAGGATGGCGGCCCGCGATGCCATACCCTCCCGAAACGCATCGGGGAACGTCGCCAATAACTCCTCGGGCACGCCCAACGCGCGCAGGCCATTCCAGGTGAACGCCAACGTGACCCAACGATCGGACTCGTCCATCGTCGCCTTGGCGTCGGTCGCGGACTGCACCTTGTCCTGCATCTCTGCCAGCCATGCCCGGCCACCTTCAGGGGTGTCGAACGTCAGGAACTCGTAGCGCCCGGTGAGCGCAGGGGTCCGGGTCAGCAGGATGTGCTGAATGTCGTCGAATTCCAGGTTGGGAGTGTCCGTCACGGTGTGCGCTGCCCCTTCGCCCAAGCCCATGCCGCGACTCGCCAGCCGTCCGGAAGCCGGCGCAGCGCCACGGTGAACACCGCTCCCGTCTGGGTCACGGGGACGCCGTTGAGGTCGAACGTCATGGTCGCCGGGGCCACCACGTACGCACTGTCGCCGGAAGTCTCGTCGTGCAGCGGGTCGCCGAGGGTGACCCGGTAGTTCGCGGCTCCGAGATGAGCCCCTTCGGCGACGACATCGCGATACCAGTCCGTCGCCGCGGCCGGACCCACCCACAGGTGCGGAGCCATGCCATCGAGGATTGCCCCATCGGGAGCGAAGGCAGCCGACATCGCATCCGGATCGTTTGCGTTGAACGCATCGATATACGCATGGACCGCACCCAACGGGGTGTCGCTCATTGCATCTGGTCGAGCATCGTCGAGAACGCCGCCTTGAGGCGCAACGCCTTCTTGATCTCGTCTGCCGTCACGTAGGGATACTCGCCGTACTCCAGGAAGCTCGGCTGCTGGTGGTCCCGGACGAATTTGATGAACGCCTCGGTGTTGGTCTTCCAATCCTCGGGGAAGCCTTCGAGATTGGTGAACACCGTCGTGATGCCGGTCGCGCTGAACAATGCCACCGCGTCCTCGGTGTACTTGTCGAAATCGGTGTCGAAGATGCCCATGTACTGAAAGTGCAGACCCGAGCCCACGTCGAAGAGGTTCCAGCGCAGGTAGTGCAAGCGCAGCGGCGCCAACGCGTCCGGGCTCGCCTTGATGGTCTCCTCGATGGTCTTGCCGTACGCCCTGACCGTTTCCTCGCGGCCCTCTTTCACCTTCGCGATGATTGAGAAGCCGTAGCAGGCCGGCGTCTTCGGGAACACCGGGCCGTAGCGGCCCCGCACCTCCTCGAAGTAGCCCTCCTTGGGGATCGCCATGGCCGCCGGTTTGGTCCAATCCTGGCTGTTCTCGCTCATATTGACCCCTTCGTCACGCATACTCGACGGGACGGACGGTACCACCGCCGCCATGCTTCGCGCGGCGATTGTGGCCCGGTCGCTCAGCAAACCGCACCAAGGATTAACACAGCCTAAACAACGCAATAATCGCGCAACCGCTTCTTGAGCGGCAACGCCCAATTATGCTCAGCCGACACCGGTTCCGCGCACCGGCACCGTGCCGACCACCGCGAGCCAGCCGTTCGAAGGAAGAAGACCATGCGACTGAAGCAGCGCTCCCTGAGTCTGGGTCTGGCGCTCACGTTTGTGCCCATCGGCCTCAGTGCGGCAGCGCCGGCCTCGGCCGACTGCACCGGCGCCGGATACGCCACCGTGTGCGCACAGGGTGACGTTCGTGGCGGCGGCCCCACGCCGCCCAGCGCGGCCTACCCGTCGTACTGCGCTGATCCCTGGTATTGCGACGACGGCTGGGGCGTGGACGTCATCGTGCCCCTGCCCCCGCGCCCGCCGCTGCGCCCCGGCGGCGGTGGCGGTATCGGTCCGCGTCGCTGATCCCTTTATTTCGACAACCTCGAGGAGCAACCAAACATGAGAATCCGCAACATCATCGGTGCCGGCCTGATCGCCGGTGCGACGTTCATCGGCACAGCCACGACCGCCATTGCCGACCCGCCGGACTGCACTGCCGGCGACCTCGCGAACGTGATGTCCGGCGTGAACGCCGCAACCGCGTCGTACCTGTTCACGCACCCCGATGTGAATGCGTTCTTCACGGGTCTCAAGGGCAAGACTCGGGATCAGATGCGGACCGATATCACCGCGTACATGGATGCGAACCCGCAGGTGAAGACCGACATCGAGGGTATCCGCCAGCCTGCGGCCGACTTCCGCGCGCGCTGCAACGCCCCGATGCCGGACGGTCCGCTGAACTGACGGCGGGGGCCGGAGAGGAGTGAAACCGATGAGCTCTCGCATGAGGGTGGCCGGCGGCGCGGTTGCGGTCAGCGCGGCGGTGATCGTGACGATCACCGGATGCAGCAAGGATTCTGCGCCACCCGCCGCGTCGAAGTCGGCGACGTCGTCGAGCGCCGCCACGTCGACGACCGCCTCCACTCCGGCCCAGCCCGTCGACTACTCGGCGCTGCTGATCAAGGCGACCGACCTCGTCGCACCCGAGGAATTCATCGCAACCCCGCCCGTACCGGACCCGGGCGGTAAACCCGGTGTCGCAACGTCGTTCGGCAACGCCGACCGCACCCACGTCGTCGGCGACACCATCCTGATCCTGCCGGACCCCGCCGCCGCCACCGCGGCGCTCGAGGCAGCCAAAGCCACGCTCGGGGGCAGCGTGGTCGGCGGTACCCCCACGCCGATCGAGGTTGGTAGCGGCGGCATTTCGGTGTCGGGGAACTCGCCAGACGACTCCAAATCGGTGACCGTCGTGCTGTTCACCGAAGGCCGCGCGTTCGTTACCCTCGAATTCGACGGACCCAAGGACGCCACCCCGCCGTCCGACTTCGTGCTCGACGTCGGCCAGAAACAGGCCCTGGCCATCAAGAACGGACTGCACGGCTGACGGTCGCCCGCTCCCGCCCGTAGGCGCGGCATCGACCTCACGCTGAGGCAAGCGGTTCAGAGCCCACTCGGATACGTCTCCGGAGTTTCCCCTTCGTGCCAGACGCTGGTCGGCTCGAGCGGTTCCAGCGCCCGGGTCCGGTCGATATGGATCATCGCGTCGTACTGATCGGCGGCACGCACGTGGTAGTAGTGGCTCTGCCGTTCCGTCTCGGGGCGGTAGATGACGCCGATGGCGCGGCTCAGGCGCGCCACCGAAAGCGGTTCGGCGGCTTGGCGAGTGAGCAGGGGCGATACGAAGAATGACATGCCACCCACTGCATGCAAGAGCTCCTCGACACTGCCGCTGAGTGCAGGCCGGACCGCCTTGCGTTGGGCGACGCCACCCCACTTGCTCGCCGCGGTCACGGTGCCCGCATAGGTGCTGAAGCCGATCAACCGGCATTCACGGCCATACCGTTCCCGGACCAACTGGCCGAGCGTGAGCTGTCCATCACGACCCACCTCCGTCGCGCGCGCATCACCCACGTGCGAATTATGCGCCCAGACAACGATTTTTGAGTCTTTGGCGCCGTCGCGGTCCAGGTGGTCCAGCAACGCGCTCAACGTGCGGGCCATGTGTTCGTCGCGCAGATTCCATGACGAAACCCGGCCACCGAACATCGTGCGGTAATACTCTTCGGCGTCACGAACGGCCTGCGCGTTCTGTTCGGCGTAGAACGCCTCGTCCTCACCGAGCAGGCCGTCCTGATTGGCGATATCCGCCGCGTTGCGCTGCATATCCAAGAGCTGTTCGATCGCCTGGCGTTCACACGTCCTCCCCGCGCCGAAGGCCGCGGCATAGCCGTATTCCTGACCGTCTTCGGCCGACGCGACATGGTCGAAGCAGGCGTAGCGCTCGCGGGCCCTCCCCGCGGCTCGCGGATCAACCTTGTCGAGGTACGCGATGACCTCACTCATGGAGCGGTGCATGCTGTAGAGGTCCAAGCCGTAGAAACCGGCCGGCCTGCCGCTGCGATCGGCGAATTCGGTATTGCAGCGGCGCAGCCAGTCGACGAAATCCCGGACCACGACGTTGCGCCACATCCAGGCCGGAAATCGTTCGAACCCACTCAGCGCCTGATCCGCGGACCGATCATCACCGAGTCCACGAACGAACCTGTTCACCCGGTAGGAGTCCGGCCAATCCGCCTCGGCCGCAACGGCGCAGAACCCCTTCTGCCGGATGAGCCACCGCGTGATCGCGGCACGTGCGGCGTAGAACTCATGCGTTCCGTGTGACGCCTCCCCGATGAGGACGATTCGTGCATCACCGATCAGCTGTTCCAGCGCGTCCACCGGCGGTACCCCGTCGGGCGCCTCGATCGCGACGGAGCGGATGACGTGCGCTGAGGCGTGCCTGCCCAGGGTTCGCAGTGACATCGATCGACTCCTCTCATCGACCGGCATTCCCCGCTTTCAGATGCGTAAACGGCAGCCCCGATTCTCGGAGGCCCGACGCATGACTCAGACCCTGCTGGTGACCTCGGTCAGGGCCCGATCCAGCATGTTGAGCGCCCGCACCGACGCCCGCACCGGGCCTGGCCGCATCTCCGGTAGACCGACATCGAATACGGCTGCGTCGCTTCGCTTCTCAGCTCCGACGTCCTCGCCGGCGATCAGTCTCCGCACCCGCGCTATCGCTTCATCGGCGCGTGCGGCGGCCTGATGCAACGCGTCGTCGGCGCCATCGGGAGGCAGCCCGGCATGCGACGCGGTCACCCCGGCACGCGCCAGGGCATGCGCCGAACGGTTCGCGACCTGCAACCCGCGCATCAGGCGCCGCACCCCGTGCCGCAGTTCCGATACCGGGCCCATCTGAAGCGGTTTGCCGGCAGTGATGGCTGCCTTCAACGAGTTGTCCATCCGGCGGGTGTCGACAACCAGATCGCCGGCATCGCCGGCGGTCAGTACCGCCGTCACCGCGGTGTCGATCACCCGCTCCATCTGATCGAGGTAATCGGTGACCTTTTCGGCGAACGTGGCGCGGGTCTTGGTGGAGAAGACGAAGTACGCGGACGCGATACCCACCAGGCTTCCCACTGCCGTTTCCGCGATGCGCACCTCGAGCACCTGGGCACTGAAATTGCCGAGGAGGCCATACAACATCGCCAGCAGGACCGTCACGAAGAAGGTCAGCCAGAAGTAGGCGACGGTTGCCAGGTAGAACGCGAAGAACACGCAGACCACGAGGACGACGATCTGCAGCGCCGGATTCCGCCCGATCTCCGCGGCGAGCAGCACGCCCGCCACCACCCCAGCGATGGTGCCGACGATGCGATGACCGGCACGCGAAAGGATCTCGCCGCGCGTCGAGACGCCCGTGAACACCAAGAAGGCAGTCAGCACCGCCCAATATCCGCGATCGGGCGAGATCAGATTGCCCAGAACCGTTGCGGCACTGGTCGCCACCGCGACCTGAATCGCGGCCTTGGTGCTGGGATTCAGTCCCTGCGGCGTGTCATGGTCGTCGTCGCCGTCGGTTTCGGCGGCGGCGATATCTTCATCGCTGATGCCGCGGGCGTTGGTGGTGATGTGGTGAATTGCCAAGTGCGCCTGCATCGCCCGGTACGCCGTGACGGTCGCGACGCCCGCCGAGGTCGAAAGGTCGGCATTGTCCGCCGCTGCGGCACCCGTCCGCCGGGCCTGCCGCAATTGTTCGTCGGTGGGGTTGTTGTCCAGGCAGATTCGCAGCGCCGCGACCGCATCAACCAGGCCGTCGGGCCACGGCTCGTCCTGGTCCAGCCACCACAGGAACGACGCCGCCTGCTCCAGCATGATCTGCGCCTCGAAAACCCGCAGCGCCAGGTCCTTACTGGTGACGCTCAGTGATTTGGCGGCCTCATGCCGATCGAGCCAGTCGTCGATGAGCAGCGCCGTCTCACCGAGCTGGTCGAGTTGGTGCCGGGCGACCTCGACGCTCACCTCGCCGCGCCGGGTGGCGACATCCAGTGTCGAGAGCGACGCGGCGCGCAGCGCAGACAGGAGGCGACGTGCCTCGACACGTGGCCGTTCGGGAAACAGCAGCACGTGCACCAACAGTGACGACACGATGCCCACCGCAACGGCCACTGCCAACACCGGAATCTGATGCACCGGGGTCCGCAGGAACATGACGAAGAAGTACGAGATGAAGGCGACCATCCCGAGCGCGTTTCCGCGCGGCCCGTACCGCCGCACCCACACCGCGGCGAAGAGCACAGCGATGAAGCCGACGTCGACGATCTTCCCGTGGGGCACCAGGAATGCGGCCAAGGCCATGGCGCCGATCGCCGGGAAGAACAGCAGCAGCGTCGTGATGTTGCGGCTGCGCTGGTCTCGGTCCTTCACGGCGGCCGAGGCCTGCATCGCCACCACCGCGCCCAGCATCGCGACCGTCACCGGCTGGCCGGCCGCACGGGTGAACACCAGCATCGCGCCGATCGCTAGCAGCAGCGAGAAGGTGGTCGCCGCCGCGCTGCGCAACCGGATGCGTCCGGGGTCGGCAGCGCTGAGGACACTCGCTCTCCGCACCACCGCCGCCACCCGCACAGGCCAATTCTGCGGCATCAGCCTGTGTGGCATGTCCAGCTCGGTGGACGTCGCGGTTCTGGCTTCGCAGCGTTGCCAACCGGCGTAAGTTACCGTCGTGGCACGTCGCAAAGGTGGGCTGACCAGCAGGTTGATCAGCGCTGCCATCGCATCGCGGCTAAGTCGCGATGAAGAAGTCGGCGGGATGACGCTGCCGAACGTGCGGCTGTGGCTCGGCGGCGAACGCAATCAGCCACTTGGCGATTCGGTGGTTCTGCAAGTGCGCTCGGCCGGCCTGCCCTGCGACGTCATCGCCACCGGCGAGATCGACGTCCCCCGCCGGATGCGCCAACCCCGGACACTGCATCTGCGGCCCGCCATGCTGAACCTGCCGCCCTTGCGCAAAGCCACGCTTGCTGTCGAGATTCCTCCGGTCGCGCAGCGCAAGGCCGCTCGCGCACTGAAACGAGGCGAACCCATCATCGCCGTGATCGAAGTCGAAGCGACGGACAGTAGGGGCAGTTCGGCGCGGGTCACGCGGCGGGTGTCGTTGAGTCCACCGGCGCAGCGGCTTTGAGTAGGGGCTGTCGGACTTCGGTTGATGGGTGACGGATCTGTTTCGGTTGATCCTTGACACTCGTGTTGGTGGTCAGGCCTGTTCGCGGGTGCGGCAGGCCTTCTTGTTTCG